>NZ_JBBKBX010000023.1:0-56888 GCF_037890365.1 Blautia sp. HCN-20427 | reverse complement strand
TAAAATCTTCGGAGTTTTCTGATTAAGAAATTTGTCTTTTACGTTCAATCATTTCATACAGCTTTTTCAAGGCCTCCCGAATCCCTCCGGTCTCATCAATCAATCCTTCTTTCACTGCATCTTCTCCCTCCAGCATGGTTCCCACATCTTTCACAAGCTGGGACGTATTCAGCATTAGTTCTTCTATACGCTCCTGCTTCATTTTTGAGTGGGCCGCAATAAATCCTGTGATACGGTCCTGTATCTTTTCCATGTTCCGGTAAGTCTGCATTACACCGATAAACATACCGCTGCTGCGCACCGGATGAATCACCATGGTGGCGCTTGGCACAATAAAGGAATAGTCCGCAGAAACAGCCATGGGAACCCCGATGGAATGGCCGCCTCCCAGAACCAGGGAAACCGTAGGTTTGCTTAAGGAAGCAATCATCTCCGCAATGGCAAGTCCTGCTTCCACATCTCCGCCTACCGTGTTCAAAAGGATTAAGAGGCCGTCTGTTTCCTGACTGTCCTCTATCATGGCCAGTTTTGGCAAAACGTGCTCATACTTTGTGGTTTTGCTGTTATTAGGGAGACATTCATGCCCTTCCACCTCTCCGATAATGGACAAAAGCTGAATATGATACTGCTTCTGATTCTCATCCAGAAGGACTTCTCCCAGGTTTTCTATCTGCTCATTTTGCTTTTCTGCGGTTTCCAGCTTTTCTTTTTTCTCCTCAGACATTAAGAATACCTCCAGTTTTCTTTTCTGGAGGTATTATGTGTATCTTGTTAAATTTTATTCTTCCCAGTTGTGCCACACGTCGGTCACATCGTCATCGTCATCAAGCAAATCCAGGGTTTTCTGCAGATTCTTTACATCCTGTTCGTCAGACAGTGTGACATAATTCTGAGGAATCATGGCAACCTGTGCTTCCAGCATAGGAATTCCTTCTTTTTCCAGGGCTTCTCTTACTGTGCTGAATTCATCCGGGTCTGTCAGCACTTCAAAGCTGTCTTCCTCTTCTGCAAAATCTTCCGCACCGGCGTCCAGAGCAATCATCATCAGGTCGTCTGCGTCCATTTCGCATTCTTCTTTATCAATGATAATCTGACCTTTTTTGTCAAACATAAAAGATACAGAGCCGGGGGTTCCGATATTTCCGCTGCCCTTTGTGAAAGCGCTTCTTACATTTCCGGCTGTACGGTTTTTATTGTCAGTCAGTGTCTGTACAATAATAGCCACACCGCTTGGGCCGTAACCTTCGTATGTAAGCACTTCAAAGTTATCCGCATTAGCGTCTCCGGCTGCCTTTTTAATTCCTCGTTCAATGGTATCGTTTGGCATATTGTTGGCTTTTGCCTTTGCGATAACATCACGCAGCTTGCTGTTGTTGGCCGGGTCCGGGCCGCCCTCTTTTACGGCAACCACGATTTCTCTTCCGATAACAGTAAAGATTTTACCCTTTTTGGCATCATTTTTTTCTTTCTTATGCTTTATGTTTGCAAATTTTGAATGTCCTGACATTTCTTTTCTCCTTTTTCTTCTTCGGGCAGCTTTTCCACCCGAACTTTTTGTATTGTATTATTTTCTACCCCAAGGATAGTAAATAAATATCCGTTTGTTCTGATTTCCTTGTCCTCGGCCATATTGGGTACGTGTCCCAGCACAGAGGTCAGAAAGCCGTTTAAGGTATCAAACTCTTCCTCATCAAAATCGGAATCCAGCACCTCATCTACCTGTTCCAAGGGTGTGCGTCCCTCCATAACGAGAGAATCATCGGTCTGCACCTGGATAAAATGTTCTTCTTCATCATATTCATCCAGAATGTTTCCCACGATTTCCTCCAGAATGTCTTCCATGGTAACAATACCGGAGGTTTGTCCATATTCATCCACAACTATCACCATGTGCATTTTTTTTGCCTGCATACGCTGGAATAAATCACTGATATTTCTGGTTTCCGGAATATACGCAGCCTCCCGAATGAGATTGGGGATGGTACAGATTGGCATAGACTCACAATGCCCCAGAGTCACCTGCTTCATAGCGTCCTTTAAATGCAGGATTCCCACAATATCGTCAATGTCCTCCCGGTATACGGGATACCGGGAATTGCTGTTTTCCAGCATATAAAGCAGAGCGTCTTTTAACAGAACATTCTCCTCTATGGCATGGATATTCTTTCGATGGGTCATAATATCCTGAGCCTCCGTTTCAGAAAACTCCATGATATTCTGAATCATTTCCGCTTCGCTCTCTTCGATGATGCCCTGTTCGTGGGCGTCATCTACCATGGAAATAATCTCTTCCTCGGTCACATCATCCTCCTGCTTATGCGGATCCACACCGAAAAGGCGCACAATCACGTTGGACAATTTCATAATCAGAAAAGTCACAGGTTTAAAAAGCGTCACCAGAAATTTTACAATTCCGGCTGTTCGGTATACCCAGGCGTCGGGATTGCTGTTAAATACTTTCTTGGCAGAAATCACACCAAAAGACAACAGCACAATCAGAGAAAAAATCACAACCAGAATCAGCGCCGTATCTTTCAAAATCCAGTTCGGCACACCCGCTCCCCAAAAAGCCTCCAGTTCCGTAAGCCATCGAAACACATAAGGGGTAATAGAATGGATAGCTGTATATCCCGTCATAATACTGAGCAGCGTTGCAATGGTGAGTATGGTATGGATAATCGGGCTGGGATTTTCCATAATTTTTAAAATCCACTGTGCTTTTTTGTCTCCCTCTTCTTTGGTCCGCTTTTCCAATTCATTTTCACTGATTTTCTGTACTGCCGCACCAAAGCCGTACAGGATTCCGTTTATCATAATAAATAAAATAAAAACTGTAAGAGCCCATATAGGGCTGCCCCCATCGTCCATAAATCTCTTTCATTCCTTCTTTCTTCTTCCGTTTTCTCACGGATGTTTTAACCGTGCCATGAATAAAATACCATTTTCCCTTTCGTTAGTCAAGATTTCCGCACATAAAAACCAGGGGTCCGGCTATGTAGGAAGCTCCAGGCTGATACAGAGAGCATGATTTACTTTCTGCAAAATCTCCGCATCCAGGTGGCATACCTTATCTTTTAACCGCCTTTTGTCAATGGTTCTAAGCTGCTCCAGCAGGATAACGGAATCTTTGACAATGGCATAGGAAGCTGCGTCAATTTCAATATGCGTAGGCAGCTTGGCCTTGTTCATTCTGGAAGTAATCGCCGCACATATAACCGTGGGGCTGTGTTTATTTCCGATATCATTCTGTATAATCAGAACCGGTCTGATTCCGCCCTGTTCGCTGCCTACTACAGGCCGCAGGTCGGCATAATAAATATCTCCGCGTTTGATAACCACACATTTCACACTCCGATTTGTTTTCTCATATCTGCTTATCATTCTTCCCAGTTTCTTTGTGTGTATTCATGTATTATCTAAACTTATTCCTGTACCTGTCCGTTTTTATAATAAACTCTCGGAACACGTTTGCTGATACAGCAGGCAAATTCATAGTTGAATCTGCCGGAAAGGTTCCCCAGTTCTTCCATGGTAATACAATCCTCTCCGTCTTTTCCCAGAAGGGTTACCTCATCCAGTTCTTCTGCCTCCGGAATATGGGTTACATCCACCATAAACTGGTCCATACAGACTCTGCCCAAAATAGGCGCCCGTCTGCCCCGGATAAGGACACTGCCTTTGTTTGACAGGCCTCTGGAATATCCGTCTGCATATCCTACGGGAATGGTTGCCACTTTTGTGGGCTCTGTTGTGGTAAAAGTACCGCCATAACTGATTTCTACTCCCGGTTCTACGGTTTTTATGTATGCAATATGGCTTTTTAACTCCATGACCGCTTTTAAAGGCACCGGCTCTTTCTCTACTTCCTCAGAAGGATACAGGCCATAGAGGATGACTCCGGCCCGGACCGCGTCCAGATTTGCGTCCGGCATCCGGATAATGCCTGCACTGTTGGAACAGTGGCGCAGAGGAAACGTGACTCCGGCCTTTTCAAGTCCTGTCAGAAATGCCAGAAACTTTTCCAACTGGCGGGCTGCCGGAGAAACGTCGTTTTCATCTGCCCTGGCAAAATGAGTAAAAATTCCCTCTGCTTCAAGTCCGGGAAGTTTGGAAATCTTTACAATCTCCGGAATGTCCTCCTGCGGACTGCGATACCCGATACGAGTCATGCCGGTATCAATTTTAATATGTATTTTCAAAGTTTTTCCGGCTTTTTTTGCAGCCTGTGACAGTTTTTCGGCCATAGACAGCTTAAATACTGTGGGACGGAAGTCCTCCTGTACAATCCGGTCGTAATCTTCTTCGTAAGTATAGCCTAAAATAAGAATGGGCTTTTGAATCCCTGCCCGGCGCAGCTCCATACCCTCGTCCACAGTCGCAACCGCAATTCCCCAGATATAGGGATAAGATTCGATTTCTTTTGCCAGGGGTATGGCACCGTGCCCATAGCCATCCGCTTTCAGCACAGCTATAATCTGTGTGTCTTTTTGCAGGTTTTTCTTTATGTTTTCCAGATTATATGCAATGGCGTCCAGGTTGATGTTTGCCTGGATTCTTTTCTGTATCTTCATAATTGTCCTTCTTTCCTGTTAAAGTTCCTTCAGAATCTCTCCTGCAGCTTCTAAAATATCACCCGCCAGCATAGCGGCTCTGCCCTTTTTCTCTGCTGCCAAATCTCCTGCCTTTCCATGGAGATAAACACCTGTGCAGGCTGCCTCCCATGGAGAAAGTCCCTGAGCCAGAAGCCCCAGAATCAGTCCGGTGAGCACATCTCCGCTTCCGGCTGTCGCCATACCGTCATTGCCGCACAGATTGATACAGGTTTCCTCTGTTCCCCGGCTGATAATCGTTCTGGCATCTTTGCACACCAGCAGGACACCCAGTTTCTTTGCCGTTTCTTTGGTAATCGTCAGAGGATTTTTCTTCCATTCTTTTACAGAGATTCCCGTCATGCGGGCAAATTCTCCCAGATGAGGGGTCAGTATCACCGGAGCTTTACAGCTTTTTAAAAGCTTTTCCTTACCCTTTAGCAGATTCAGGCCATCTGCGTCAATAACCAGCGGTTTGTCTGCGTATTTCAAAAGAGTCTCTAAAAGTCTTTCCGCCTGAGGAGAAGTACCAAGACCGGGACCAATGCCGGCCACATCAGCCCAGCATAGGTTTTCTCTCACCAGGTTTTCCATATCCGCAGCGTCCTCATAAAGTGCCAGCATGGCTTCAGGGAAGCAAGTAAACAACCCCCTGTTTTCTTTTGGCGTACAGAGTTTCAGCATACCTGCGCCGCTTCGCAGAGCAGCCTGTCCGCTAAGATACGCTGCGCCGAAAATTTCCCGGCTGCCTGCGGCCAGAAAGACCTTGCCGAAGCTGCCCTTATTGCCGTCCGGTTTTCTGGTGAGTTTTTTAAGTTCCCTGTCCGTACAGGCAAAAAGCTCTGGAGACCTTTTGTCTTTGCGGTAAATGCCCACATCTGCCGTAAGCAGTTTTCCGGCATAGGCTGCACCGGGATACAGGCAGAGCCCTGCTTTCTTATAGGCAAAGGTAACGGTAAGGTCTGCCCTGACGGCACAGCCCCATACCGCTCCTGTATCTGCGTCAATACCGGAAGGGATGTCCACGGCTGCGATTTTCCCTGAAAAATCCTGTAGTTTTTCTATGGTTTCCCGGTAAAGACCCGAAACTTCCCTGGAAAGCCCTACACCCAAAAGAGCATCCACGATAGTAGTATATTCATGTACACAGAAAGTCTTGACAAAGGAAATTCCATAATTTCTGCCAATTTCTATCTGCGTTTTCATTTCTTTTGTAAAATGTTCCGGATTTCCCAAAATACAGACATGTACCTGATATCCTGCCAGAAACAAAAGCCGGGCAATGACCACACCGTCCGCCCCGTTATTTCCGGAACCGCACAGCACCAGCACTTTTGAAAGGGGAAGCCCCTCTTTTTTCATACTCTCAAAGACCTGCAGTCCCGCCCGCTCCATAAGTACCAGAGAAGGTACTCCCATGGTTTCTATGGTGTAGGCATCCAGTTCCTTCATCTGCTTTCCGGTTACAATCTCCTCCATGTTTCACCCGTCCTTTTTCCTTGCGTAAAGCGAAAAGGCTGCCGCAAAATCTCTTTTACATTTTACAGCAGCTTTTTACGTTGTTATTTTTTTGGATGTTCGTTTTCATAACAATTCAGATTATAAGACAGACGCATTAAACTTTCGGAAAGATGTACATTTTCTACGATAACATCCTCTGGTACATCCAAATCCAGATGTGCAAAATTCCAGATAGCCCGAATTCCGTTTTTTACCAGTAAATCAGCTGTCTCTGCCGCGTTGTTTTTCGGCAGGGTCAGCGTGGCTATATCCACATTCTGCTCTTTTAAAAACTCTGGAAGCTCGTCCATCATACGGATTTCATTTCCTCTGATGGAAATTCCTTTCAGTACCGGATTCACATCAAAGATACCTACAATTTTAAAGCCTCTTTTTTCAAATTTTACATAGTTGGCAAGTGCCTGTCCAAGATTACCGGCACCAATGATAATCATGTGGTACGTCTTGTCCAGTCCCAAAATTTTTCCGATTTCATCATATAAATAGGGAACATTATATCCATAGCCCTGTTGCCCGAAGCCGCCGAAATTATTCAAATCCTGACGAATCTGAGACGCGGTTACCCGCATCTTTTCGCTTAACTCATTGGAGGATATTCGTTCTACGCCTTCTTCTATAAGCTCACCTAAGTATCTGTAATATCGGGGTAGTCTTTTAATTACTGCCTTTGAAATGGATTTTCCCTCCATAACAACCCTCCTGTATTCAAAATACATATTTCTACGCTCCATTATAGTGTATTGTTAAATTAAAGTCAATTAATTTTCGTTTCTCTGTTGTCAAACCTGTATTTTTCGATATAATAAATAGGACAGCTTTCGTAGCTGTACGGAGTTTAAAGGAGATAATTATCATGATACTTGCATGTCAGAATATAGAAAAATCTTTTGATGGCGTTACCCTGCTGGCAGACGCCAGCTTCCATATTGAAGAGCGGGAAAAAGCCGCTTTGGTGGGCATTAACGGGGCAGGAAAATCCACGCTTTTTAAAATCATTGTGGGGGAACTTCCCCCGGACAGCGGGCAGGTTATTTTAGCCAAAGGGAAAACCATGGGCTATCTGGCTCAGCACCAGGAGCTGACCAGCGACTTGTCTATTTATGACGCTCTTTTGCAGGTAAAGCAGCACATTCTGGATATGGAGGTGCGTATGCGTCAGCTGGAGAAAGAGATGAAATACACCCAGGGAGAAGAATTGAACAAGATTATGGAGGCCTATTCCCGTCTGACCCATGAGTTTGAACTGGAAAACGGGTATGCCTACAAAAGTGAACTGACCGGAGTCTTAAAGGGACTTGGCTTTGCAGAGGAAGATTTCGGCAAAATGATTTCCACACTTTCCGGGGGACAGAAAACCCGTGTGGCCCTTGGCCGTCTTCTTTTATCCAAGCCGGATATCATCCTTCTGGACGAGCCTACCAACCATTTGGACATGGATTCCATTGCGTGGCTGGAAACCTATCTTTTGAACTATCCGGGGGCTGTCTTTATTGTATCCCATGACCGCTATTTCCTGGATAAGGTCGCCACGAAAATTGTGGAAATTGACAATACAAAAGTTACGTCTTTTACAGGAAACTACAGCGCCTACAGTGAAAAAAAGGCTATGCTTCGAAGAGCCGCGTATCAGGCTTACTTAAACCAGCAGCAGGAAATCAAACACCAGGAAGCCGTCATTGCCAAATTAAAGTCTTTTAACCGGGAAAAATCCATACGGCGGGCAGAAAGCCGGGAAAAAATGCTGGATAAAATAGAAGTATTGGAAAAGCCTGTGGAAGTGGACGATTCCATGCGGATTACTTTAAAGCCTCGGGTGATAAGCGGCAACGATGTGCTGACTGTAGAACACCTTACCAAGTCCTTTCCCTCTCTCCCGCTTTTTGAGGATTTAAACTTTCAGATTAAGCGGGGTGAGCGGGTGGCTATTATCGGAAGCAACGGGACGGGAAAAACCACGATTTTAAAAATTTTAAATCAGGTGATTCCTGCGGACAACGGCAGCTTCCGCCTGGGCAGCAAAGTACATATCGGATACTACGACCAGGAACACCATGTACTCCACATGGAGAAAACCATTTTTGAGGAAATTTCCGATGATTATCCAAAGCTGACGAATACGGAAATCCGCAACCTGCTGGCCGCCTTTCTCTTTACCGGAGATGATGTGTTTAAGCCGATTTCTGCTTTAAGCGGCGGGGAACGGGGGCGTGTGTCTTTAGCCAAACTTATGCTTTCCCAGGCCAACTTCCTGATTCTGGATGAGCCTACCAACCATCTGGATATTACTTCCAAAGAAATCCTGGAGGAAGCCTTAAATAACTATGAAGGTACCGTGCTCTATGTGTCCCATGACCGTTATTTTATCAATAAAACAGCCACCAGGATTCTGGACTTGACCAATCACAAACTGGTAAACTATATCGGCAATTACGATTATTATCTGGAAAAAAAGGAAGAACTGACTGACATCTATGCCCCCGAAGTCCGGGAAGAAGTTTACACAGAAACCGTATCTGCCACGAAAATGGATTGGAAGCAGCAAAAAGAGGAGCAGGCCCGTCTTCGGAAACGGGAAAATGATTTAAAGAAAACGGAAAAGGCCATTGAAGAACTGGAGCAAAGAGACAGTGAAATTGATGAGGAAATGGCAAATCCGGAGGTGGCCACTAATGTGGCAGAATGTGTCCGCCTTTCCAAAGAAAAGGCAGAAATTGCCGAAAAACTGGAAAAGCTGTATGAAAAATGGGAAGAGCTGGCTGAATAAGCGGCTCTTCCCATTTTTCAAAATTTTTCGTAAAGAGGCAGATTTAAAGTGCAGCTTCCAGCTCTTTTCGGATTTCACAGATAAAGTCCCGGCTGTTCAAAACCGTAGGGGCAGGAATACTGGTAATCAGCGCCAAATCTTTGGTCATTCTTCCGCTTTCAATGACGTTTACTGTAGCTGCTTCCAGTTTGTCTGCAAAATGCTGCAGTTTCGTGTTGTCATCCAGTTCTCCTCTTTTTCTAAGAGCTCCGCTCCAGGCAAAAATCGTTGCCACCGAGTTGGTAGAGGTTTCTTCCCCTTTTAAGTGTCTGTAATAATGGCGCTGTACTGTGCCGTGCGCTGCCTCATATTCAAAATATCCCTTGGGCGATACCAGCACAGAAGTCATCATAGCCAGAGAACCAAAGGCAGAGGAAACCATGTCACTCATAACATCTCCGTCATAATTTTTGCAGGCCCAGATAAAACCGCCTTCTGCTTTCATCACTCTGGCTACTGCGTCGTCTATGAGGGTATAGAAATAAGTCAGTCCTGTTTTTTCAAAGGCTTCTTTATATTCAGTATCATAGATTTCCTGGAAAATATCTTTAAAGGTGTGGTCATACTGTTTGGAAATGGTATCCTTAGTGGCAAACCACAAATCCTGCTGAGTATCCAGGGCATAAGAGAAACAACTTCTGGCAAAACTTTCGATAGACTCGTCCAGATTGTGCATACCCTGCAGCACACCTGCGCCCTTAAATTCGTGAATCATCTGCCGGGTTTCGGTGCCGTCCTGAGCAGTAAAGACCAGTTCTGCCTTGCCGGGGCCCGGTATCCGCATTTCTGTATTCTTGTACACATCCCCATAGGCATGTCTGGCCAGGGTAATAGGCTTCTTCCAGTTTTTCACACAGGGTTCAATGCCTTTTACAACGATGGGCGCGCGGAACACAGTGCCGTCCAGCATAGAACGAATGGTTCCGTTGGGACTTTTGTACATTTCTTTTAAGTGATATTCTTCCATACGGGCTGCATTAGGGGTAATCGTCGCGCATTTTACCCCAACCTTGTATTTTTTCACTGCGTTTGCTGCGTCTACTGTTACCGCGTCATTGGTTTCATTGCGGTATGTAAGGCCCAAGTCATAATACTCGGTTTTCAAATCCACAAAAGGCTCCAGTAATTCCTCTTTGATGATTTTCCAGAGGATTCGGGTCATTTCATCTCCATCCATTTCTACCAAAGGTGTGGTCATTGCTATTTTTCCCATAGTGGTTACGCTCCTTTTCTCTTATTTGATTTCTTCCCTTAAAACTTTTTCCATATCAAAATTCTTCAGGTTTTCCATGGTGTTGCGGATATGCAGATAAGCAGCCTCCTCGGCCCTTTTTGTATCTTTTGTCCGAATGGCTTCTAAAATGGTTTTGTGTTCGCTGTTTGAAGGGCGGGCGCGCATACGGAACTTCACAGAAGCCATTCGGACTCTCTGCAGATATTCGTGAAAATCGGAAAGGGTATGCGCCAGAATCCGGCTTCCTGATGCCTGATATAAAAGCTGATGAAACCTGCCGTCCTGCTGGCAGACCTGTTCGTAATTGCCCTTGTCTGCGTGGAAATCTGATAGATATACCGCCTCTTCCATTTCTTCCAACTGTTCTTTGGTAATGTTCTCTGCCGCCATGGCTGCACACAGTCCTTCCAGCTTTGCCCGGATTTGATACATATCCATAACGTCTTTTGAGGAAATTCCGGTGACAAAGGCTCCTTTATTTGGTATCAGCTGTACCAGTCCTTCCAGTTCCAGCTGGCGGATAGCCTCCCGGACAGGCGTACGGCTGACCCCCAGTTCCTTTCCAATGGTACATTCCACCAGCTCGTCGCCCTTTTTATACCTGCCTTTTAAAATATCCTCCCGGATTTTGTCAAATACTTTTCCTCTTAAAGATATTGCTGCCATATTGCTTTACACCTTCTTATCACAGTTCCATCTGCAGACAGTTGCAGCTTTCGGCGATCACTGCCAGAAGTTCTTCGTCTGTAAGAACTGTGACTCTTCCTTCTTCATATTGTTTATCCACCCAGGCCTTTACCATCACAGCCAGTTCACTGTTTTTGTCAATCTGCTTTTCTCCGGTCAGGTGGAAATGGTTGTTTATCCAGTGGGCAATGCCAGCCAGGCCGGAAGTATTGGAAACAGCTACCTGAGGTGCTTTCTTTAAAAATTTCTCTGTATCAAAGATATTATAAATCTCTTCATTTTTCAAGAGGCCATCTGCATGAATTCCGGCTCTCGTCACATTAAAGGAAGAACCTACAAAAGGTGTCTGAGGCGGAATGTGGTATCCCAATTCCTTTTCGTAATATTCAGCCAGTTCGGTAATGACGGTGGTGTCCATGCCGTCTAAAGTACCTTTTAACTGGGCATACTCAAAAACCATGGCCTCAAGCGGCGTATTTCCTGTCCGCTCCCCGATGCCAAAAAGAGAACAGTTTACTCCGCTGGCGCCGTACAGCCAGGCTGTAGTGGAATTGCTCACGGCTTTGTAAAAGTCATTGTGCCCATGAAACTCAATGAGTTCCGAAGGAAAACCGGCATGCGTCATAATTCCGTAAATGATACCGGGAATAGAACGCGGTATCACAGCGCCGGGATAATTGACCCCGTAGCCCATGGTATCACAGCAGCGAACCTTAATGGGAATGGAATATTCTTCCATAAGTCTCGTCAGCTCCATGCAGAAAGGAATTACATAGCCGTAGATATCAGCCCTCGTAATATCTTCCAGGTGGCATCTGGGGCTGATACCGATTTCCAGACAGTCCCGGATAACACTGAGGTAATGTTCCATGGCCTCTCGCCGTGTCATTTTCATTTTGTAAAAAATATGGTAGTCTGAACAGCTCACCAGAATTCCACATTCCTTTAATCCCAGTTCTTTTACCAGTTCAAAATCCTTTTTACTGGCCCGAATCCAGCCGGTAATTTCCGGGAATGAATACCCTTTTTCCATACATTTATCTACCGCGTCCCGGTCTTTTTTACTGTAAAGAAAAAATTCACTCTGGCGGATTTTTCCGTTCGGACCGCCCAGACGATGAAGATACTCGTAAATGCGCACAATCTGCTCTGCGGTATAGGGAGCTCTGGACTGCTGACCGTCCCGGAAGGTCGTATCTGTAATCCAGATATCATCCGGCATATGATGGGGAACAATACGGTCATTGAACGCAATTTTGGGAACTTCAGAATAGGGAAACAGGTTATGGAACACATTGGGAGTTTCTACATCCACCAGGGGATACATGTGTTCTTCCAGTTCCAGTAAATTTGTGTGATAATTCATTCTGACAGCTCTGTTTATCATGGTACTCACTCCTTGTTTATCGACTTAATACTATGCATTAATAAAGCATTTGTATCATTGTATACAATCACAATCGGAATGTCAAGTCTGTTTTTCATTTTCCCTCCAGAAAATTTTTCAGTCGGAAAAGTCCCCATCCCTGCAGGTTGTGAGGGTAGCCCAAATCTATGGCAGTGCTTCTGAGCCGTTTTTTGATGTCCAGATTGGTAGATTCCGGGTGCAGTTCCAAAAAGAGGGCAATCCCGCCGGAAACCAGAGGCGTGGACATGGAGGTGCCACTTTTTACTGTATAGGGAAAGGCTGCAGGGAAATTAGCACAAGAGGTTACTGCATTGCCTGGCGCTACAATATCCGGTTTGCTTACACAGTCTTTGGTAGGTCCCCGTCCGGAAAGTCCCAGATTATGGACTATCATATCCGAGGAGCCTACCGTAATAATCTTCCGGCTGCAGCCGGGGGCGGTGACACTGCCCTGCCCCGGTCCCTGATTTCCTGCTGCTGCCACCACAATCAATCCCGCGTCCCAAGCCTCCTCCACAGCCTCAATCAGTTGTTCATGCCCCTCCCTGCTGGTAGTTCCCACAGAAATATTTACAATGCGGATATGATATTTTTCACGGTATTTTAAAATCCACTGCATGGCTTCGATAACGGTTTCCTGACTTCCGTTTCCATTTTTATCCAGTACCTTTAGAGGAATCAGACCGCAGCCGGGGGCTGCGCCGCGGAATTTTCCGTTGGACGCTCTCCCGCTGCCGCCCAGAATCCCCAGTACATGTGTGCCGTGTCCATTATCATCATAGGGAAGAGAACGGCCATGGACGAAATCCTCAAAAGCCAGAATCCGGCTGTCAAAATCCCTGTGAGGGCAGGCGCCGGTATCCAGCACTGCTGCCGTTACACCCCTTCCGGTAGGAAGCACATATGCCATTTTCTTTCACCTGCCTTTTTCCTTTTTATTATCTTATTCTATGTCGGTAAACCAGTGATACTGTGCACAGATTCCAGTCAAGTTTTTCTTTTCTTTTTCATAGATTTAAGAAAAACGAATTTCAGGAGTTTTTATGCCTTCTGTAAAAGAGATGATTCTGTCAGAGGAATATGCAGACCTGATTTTGCCGGTGTATACGGGGTTTCTGGAAGACTATAAGGAATATGGGGCAAGAATCTTCAACGAATATTACGGCATCATCCACTACCCTCTGGCTGAAGAATTTTTTCAGAATTATTATGATTACGGCTTCTTTTATAATACGGTTCCCAAATTGTTTACACTTCTAAACAGCGTGTCTCTGGATGCTTCCGGTATTACTGCAGTACAAAATCAGCCGGTACTGAATCTGAAAGGCCGGGATGTGCTGCTGGGTTTTATCGACACCGGGATATCCTACACGCATAAGGCCTTTCGCCAAAAAGACGGCTCCAGCCGGATTTACGGTATCTGGGATCAGACCATCCAAAGCGGTACGCCGCCTTATGATTTGCAGTACGGAAGCGGTTACACCAGAGAAGATATTGAACAGGCCCTGAAAGCTCAGAACCCTTTCCAGATTGTACCAAGCCAGGATGAAAACGGACATGGAACCCAACTGGCAGGTATTGCAGCCGGCAGTGAACTGGCAGAAGACGATTTTATCGGCGCGGCTCCGGAAGCCATGATTGCCATGGTGAAGTTAAAAGAAGCGAAGAATTATTTAAAAGAACTGTTCTATGTTACAGGAGAGGCACCGGCCTACCAGTCCTCGGATATTATGATGGGTATCCGCTATCTGGTGCGGCTGGCAGACGAACTGAAAAAACCGGTGGTTATCTGCATTGGAGTGGGGTCCAATCAAGGTTCCCATTCCGGCACCTCTCCGCTGGATTTCATGCTGTCCATTACAGACAATTACCGTGGACTTCATGCAGTAGTGGCAGCAGGAAACGAGGCTGGGAAGGGCCATCATTACTACGGTACTGCCGTAAGCTCTGACCAATTCGACGCTGTTGAGATTCTGGTGGAACCGGATACCCAGGGATTCTGTGTAGAATTGTGGGGACAGCCGCCGGAATTATATGCAGTTGGCTTTGAATCACCCCTTGGCGAAGTCATACCCAAAATCCCTCCCCGTATCAGCTACAGTGAAAAGATTTCTTTTATTCTGGAAGAAACCAGGATTTTTGTCACCTCTGAGATTGTACAGACGCTTTCCGGACAGCAGCTGATTTTTATTCGGTTTTCCAATCCTACCCCCGGCCCCTGGAAAATCCGTGTCTACACCAGCAGCTTCAACAGCGGAGATTACCATATGTGGCTGCCCATTACCGGCTTTTCCAATCCCGATGTGAAATTTCTGCGTCCCAATCCGGATACCACTCTTACTGTCCCTGCTGCAGCCTCTTCCGTGATTACCACAGCGGCTTACAACGCCTACAACAACAGCCTGCTTTTAAATTCCAGCAGAGGCTTTACCCGTACCGGACAGATTAAACCGGATATCACAGCCCCCGGCGTAAATATTCTGGCTCCTGCTCCGAAAGACCGCTACTCCACCATCACCGGAACCTCTGCTGCTGCTGCCATCACAGCCGGAGGCTGTGCCCTGCTTATCGAATGGGGCATGGGACGGACGCCGCCCAGAATTTTCAACAACTCAGAACTAAAGGCCCTGCTCATACGAGGCGCCGGACGAACCGGCGACAAACTCTACCCCAACCGGGAATGGGGATATGGAACTTTAAATATCTATCAGGTGTTCTCCTCCTTTATTCTTTCCTGAAAATAAAATTTTTCAGCACCATTTTTTATTCCCGGCATAGTATGAAATTGTAAACAAAATATTTGGAGGAACAAACATGAGTGATTTGGCTGCTACAAACTGTGGCTGCGGATGTGATGACAACTGCGGAGGTAATATGACAGGAAGAGGTTTCGGAGACTGTAACTGTATCGTTTGGATTCTGATTCTGCTGGCTTTCTGCGGCAACGGTTTCAACAATGACGGATGTGGCTGCGGCAATGGCGACAACAGCTGTCTGCTTCTGCTTATCCTGCTTCTGTGCTGCGGCAACGGACACGGATTCTGCTAAAAGCCCGGCAGTATTTGTCCGAACCTGACAAAACAGAAAACGGGGATGCCTTTTGGCATCCCCGTAAGAGAGTATGTAATGCGTAACATACAAGACACATCTGCCGCTGCAGAGGAGAAGAATGGAACCGTCTTTTGTACATTCCGGCTTTTCTTTCTTCCTTCAGCGAATGTGAAATCTTGAAGTTACAGCTTAATGCTGATAACGAAATTGAGAAAAGTCGACATGATTTAGAAGGCTGTAAGGCCTTTCGACACTTCTATTATGACAATATTTGTGCTCTGTGTCAAGAAAAATTGTCAGAATTCGTGTTTTATTTTCTTTTATTTATCGACATTTATCAACCGAATCTTCGATGTTCTCCCATACTCCTTCCTGCTCAAAATGTTCCACCGCACGGCGGGCCCTTTGGGTCAGTTTCCGGTCATATTTCATCATATCCAGAAGGCGAATGGCATTTCGGGTGGTCACACGCCCTTCTTTCAGAAGATAGTTAAAGACCACGTCATCTTCTCCCACTTCTTCCTCAAAATGATAGTTTTTATAGCGGTTTTGCAGTATGTAAGACAATTCAATATCATGGGTAGCTGCAAAAGACAGCACATGGCTTCTGCAAATACTCCACAGAATTTCAGAGGAGGCGGCAATGCGCTCTATGGTATTGGTTCCCCGCAGCACCTCGTCAATGATACAGAGCAGATTTCCGTCCCGGTCCGCCTCATCCAGAATCCGCTTCAAAGAACGGATTTCCACGATGAAATAGCTCTCTCCGCTTTCCAAATCGTCCCGCAGCGCCATAGAAGTCATCACCTTAAAATATGGGGCACGGTAAGAAGAAGCTGTGCAGGTGTAAACCGTCTGAGCCAGAATGGCATTAATGGCAACATTTTTCAAAAACGTAGACTTTCCGGAAGCGTTGGAGCCTGTGACTAAAATTCCGCCCTGGGCAGAAATACTGTTGGATACCGGATGGGAAATCAAAGGATGATACAAATCTTCTGTTTCCATTCGGGCCCTGTCCTCGGAAAGAAACTGGGGCAGGCTGTAATAAGGCAGAATTTCCCGGAAAGACGCAATGGAAATCATACTTTCCAGATATCCGAACAGAGAAATCAGTCCTTCGATTTCTGTCATATGCTCCTGCATGCTGTGCATCATATCGTGAAATTTAATCAAGTCGATATGGGTCATCATGCGGATATAGTCCATAAAAAGTCCTCCTAATCCGCCTCCTGCCGTACTGCTGCGCTCCGTTACCCAAAATGCTCCCTTTCGAAAGCCGGAAAGCTGCTTTTTATACTGTTTTCCCTGCTCCTCATACTCTTTTAGCTGGTGAATCCCTGCTTTTTCCAGCTTCTTCTGGGCCTCAAGAAGCTGAAGTACACAGCCGAAACTGGTGAGATAAGCGTCAATTTCTCCCTTTTTGCCCCAATAAGTTCCGATATTTACAAGGCAGACAAGCAGAAAAACCAGCACCCCCGGATTCGGCTTTAAGACAAAAAACAGCAGCGACAGCAAAAATGCCCCCAAGCAGAGCACCTGTCCCGTTTTTCCCTGAACCGTAACTTCTCTTGTCACATGAACAGCTTCAAAAATCCCCACATTTCCCGGTCTTCGGATACTGGCCAAAAGCATTTGCAGCTTCTGCCGTTCTTCCTGATGACTGCGGAAAAACTCTATGAGCCGCTGCCTTTCCTTTAACTCTTTTTCCTCAAAAACCGGTTTCCGCAAAAGATCATAGAGACATTCCGCCCCTACAGGGGAACAGCTCTGATTGATGAGTATAAAGATACGGTCCATATCCAGGTCATTCCAGGTAATGTCATCAATGTAAAAGCCGTTTTTTTCACGCTGTCGGAAGAACTGGGCAATATGCTCCAGTTCCTCGTAGGTGTATTCCTTTGGAGGAATTTGTCCCCAGGAATTTTTTATCCGCGCTAAAAACCTCTTTTGGTTGGAACGATTCTGCACGAGAATCAATATCGATGCAGCCAGAAAAAACAGCAGCAGAAAAACAAGGTTTGAAAGATTGCTATCCATAGGGCTTTGCCTGCCTCCTTATGCGAAATACTGCTGCAAAAGCTGCAGGGTTTCCTGAATGTCTGTCTCCGTATGGGCATCTGAAAGGAACATGGCTTCAAACTGAGATGGCGCCATATGTACCCCGTGGTTTAACATATACTGGAAATAATCGGAAAAGGCTTTGGTATCTGAGGCTTTTGCAGAAGCATAATCCGTTACCGGCTCTTTGGCAAAGAAGATACAGCCCAGGGAGGACACGGAATTCACCTGGTATGGCACATTCTTTTCACGGAAAATGTTTCGGATACCGTCAAAAAGCAATTCTCCTTTCTGATGCAGGCGTTTATAAATATCCTGGTCGTCCCAGAGGATTTTTAACTGGACAAGTCCCGCTGCCATAGCAATGGGGTTTCCGCTTAAAGTCCCTGCCTGATATACCGGGCCTGCCGGCGCCACCATTTCCATAATCTCTTTTCTTCCGCCGTAAGCCCCTACAGGCATACCTGCACCGATAATCTTACCGTAAGTCACCAGGTCCGGGGTAATTCCGAAATATCCGGCTGCTCCGGCAAAGCTGAGACGGAATCCCGTAATAACCTCATCGAAGATCAGCAGTGCCCCGTGCTTGTCGCACAAATCCCGCAGACCCTGCAAAAAGCCTTCCTTTGGAGGAACTACACCCATGTTGGCCCCTACCGGCTCTACAATCACAGCCGCTACCTGATCCTTGCTTTCCACCAAAAGCTGCTCTACACTGTTTAAATCATTGTAAACCGCAATCATGGTGTCCTGGGTGCAGCCCTTTGGCACACCGGCGCTGTCCGGTACTCCACTGGTCATCACACCGCTTCCGGCACTTACCAGCATAGCGTCTGTATGCCCATGATAACAGCCGGCAAATTTAATGATTTTGGATTTTCCCGTATAGCCTCTTGCCACGCGCAGAGCGCTCATGACTGCCTCAGTGCCGGAGTTTACCATGCGAATCATCTCTACATGAGGAATTCTCTCACAGATAAATTCCGCCATTTCCACTTCTTTTTCCGTAGCACAGCCAAAACTCAGACCGTTTTCACTGGCGCGGATAACCGCTTCCTTAATCTGCTCATTGTTGTGTCCTAAAATCATAGGTCCCCAGGAATCAATGTAGTCAATGTATTCGTTTCCGTCCACATCAAAAATTTTACAGCCCACTGCTCCCTGAATAAAGCGTGGGGCTTCCGTTACAGAGCCATAGGCCCGTACCGGGCTGTTGACGCCCCCCGGAATTCTCTTTACTGCTCTTTGAAATAATTCTTCTGATTTTGTCATTATCCGATTCTTCCTTCCTCTATAAATCTGGCAATTTCTTTTGCAAAATAAGTGAGATAAATGTCTGTGCCTGCCCGGTATGCACTGGCTGCCATCTCACAGATAATCCGGTCTTCCTCAATGTAGCCAAGTTTTGCCCCGGCTTTTACCATGGCATATTCTCCGCTGACTGAGTAAGCAGCCACCGGAATCTGGGTCCGGTCCTTTACCTCCCGTACCATATCCAGATAAGACATGGCAGGCTTCACCATAAGAATATCCGCGCCCTCTTCCACATCCAGAAGGGCTTCTTTCAGCCCCTCTCTGCGGTTATGAAAATCCATCTGGTAGCTTTTCCTGTCTCCAAAAGACGGCGCAGAACCTGCCGCGTCACGGAAAGGACCGTAAAAAGCAGAGGCGTATTTCACCGCATAAGACATAATGGGAATTTCCTTGTGTCCATTCCTGTCCAAAAGACTGCGGATAGCCCGTACTCTTCCATCCATCATATCAGAGGGCGCCACCATATCCGCGCCTGCCTGTACATGGGAAAGGGCGGTTTTTGCCAGAAGTTCCAGAGTTTTATCATTTTCTACTTCATGTCCGCAGAGGACGCCGCAGTGTCCGTGAGAAGTGTATTCGCACATACACACATCGGTAATCAGGTACATATCGCCCTGAAATTCTGCTTTTGCCTTCTCTAAAGCCTTCTGCACAATACCATCGCTGGCATATGCCTGGCTTCCCACCTCATCCTTTACATCAGGAATACCAAAAAACATTACCTTATTGACTCCTGCGTCCAAAAGCTCCTCCAAAGCCTTCGAAAGCCGGTCAACGCTGTAACGGTACTGACCCGGCATAGTGGCAATTTCTTCCTTGATTCCCGTGCCTTCTTTTACAAAAATCGGATAAATCAGAGAACTTTTGTCTATTCGTGTCTCTCTGACCATTTTCCGCATAATTTCGCTGCCTCTTAATCTTCTTGGCCTGATGTTCATATCCATAATTTCCAACTCCTTCTGCCTTACTTGCGGGCTGTTTTTCCTTTTAATTGTATTACCAGAGTAAGAAGGCTGTCAATAGACGCTTCCCGGGCCATATACGTTTCCATGCCAAGATCCGCTGCCTCAGCCTGGGTCTGTCTGCCAATGCAGGCTGCCCGCACTTTGGTATAATCCAGTCCCGGTGTGGCTTCTCTAAAGCCCCGCACCGTAGACGCGCTGGTAAAGACCGCACAGTCAATGCTTCCTGTTTCAAATTCTTTTTTGCGGTCAAGCAAATCTCTGGTCTCATAGAACGTATCGTAAATGGAAATGTCATCTACCAGAATCCCCGGCTTTTTGGCAAGCTCTGCAAGGATTTCCTGATTGCACATTTTTGCACGGGGAAGCAGAATTTTCTCCGTTCCCTCACAAAGCTCACAGAGCCCCCTTCCAAGAGCCTCTCCGTCGAAAACCTCCGGCATATAATCAGCAAAAAAGCCCTTTTCTTCTAAAGCTTTTTTCGTCCCTTTTCCAATGGCGGCAACTTTCAAGTGCGCCAGTTTCCGAATGTCAGTGGCGGATTTTAACAATTCCTCAAAGAAAATCCGCACTCCGGTAGGGCTGGTAAATACAACCCACTGGTAAGTATCCACTGCTTTTAGGGCTTTATAAAGCAGCGTCTGGTCTTTTAAAGGTTCTGTGCGGATAGCCGGAAGTTCCAGAACTTCCGCCCCCAAAAGCCGCAGCCTGGAAGCCATAGAGGAAATCAAATCTCTTGGCCTTGTAACCATAACCTTATACCCGGAAAGAGGCAGCTTTTCATGCCAGGCAAACTCTTTGGCCAGAGCACAGACCTTTCCCACTACAATAATAGCAGGGGTCTCAATGCCCTGTTTCTTAACTTCTTCCTCCAATGTGGAAACCGTTGCCACAATTCTTTTCTGACCTGCTGTAGTTCCTTTCTGCAAAATCGCCGCAGGCATATCCTGATCCATACCTGCCTGCAAAAGGGACTGGCAGATATCAGAAAGCGCGCTGACTCCCATTAAAAAGACCAGAGTTCCCTTTGTCCGTACCAGTGCGTCAAAATCAATATCATAAGCCGCTCCCTGCTTCTTATGTCCCGTAATAATGTGCACCGAAGAGGTAAAGTCCCGGTGTGTCACAGGAATTCCATTGTAAGCCGGCACGGCAATGGGAGAAGTCACACCCGGAACTACTTCGTAGGGAATCCCCTCTTTCACCAGCAGTTCCAGTTCTTCCCCGCCCCGTCCGAAAAGGAAGGGATCTCCGCCTTTTAAGCGCACCACACGGTGTCCTTTCTTTGCTTCTTCTACCAATACCTGATTAATCTGTTCCTGGGGCATAGTGTGATGAGAAGCCCGTTTTCCCACATTGATACAGCGGGCGCTCTCCGGTATCCGGGAGAGAATTTCCTGTCCCACCAGACTGTCGTAAACCACCACCTCTGCCTGCTGCAGTGTTTCCATTCCTTTTATGGTAAAGAGCCCCGCATCTCCCGGTCCCGCTCCTACCAGCCAGACTTTTCCTGTACTCATGTTATCTGCTCCTTTATTCTTGATTTTTGCATGTATCACGCAGTTTTTGTGCAAGAGAAATACCCAGCGTTTCCCCTTCTTCTGCCGGACCGGTTATCATGCCTTTTTCATATTTTCCGGTTTCTTCATCATAATACAAGCCCCGAAGGACGATTTCCTTCTCACGGACTACGGCATGGGCTGCTACAGGAGAGGAACAGCCGCCGTCTAAATGCCGGACAAAGGCTCGTTCTGCCACTGCCGCATAGAATCCCTCCAAGTCGGAAAATTCCTTCAGATAATCCCCAGGCTCTCCTGCCCGTCCCTGCACTGCCAGAATTCCCTGTCCTGCAGCGGGAATCATCTCTTCCGGCTGAAAATACCGGGAAATCCGTGCTTCAAGCCCAAGCCGTTTCAGTCCTGCCGCAGCCAGTATGAGAGCGCTGTACTCCCCGCTGTCCAGTTTTTTCAAACGGGTCTGGACATTGCCTCTTACGCTTTTGCACTCCATATCCGGATACAGTTCTTTTAACTGCAAAATTCTCCGGAGACTGGAACAGCCAATGGGTTTCGTCTTATCCAGCGTATGTACCCCTTGGGGAAGTACCAGCACATCCCTTGGGTCTTCTCTTTTGGAAAAAGCCAGAAGCGGCAGTTCTTTTGGTACTTCCATGGGCATATCTTTTAAGCTATGCACGGAAATGTCCGTTTTTCTGTCTAAAAGAGCTTTGTCCAATTCTTTTACAAAGAGTCCTTTCCCGCCGATTTTATCCAGGGTTCTGTCCAGAATCTTATCCCCCGTGGTTTTCATGGTGTAAATCTCCACCTCTATGTCTTCGTGGCTGTCCTCAATGGCCTTTTTCACCATTTCGCTCTGCACCACTGCCAGTTTGCTCTCCCGGCTTCCAATGATTATTTTTCGCATTTTTCTTCTTCCTTTCGGATTTGTTCCAGGGCTTTCCGGGTTTTTTCGCGGACCTCTTTTACCTTTTTGTGGTCTTTTCCGCTGCCGTTAAAGCCCAGCACCACGCCTTCATATTCCAGAATACCCGGAAAATGAAAATCACATTTTTGCTGATTGCTGGCCGTATTCACCGGAATCCCCAGACATTTGCAGGCGCTGTAAATGTCCTCATTGACTTTTGTATCATCTGTGGCAGCCAGCACCACATCTGCTGCATACAAATCTTCCCGGTCATAAGGTTTTTCTTTATATACCAGCTTTCCTTCCTCAAAAAGCTGTGCAATCCTCTCTGTACAGGCCGGAGCAATGACGATAAGCTCCCCTGCAAAAGACAGCAGCGTCTCTGCTCTCCTTGTGGCAATCTTCCCCGCGCCAAACACTACGACTCTCTTTGTGCTCAGGTCTATAAACACAGGAAAAAATTTTTTATTTTCCTTTTCAGTTTTCATACAGTTTTTCCAGTCCTTCCACGCAGTTTAAAAATTCCTTTTCTTCCAGAGAATCCTTCAGCCCGAACATCATTTTGTTAACCACCTTTGCCGCAGCTGTATCAATGGCCTGCAGCAGATTTTCCCGGTCTTTTTCTTCCATGGGAGTTTTCCGCAGAATTTTCAGTATCCGGAGATTTAAATCCTGCACCGCCTCTGCCTTAATGTCCTGGATTCTGGGAATTAAGTCTCTGCCGCCATACCAGTTGTAAAAATCCTCCATCTGTTCCTGCAAAATTTCCCCGGCTTTTTCCAGACTCTGCTGCAGCTTCGGAGAAACCGCATCAATCTTAAAGCTGTCTATGTCGTACAGGGTAATACCGGAAAGTTCTCCGGCAGAGGGTTCAATATCCCTTGGTACGGCCAAATCAATCAATACCAGATGTTCCACGGGCGGGACGGTTTCCAGAAGCTCCCTGGTCAGTGTATAGTTAGGACTGGCCGTAGCGCTGACAACCAAATCGCACTGAGGCAGAAATTCTCCCCGGTCACCGTAATTAATCCGCTCACAGCCCTTAGGGATATTGACAATGCCGCTTCGATACTGGCGCACCGTAACCGTCACCTCTGCACCTGCTTCTCTAAGAGCCAGCGCCGCCACCTTGCCCATTTCTCCGTTTCCGATAACCATGCAGGTTTTGCCAAACAAGGAAAAGCCCTTTTCCTCCAGGCAGTGAATGGCTTGATGAATCACGGAACTGTTGCCCCTGGAAAAGATGACTTTTGTCTTTACCTTCTTGGCTGCCGTCACCGCCATGCGAAACAGTACCTCCAGCACATTGTCCGTGCAGTAGGCTTCCCTGGACAAACTCAGAGCATCCTTTACCTGGGTAATGATCTGGTCTTCTGCCAGAATCTGGGATTTCAGACCGCTGGTAAGATAAAAAAGATGTTCTACTGCTTCCTCTTCTGTCCTTTCCGCAAAATACTGTGCATATTCTGCCGGTTCTTTCCCTTTTTCCCGGCACAAAAATTCATAGAGAGAACCCTGCCAGTCTTCCGTGGTGCTTGCCCAAATTTCCATTCGGTTGCAGGTAGACAAAATAATACAGCCTGCAATGCCCGGTTCTTCCTTTAAATGTTCCATTGCAGCTACAGCGTTTTTCTTGGTAAAAGAAAATTGTGCGCGGATGTCCACGGCTGCTCTGCTGTAGTCAATGCCAATCATGGAAATACTCATTGTTTTTTAATCTCCCATATCTTTTGTTGCTTTTCTTAAAAATCTTTTTTCATCTTAGCATAGAATTCTTTTGGGTGCAACTTAAGTATTTTGTGATTTTTGTACAATTTCATTTGACAAAACATTGACAAAATTTCCCTATATGCTACAATGGAACAAGAATTGAATGTATAACGGTGCCTGCTATGCAGGAGAATAGGAAAGTTAAGTGAAAATCTTACACGGTCACGCCGCTGTAATGGAGGAGCTGTATTTTAATATGCCACTGTTGTAATGGGAAGGCAAAATGCAGCAAAGATACCTGAGTCAGAAGACCTGCCTTATACATGCGATTTACACAGGTTACGAACGATGGCCTTGTGTAAGAACAGGTTGGCTCATAGCATATCTATTCACCTTGCTATAACCTCTTGTTCTTCTGATGCCTGTCGGTCCCTGCCGTACAGGTTTTTTATTTTATTCATGCAAATCAGAAGGGAGAAGAAAAATGAGTAAAAATCAAAAACGTATTCTGGTACTGGCAAGCGCCTTTGCGCTTACCTTCGGCATTGTCCCAACCGTCAGTGCCATGCACATTATGGAAGGTTACCTTCCGGGAGGATTCTGCATCGCATGGGGTGTCCTGTGCGTACCGTTTCTCATTGCAGGATTCATGTCTATCAAAAAAACTTTAAACGAACACCGAAATCTGGTCACCCTGCTGGCTATGTCCGGCGCCTTTGTCTTTGTAATTTCTTCCTTGAAGATTCCTTCCGTAACCGGAAGCTGTTCTCACATGACAGGCACCGGGCTTGGAGCAATTCTGTTTGGCCCGTCTGCCGTTTCCATTCTGGGGCTGATTGTTCTCCTGTTCCAGGCTATTTTACTGGCACACGGCGGACTGACTACGATTGGAGCAAACACATTCTCCATGGCAATCGCAGGACCTTTTGTATCTTATGGTCTTTATGTTGTGCTGAAAAAGGCCAATGTGGATAAAAAAGTCTGTGTATTTTTGGCCGCATTTTTAGGTGACTTATTTACATACTGCGTGACTGCGGTACAGATGGCTCTTGCCCATCATGCGGATACCACCTTTGGCGCTGCAGTAGGCAAATTCCTGCTGGTATTTGCACCTACACAGGTTCCTCTGGCTCTTATTGAAGGCGTCATCACGGTATTGATTATCATGGGTCTGGAAACCTATGCTAAACCGGAACTTCGTGCGATTGGTTATTTAAAGGAGGGAAAATAAGATGAAGAAAAAAGTCATTCTGGCCATTCTCGTTATTTTCTTAATTGCATTTGTTCCGCTGTTTGTCTTAAAAGACGCGGAATTCGGCGGTTCCGACGATGCCGGAAGCACCGTGGTAGAGGAAGTGGATTCCTCCTATGAACCCTGGGCAACCCCCATTTTTGAAAAGCTCATTGGCGGAGAACTTCCCGGCGAAGTGGAAAGCCTGCTCTTCTGTCTCCAGACCGGTATTGGCGTAGGCGTCATTGCCTTTTTTATGGGACGTTTTGTAGAGCGTAAAAAATGGATGAAAGATGAAAACTAAAGTTCTCTGGCGAAAGGAGTTTCTATGATAGTCATTGATAAGCTGTGTTACAATTCCCGGCTTAGATATGAAAATGCCAGTGAGAAATTTGCCTTTGCAGTGATTACACTGTGTATCTGTGTAATGAGTCGTTCGACTGCGGTGGCAGGTATCGTATTAGCTGTGACAGGGATTCTTACCGTTTGGAAAGGGGGAGTCCCTGTTTTGCGTTATCTTAAGTTTCTCACCGTACCTCTGGCATTTTTGTTTTTAAGTACCATAGCCATTATGTTCAATTTAAAACAGGTTCCCATGGATTTCTTTGCCATTCCCCTTGGAAACTGGTATCTGACGGCAAGCTACCATTCCTTTTTTTATGCGGTACAGCTGATTCTCACCGCTCTTTCCGCGGTTTCCTGCCTGTACTTTTTGTCCTTTACCACCCCAATGCCCGATATTCTGGAGGTTTTGCGGAAACTGCACTGTCCCCGTCTGCTGATTGAACTGATGCTGCTGATTTATCGGTTTATCTTCGTACTGCTGGATGTGGCTTCTGCCATTTCCACTTCCCAAAACTGCAGACTGGGAAATAAGGATTACCGGACGTCTCTGAAATCCTTCGGTATGCTGGGATCTGTGCTGATGATACGGGCGGTACAACGTTCCAACCGGCTCTACGACGCTATGGAAGCCCGCTGCTATGACGGCACCATACGGGTTCTGTCGGAAAACCGGCCTCCCAGGAAACGAATCATTGCTGCCATTGTGGCATTCGATACCGCCTTATTTATTTTTGCTGTATGGAGGAGATTTTTTTCATGAATTCAGATATGATATTAAAAGCCGATAATCTGCATTTTTCCTATGATGATGACAACTCCCACTCTTTAAACGGACTTTCCCTGGAAATCCGAAGGGGACAGAAAGTGGCCTTTATGGGAGCCAATGGCAGCGGAAAGTCTACGTTTTTCCTCTGCTGCACGGGAATCCATAAACCCCAGTCGGGAAAACTGTATTTTAACGGAGAAGAAGTGAACTATAACAAAAAGGGACTATTACATCTGCGCAGCAAAGTGGGCATTGTGTTTCAGGACCCGGACAACCAGCTTTTCTCTGCCAGCGTGTACCAGGAAATTTCTTTTGGAATTTTAAACCTGGGGATTTCCGAAGACCAGGCAAAAAAAGAAGTGGAGGAAGTCATTGATTATCTGGAAATCACTCCTTTTCGCCACAAACCCACCCATGCTTTAAGCGGAGGACAGAAAAAGCAGGTTTCCATTGCCGACATTCTGGTTATGCACCCGGACATTATTATTTTAGACGAACCTGCGGCAGCTTTAGACCCCAAACACACCACTATGGTCAACCACATTGTAGACCGCATGACAGAAAACGGCATTACGGTACTCATGGCCACTCATGACGTCAATTATGCCTATGAATGGGCGGACGAAGTCATGCTCTTTCACGAAGGCAGGGTGCTGATGCACGGCAGCCCCGCCGAAGTTTTCGGAAACCGGGCAGCTTTAAGGCAGACCAATCTGGAGCCCCCGGCGGTTCTGGAGCTTTTCGAAAGCCTGTGCAAAAAAGGGATTTTGAAATCCTCTCTTCCGCTGCCGAAAAATCTGAAGGCACTGGAACAATATATTGCAGAAGTAAATTTGAATCCACACTACGGAGGTAAGAAAATCATGTCAAACGAAACCAGAAAGGCCATTCTGGCAGTAAGTTTCGGCACCAGCCATAACGATACCAGGGAAGTCACCATCGACGCTATTGAACGGGATATGCAGCAGGCCTTCCCCCATTACCCTCTGTATCGGGCCTGGACCAGCAAGATGATTATCAAAAAAGTAAACAAGCGCGATAATATTCATATCAACACGGTAAAAGAAGCCATGGAACAAATGCGGGCAGACGGTATCACCGACGTGCTGGTGCAGCCCACCCATGTTATCAATGGAATTGAAAATGATTTGATGAAAGAAGACGCTTTGTCTTATCAGGAATATTTTCATTCTATTTCCTTCGGGGATCCCCTTCTTACCAGCGAGCAGGACAATCTGAGCGTCATCCAGGCTGTGGCTGAAGAATTTTCCCACCTGAAGAAAGAAGAAGTTCTGGTGCTTATGGGACACGGCACAACCCATTATGCCAACTCCATCTATGCGGCTTTGGACTATACCTTTAAAGATAAGGGATATGAAAACATCTTCCTGGGAACAGTGGAGGCCTATCCTACCATGGAAAGTCTTCTGCGTATGGTAAAGGCATATGAACCTTCTAAAGTGGTTCTGGCTCCCTTTATGATTGTGGCAGGCGACCATGCGAAAAACGATATGGCAGGGGATGACCCGGAATCCTGGTACAGTCAGTTTAAAGCTGCCGGATACGAAGTAGAGCCGGTAGTCAAAGGACTGGGGGAATATTCGGGAATCCGGAAACTTCTGGTCGAACACTTACAGGTCTTAGAAGCCTGACAGCCAAAAAAGCTTGTGTATTCTTTCTGGCAGACGGATGCACAGGCTTTTTCTGTTCTGGTTTTATTTCTCATCCTCCAGTAATTGTATTTGCGTCACATGAGTAATTTTTGCAGGTGCTGTTTCCTGAATTCCTCCGGTAAAAGTGATGGAAACAGTATCACCTATGTCCAAATCTTCCGCAGAGATTTCTGTATATCTCCACGTCATTTTTGTCTCCTCATCAATGGAAAAAACAAAATCTCCACGAAAATTTATATCATTTATTTCCAGCCCTGTTACTCGCAGAAAATTATTTTTTCTGTCCGAAATCTCAGCATAGAACGTTTCTGCCGTACCCTCATCTGCTAAATTTTTTATCTGTTTTCTTGTGCTTTCATTTCCAATGAAAAAAGAAATACCAGCAAGTATCACTGTATATAAAACGAAAACAACAACGAATAAAAGTTTCCTTTTTCGTTTCATAAAGCCAATCCTCCTATTCATATCTGGATCTTATTTTTTCTGTCCAGAAATCCACTGGGCCACCTGGGTCAGTGATTCCATTTTCCCGTACAGATAGGAACTTACCGGGGTATCATCCGTGAGAATATCCGGAATCATAATGACTTTCGTGCCTGCTTGGCTGGCAGAACGGATTCCATTATAAGAATCCTCCAAGGCCAGTACTTCCTCCGGCCATAGCTGCAGCTTCTCGCAGGTAAGCTGGTATATACGGGGATTAGGTTTCCCCTCTTTTACCATGTCTCCTGTAACAATTTCCTGAAAGTAAGAGAAAATCCCCTGTCGTTTCAATTCCGGTATCGTGTGCTCTCTATGGGTAGAAGTTGCCACAGCCATGGGAATCTGCCTCTGCTTTAAAAGTTCCAGAAGCTCTTTCAGTCCTTTCTTTTGCGGAATCCCATGTTCCCGTTCACAGGTATGATAAACCTCATGATAACGGTCTGTAAACTGCTGCAGCGGAAAATCCTCCCCGTATTTTTCCAGAAAATATTGATTTCTCTGGGTCCGGCTCATGCCCAAAGTGTGCAAAATATTGCTGCCAAAATTGGAGTATCCCAGTTCTCCTCCTGTGACTTCCCAACTATATTGAATCATTCGTTCCGTATCCAGCATCAGGCCATCCATATCAAAGATAACGCCTTTTACCGGAAAAAGCGGTGGTATATTCCAATTCATGCGGTTATTCCTCCTGTCTGAAATTCTTTACAACTGAGAATTTTTAAATTCCTATATCATAGATTTGTATCATTCATAAATAATAGCATGATACTTCAATATTGTCATTTCTTTTCTGCTTTTAAAGCGGTGAGAGATGCGATACTTTTCAGCAACAAAAAGAGGCTGCCCAAAGGCGGCCTCTTTTTGTAAAGTATTTAAAATTCCTTTATTTTTTCCTTCTGCCCTTTCCTTTTAAAACGGCAATCAGTCCGGAAGAACCGGCTAACATGGAAGTCAGCAGACCCAGGTTTGCCATATCACCTGTTTTCGGTGACTTTTTCGTAGTTGCACTTGTTTTTGTAGTTTTTTTCACAGTCACGGTAATGGTCTTTTCTGTGGAAGCTCCATTTTTATCTGTTACTTTATAAGTAACATGATAGGTTCCCGCTTTTGACGTGTTCACATCATTTGCTATAATGTTGTCTTTTGTCAAGGTGATTTTTCCGTCCTCTTTGTCTTCTGCTGTAACACCGGACAGAGGATTATAGCTGTCCCCTACCTTCAGCGTTATATCTTTGGCTGTAATGGTAGGCGGGGTATTTTCTTTTACTGTTACTGTAATGGTCTTTTCTGTAGAAACTCCATTTTTATCTGTTACTTTATAAGTAACGTGATAGGTTCCCGCCTTTTTGGTATCTACATCATTTGCTGCAATGTTATCTTTTGTCAGAATGAGGTTTCCATCTTCCTTATCTGTAGCTGTCACATTGGTCAATGGGTCAAAAGTATCTCCAACCATCAGCGTAATATCTCCGGCTGTAATCACTGGCGGTGTATTCACGGCCTGAGTGGACCAGCCTGCATAAAGTGTAATATCTGCTGTCACCGGCGCAGAGAAATCATATAAAGTGGTACATTCTTTATCCGTGTACCAACCGGTAAAAATATAACCTTCTTTCACAGGAACCGTTGGTTCCGCAGCCTTCTCTCCATTGCTGAGCATCTGGTCGTCCACCAAAGTACCGCCCATGCTGTCAAATTTTACAACACAGTCATCCACGGCCGTGATATCTGTATAAAAGGTCCATTTTGTTGAATTTATCTGACCGTCAAATCCGGCCTCTAATACCGTGGCTTTATCTTGTGCCGGAATCGTTAAAACATGTGTCTCTGAATCAAAGCAGGCATGTCCTTCTTTCTCCAGAACCTTAATAAAAGCAGGCGAGATGACCTGATTCAAATCTACCGATTTGCTTCCATCCGAATTTACGATGAAATAACCATTCAAATCAATAATCAGGTTTCCTGTATGTTCAGGCACTACATGACAACCAATATACTTCGTCATGCCAGCAGATATATAAACGGTTTCCTGATTCTGTGAATGATATCCTCTTTCCAGATTGTCACATCCTCTGAAATCCAGAGTTTTTAATGGAGGATTATTGTCGTAAGTCACGGATGTCAAACTTTTCATATCAGACACATCCAGGGAAGTCAATTGATTGTCGGAACAATTCAAAACCTCCAAAGCCGGTGTATTCAAGGAAAGAGTTTGCAGTTCATTATTATAGCACTCTATACTTCTCACCTTTGAACCATCCACACTCAGAGAAGTCAGTTTATTCCCCTGACACTTCAAGAGTTCCAAAGCCGGGGCGTCAATACTCAAAGTCGTCAGCCCATTGTTGCTACAACTCAGGCTTTTAAGCGCCGGTAAAGAAATTTTCAATGACGATAACTGGGAATTATAAGCCATGTGTATCGTATCCATTTTATTCAAACCGATTAAATCTAAATTGGTTATCTTGGTGTTCGCAATATATATACTTGTCAGTTCGGTAAAATACTGAATTCCCTGCAATGAAGTTATTTTCGGATTATTAATACTAAGCCGATCTATTTTACTTATTTCCTCTGGAGTTAAGACACCGTCCTCACCATAAGATTTTTTCTCCAGTTCTGCCCGAAAAACTGCATCCGGAAAATTCGTTTCATCAATTTTAATTCCTACTGGCTGAGTTTCCTCTGTTTTTTCCTCTGTTGGAGTTTCTTCTTTTGAGTTCTCAGGCTGCTGCGCTTCTGATTCTTCTTTTACCTTTTCCTGTTTCGGAGTGGTTTCTGTCTCAGTTTCCGATTTTACTTCTTTTTTTGTGTCTTCCCCAACTTTTGTTTCTGCCTGTGTTTCTTTTGTAGAAAGTTCTTGCTGTACCACTTCCGTATGAACCTGTGCGGCAGATACAGAAGTCGGAATTCCTGTCAAAATTGTTGTTGCCCCAATTACAATTGCAGAACTCGTTGCTGCTGCTTTCTTAAAATTCATAGGCACCTTCTCCTTTTTCTAATTTTTATAGAAAGATTATAACTCCATATCCCTAAATAAGAAAGCAAAATGTCGGATAAATCGCTATTTTATGGTTGATATCCGGCAATTTAACCATATATGCGGTAAAGTAATTCACAAAATATGAAAGACCACAGTACACTATTCCGTTTGAACTGGTATTTCAATCTGCGTAATATAATCATCAAAAGTGTCAATGACAAGCTCATTGAGGCCTTTTTCATAAGCAAAGCCGGAAAATTGTAAATAATGCTGCTCTGCATAGGAAAGAATTTCTTCATATCGGGTTGGAATTTTACTCCAATCTCCTTTACAAAAAGCCCTTAGATATTTCCCCTTGGGCTGTATGTGAAGTCCCTGTTTATGCGTTGGTTCTGGTAATTCAATATACAAAAAGGAATAGTCATTGAGATTGCCATTGTATAGATTTTTGACGGATAACATAGCTCCATAGGAAGCGTCATGTAAACGATGTAATTGATACTTTTTCGTTTCATCTACGACCATTTCTATTTCCTTTTCAAATGATGTAACCGTTGTGGTAGGGACAGTTACGAAATAATGTGCTTTTGTCTTTTCAACAATTTCGAAGCCGGACATATCTAACGTGCGGATATGCGTCATATTTTGCTTTTTCTCATTCATAACGGCTCGGATAGCTTTAAGATGAGATATGGTGTTGTCCAGCTCTGTTATTTTATCAGTCAACAGACTTTCTAAAGAAAACGCACACCGGTTATTCAAAAAGTGTTGTATTTCTGAGATTGACACATTTAATTCCCGCAGCATAAGAATGGTTTCCAGTAGGGAACTCTGCTGATATGTATAATACCGATAGCCATTCGGTTTTATCACAGCAGGTTTTAATATGCCGACTTTATCATACCACATGAGCGTTTTTTTGTTGATTTCGTGCAGTTTTGCAAATTGTCCGATTGTAAATAATTTATTTGTATCAAAAAACATAGAAAATCCCCCTTGACTGTACTGTTACTGTACGGTTTATTATATGCCATGAGAAGTAGCAAAGCAAGAAATGGAGGAAACAAGCAAAAATGAATGAACAGATTATCCTAAGAGAGTATCAGAAAACAGACCATCAGGCGCTGGAAAATATAGTGCGGGAAGCATGGAAGTATGACCGCTTTTGTTCTCCTAAGACAGCGGCAAAAATGGCAAAAGTTTATTTGAGCAGTTGTCTCACCAATCAGACCTTTACAAAAGTTGCAGAAATAAACGGTGAGCCAGTTGGTATTATCATGGGGAAAGATATTGAAAACCATAAATGCCGGCTTTCTTTGCGTATGAAATGGCTAAAATCTATCGTTTCGCTTTACATATCCAAAGAGGGACGAGAAATCTCAAAAATATTTGCGGCTGTGCAAGGAATCGATAAAGCATTGCTTTCTGCCTGTAAAGAGAAGTACAAAGGTGAGCTGGCGTTCTTTGCAATCAGTGAAAAATGTCGTGGCAAAGGATTGGGAAAAAAATTATTTCAAACTGTTGTTGACTACATGAAGTCGCAAGATATTTCCAACTTTTACCTGTTCACAGATACCAGTTGCAATTATCCATTTTATGAACACATGGGATTGACAAGACGGTGTGAGAAAAAGCAAATCATAGACATAAAAGGCGAAAAAGGGGATATGACGTTCTTTATTTATGATTATCAGATAGGAGAAAAGAAAGTCCAGTAAGTAGCAATCAAGGAGCGACAGCCTCAAGTGTTGTCGCCCCTTATAATCACGTTTGTTTCTTTCTATTATTTATTCATATAATTCAATTTCTGAAATACAGGTATCCTGCCATCTGGAGCCCTCATACACGGATTTAATATACAGAGAAACAAAGGATGCGTCTACAGGTTCATCAAAAGAAAGGCAGAATTTTTTCTTTTCGTCGGAAAACTTCACATCTTTCTTCTGTGTTTCTCCCACCTGTATCGTCAATTCTTTCGGTCTGGAATTATAATCCCAGAGTTCATCACTCCGCCAGTTTCCCAGATACAAAACTATATACCGTATTTTGTGGTTTCCATCCAACGTCAGTTTGATTCCCTTTCCCTCGCCTGAACCGTCTTCATTTTCCTGCCAGGAAGAGGCTGTGTCTCCATCAATGGCGCTTTTAGCACTGTAATCGTAAGAATCCGACTGTTTTACGGAATTTTCTTCTGTGGATGTGGGCTGAATTTTCTTATACTTGGAAAAATCCACATCTTCTGCAGAAACCAGCTTGAAATACTCTTCTTTTTTCGTCTCTTTCTTATCCTCAGCTGCTGCAGGTTCTTCTGATGCTTTTTGAGTGTTTTCTTCTGATGCTTCTTTCTGCTTTGTATTTTCTGTATTTGCCGCAGAATCCAACTGCTGATAATATTCTTTTTCCTGCTGCTCCATTTCTTTCATTTTACGCAGACTAAGGAAAATGCCCGCTGTCAGACACAAAAGCAAAAACAGAACCGCCAAAAGAATCCTGCGTCTTCTGGCTTTCTTGCCCTCCGGCGTCAGATTTCGCTTTTCCTTTTCGTCCTCTTCATCCTCTTCTTCATCGTCCTCTTCTGCAAAAAAGTTTTCTTCCTCTTCTTCATTGCTGACGGTTTCAGCAACAGATTCCAGTTCACTGTGAGCCTGGCTCTCCTCCAGAAGTGCCTTTTCCGGCAGCGTTTCCACGGTTTCCGCCTCCAGGACTTCCGGCGTTTCTGTCATAACTTCTGTATGCACTGTGGGTTCTTCCGGTTCAGCCATATCCTCCGTATTTTCCGGCGCCTCGTTTTCTGTCTCGGTTACCGGCTCTATAAACTTTTCGGAGCTCTCATTGCTGTCTGTTTCCACAGCCCCATCTTCCGTTTTTTCTTCAGGAGCTGCCGCCTCTGTTTCTTTTTTTTCTTTGCGTCTGCCCCAGAACCCCTTTTTGCCGCTCTCCGGCTTTTCTGCTGCTTCATCCGAGTTTTCCGCAGATGTTTCCTCTTTTTTTAAGGCTTGCTCCGGCTGCTTTTTTTGCTCCTGAGATTTTCCTTCTTTTTCCCCTTTCAGAATCTGTTCCAGTTCCTCGTCCGATTTATAATAGGCCCAGACATCCGCCTCATCCATATATTCCGGAAATACGGCCTGTCCGCACCGGTCACAGTATAAATCCGCATCTGAAAGTTCTTTCCCGCATCTTTCACACTTCATAATGGTCCTTTCCCGGAAACCTTATTTCCAGTAATCTCTTTCATTGTCAATCATGTACAGTAATGCATTACAGATACATGCCGCAATGTTGCTGCCTCCCTTTCTGCCTCTGGCCACAATATAAGGAACCTCTGTATCCATAATCATTTCTTTTGATTGTACCACATTTACGAAGCCTACAGGAACCCCTATAATCAAATATGGAGAAATTTTTTTCTCTTCTATCAGTTCATATAGCCGAACCAATGCTGTAGGTGCGTTTCCAATGGCGAAAATCAACGGTTTTCCCATAGAAGCTGCTTTATCCATACTGGCAGTGGCTCTGGTGCTTCCCTGTTCTTTTGCCTGTTTTGCCACATCTTCATCCGACATAAAACAATATACTTCTCCGCCATATTTTGCCAGTGCTTTTTTATTGATACCGGCTTTTGCCATCTGGGTATCCGTTACAATACATGCTCCGTTTTTAATCGCCTCAAGGGCTTTTTCCACCGCATTTTCAGAAAAGCACAAGTTCTCTGCATAATCAAAATCTGCACTGGTGTGGATACATCTTTTTACAATCAATTCGGTTTCGGGAGTCAGCTTTTTCTCTCCCAGTTCTTCTGTAATAATTTCAAAACTTCTGGTTTCGATTTCTTTTGGTTTTACATTTTCCAGTTGCACTTTCATACTTGTCCGCCTTTCAAATTCCCTGTTCCAGAATCTCATATATTTTCTTCATATCCAAATGTTTCCGAAGTCCGTCTGCCAGTTTATCATACTGGGTTTCCTTAAACTGTGCAAAGTCCACGCTGGTCATCTGGGAAACATCCATTCCCTTGGCCTCCCCTAAGGCTTCCACAATTTTTTTCGCTACTTCTTCCTTATCAAAAATTCCATGCACATAAGAACCGTACACATTGCTGCAGGCCGCCCCGTCTGTTTTCGATTCCATTTTCACAGTATCTGTGATTTCTGTGAAAGGTTCTGCTCCTTCTGAAAGTATACTTTCTCCCATATGAATTTCGTATCCTTCCAGTTCCGTTCCCGTCAGAGTGTGGAGAATTCCCTTTACCTGTGGGAAACGGCCCTGCACTCTGGTTCTGGTCTTGGAGTCTCTGAAAATAGTATGCATAGGCAGAAGTCCCATACCTTTGATTTCGCCTCCGGCTTCTACATGGTCGGGGTCAGATAGAGACTCTCCCAACATCTGATATCCACCGCAAACACCGAAAATCACCTTGCCTTCCGCCGCTTTTTTCAGTACAGCTGCCTCCAGTCCGTTCTGACGCATCCAGAGTAAATCTTCCATGGTATTTTTCGTTCCGGGAAGAATAATCATGTCTGGATTTTTCAGTTCCTTTGCATGTTTGATATAGCGCACAGAGACGCCGGGGATTACCTCTAGGGCATTAAAATCCGTAAAATTAGAGATTCTCGGCACGCGTATCACTGCAATGTCAATAAGGTCCACTTCCTGGTTTCCTCCAAAACGCTCTGTCAGGCTGTCTTCATCCTCCACTTCCAGTTCCATATAAGGAGCCACGCCCACCACAGGAATTCCGGTTTTCTCCTCCAGAGCTGCCACACCGGGGTCTAAAATCGTTTTATCCCCGCGGAACTTGTTAATAATCATGCCTTTAACCATCTGCTGCTCGTCTTCCTCCAGCAGAAAAATAGTTCCCATAAGCTGTGCAAAAACACCGCCTCTGTCAATATCTCCTACCAAAAGAACCGGGGCTTTGGCCTGTCTGGCCATTCCCATATTTACAATATCTTCCTGTTTTAAATTGATTTCTGCCGGACTGCCCGCACCTTCAATAACAATAATATCATACTCTTCTTCCAGCTTATGATAAGCCTCCATTACCTTTGGCAGAAGCTGTTTTTTGTAAGCAAAATAGTCTCTGGCGCTCATGGTTCCCAGAACTTCCCCATTGACAATTACCTGGCTTCCAATGTCATTGGTTGGCTTTAAAAGAATGGGATTCATGAGCACAGAGGGTTTGATTTTTGCAGCCTCTGCCTGCATAACCTGCGCCCTTCCCATCTCTAAACCCTCCTCTGTAATGAAGGAATTAAGTGCCATATTCTGGGATTTAAAAGGTGCTACTTTATACCCGTCCTGTTTAAAAATTCTGCAGAGTCCCGCAGCCAGCAGGCTCTTCCCCGCATTGGACATTGTGCCCTGTATCATAATTGCTTTTGCCATAATCCCTCTTCCTTTCCACTTTGTCGCTGTATTGCATCTAACGCATCCAGCAGCTTTTTGTTTTCTTCTTTTGTCCGGACTGCAACCCGGTAGTATCCTTCCCCAAGTCCCACATAGTTGCTGCAGTCCCGAATAGAAATGCCCTGTTTTAAGCCGTCTTCTCTTAAGTTTTCCGGTCCCTGAAAGAAAATATAATTTGCCTTTGAACCGTAAATACGAAGTCCTCTGGCCTTTAACCCTTTTAATAAAATCTCTTTTTCTATCTGAATTTTTTTCAGTGTTTCCTCTGCATAATCCTTTTCTTTTAAGGCTGCTTCGCCTGCTGCCTGTGCCACAACAGACACATTCCAGGGCTGCATGACGCGGTGCATATGTTCCAGGACTTCTGTGTTACTGCAAAATCCGTATCCCAGTCTGAGGCCAGCCATGGCATATTTTTTTGTAAAGGCCTTCACGAGAAACAGGTTGGAATATTCATCTAAAAACGGCTTCATCGTATAGTTTTCCGGTTGCTCTGTGAAATCCACAAAACACTCATCCAATACCAGAAATGTGCCGCACTGCCTGCACTTTTCTGCAATCTTTTTTATATAATCCAAATCCTTTAAAACTCCTGTAGGATTATTGGGATTGCAGAAGAAAACCATATCTGTGTCTTCGGTAATCTCTTCTATAAAGTCCTGCCCCGGTACAAATTCTTCTTCTTCCCGCAGAAAGAAATGGCGAATTTCACACCCGGACGCCTGTAACGCCTGCTCGTATTCTGCGAAAGAAGGCGCTGGCAAAAGGGCCTTTTTCGGCTTTAATGCCAGTACCAGTCCGAAAATCAAATCCGCAGCTCCGTTGCCGCAGATAATCTGCTCCATAGGTGCCTGTTCTTTCAAAGACAGAGCCTTTCGCAGCGCGGTGCACTCTACATCCGGATAACAATCTGCTTTTTCTACGGCTTCTTTTGCCGCCTTTTTAACGCCCTCCGGCATTCCATACGGATTACAGTTTGCCGAAAAATCCAGCATATGGGGATACCGGTATACATCTCCCCCGTGAATATGTAAATTTGCCATAATGTTCTCCTTTAAAGCAGTCCCCAAATTCCCACTGCCAGCAAACGCAAAGCAGCAAACACGAAGGTTCCCAGTCCGGCGCTTACATACAGCAGACGGTTGGCGCGCGGAATATCTTCACATTCTACGGCACGCAGAGGGTCTCCAATGGTGGGTTTTTCGTAAAGTTTTCCGAAATAGTATGCGTTTCCCGCAAGCTGAATATCCAGTGCACCTGCCATAACAGCTTCCGTCTGGGCAGAGTTTGGACTGGCATGGTTATAACGGTCTCTCTGAAAAATTTTTTTTGCATTTTTCCCGTCCATACCTGTAATATAAGCCCCTGCAATCATCAGCCAGGCTGAGATTCTGGCCGGAATATAATTAGCAATATCATCCAGCTTTGCCGCATATCTGCCAAAATACAAATATTTTTCATTTTTGTATCCCACCATAGAATCCATGGTATTAATTCCCTTGTACAGAAACATCAGAGCCGGACCTCCCACTGCCATATAGAACAGAGGTGCAATAATGCCGTCTGAGGTATTTTCTGCAATGGTTTCTACAGTGGCTTTTGTCACGCCCTCTTCCGTAAGTTCTGCCGTATCTCTTCCTACAATCATGGAAACTGCGTATCTGGCTTTCGGTAAATCTTTCTTTTTCAGTTCCCTGTATACCCGCATACTCTCGTCCCTCAAAGACTTTGTGGCAAGAAGCTGATAACAGAAAAAAGTTTCCGCCAAAAAGCCCAGAACCACATGGATTTTATATGCGGCACATAAAAGCAAAAGCGGTATCAGACCACTGCCCGCACAAATCAGCATTACCAGTACCAGCCCGGCTTTTTGTTCCCCCTGTTTTGTGGCAGGAAATACTTTCCGCAGCCATTTTTCCAGAAGAGAAATACTGTTTCCGATGATACGCACGGGATGGTAAAGCCACCTGGGGTCTCCCAGCAGCAAATCTATTAAAAAGCCCAAAATCAGGGCCGCTGCAGTCCACTTAATCATTGCCAAAAGTTCCTTTCTTCACCAGGCTGACTGCCTGTTCTTTCTTCCATACTTCTTCCTCAATCGTCAATTCATAGTACTCGCCGTTTCCAATCTGCCACTGAAAATATGCTCCCTTTGGAGAAGCAAAAGCACAGAGAATACTCATGATGGTTCCTCCATGCACAACCATGGCAGCCTGCTGAATCCCTCTTTGCAGGGCCTGCTCCACACACTGGGCGAATCCTCTGGAGCAGCGTTTTTTAAAGCTTTCCTGCGACTCTCCTTTTGGAAAAGGCAGAGTCCCGTTACTGTCTATCCAGGCCTGATACTCCGGACAGTCAGACAGTTCTTCGTAGGATTTATTTTCAAATAATCCAAAGTCACATTCTTTTAAAAAGGCATTGCTTTCCATGGAAATTCCCGGATAAATGCACTGTGCAGTCTCCATGCAGCGTTTCATAGGACTTACATACACCAGCTCTGCTTTGGGATATTTCCTCTTTTGAAGAGACTCTCTTCCTTCCCGGCACAAAGGCTCATCTGTCCTTGACCCGATGTATCTTCCTTTGGTGTTTCCATAAGTTTTTCCATGACGTATCAGTATGATTTTAAGCATTTTTTATCACCATTCCCATACCGCAGACAACCCGGATAACCATCTGACTTTCTGCAGCTATTTTTGTACAGATTCTCCCGGTTGTTTCTCTGTAAGTCCGGTCAAAAGCCTCCATGGGAACTACCCCGTATCCCAGTTCATTGGAGATAAGAATCAGTTCAGGATTTTCCTGTAAAAGCCTTTCGGTAATCCCGTCAAAATCCCATCCCAGCTTCAGCCCTTTCTGAATCCATTCATGAAAATGGTAAAGACAGGGAACACGGAAAAGTTCTTCAAAATCAGCTTCTTTTCCATCTCTCATCTGGTCTTCCTGAAGAGAAAACTGCTGTTTTGCGTATTCTTTTTTTCCCTGAAATGCACCGCCTATGATTAATTTCATCCTCGTATCCTTTCCTTTTTCTCTATAAAAATCTGCTGATAATTTCTCCCGCAACGCAGAAGAATGCCATAACCAGCTCACTCATCTGCATATGAAAACCCGCCAAATCTCCTGTAATGCCGCCGAACTCTTTCATAGACATTTTGTAGTAATACAGATATTCCAAAGCAGCTCCAAGAACCGCGCAGCCTCCAATGAGAGGGTCATAAGCCAGCATTGAGACAACGCAGAGAATTCCGTAAATCGCACATACCATTTTCACACATTGTTTCTGTGCTCCATCGGAAAAAGCGGCTGCCAGCCCTGTGTTTTTTGCCATGGGAAATGCGGCTATGGAAAAGCCTCCCAAGGCTCTGGAAAGTACAAAGCCAATGCAGACCACCGGCAGACTTTTCAGCGTTATTTCACTGTACACACCCAGGTATAAAAGGAAATACACCACTGCTGTAATAATAGCAAATGCGCCTGCATGGGAGTCCTTCAAAATTTCCAGTTTTCGTTCTCTGGGCTGATAAGAATGAAGAGCGTCTGAGGTATCCAAAAGCCCATCCAGATGGATTCCCCCACTTACCGCTACCGGTATCAGAACCAGAACAGCCGCATAAAAAACATGGCTGCTGACAAGAACTTTCCCAAAGTACCCCCACAGCCAGGTAAGTCCCCCGATAATCACGCCAATCAGAGGAAAAAAGCACATAATGTAGCGCATATTTTCTTTTGTCCATTCACTTTTCGGCATGGGTATTTTGGAATACATCGAAAACGCAATCTTAAAACTGTTCCACAATCGTCCCATTTATCTGTCCTTCTTTTCTGTAAATTTTTCTGCATTTCCCTTAAAAAACAGAGGAATTCCATAAACCACCTCAACGGCACAGTCCGCCATACCGACAATTTTTTGATTGATTTCCCCCAGATAGCTCTCGTATCTCTGTGTTTCTGTATCATAGGAAATGCCGTCTGAAAATATCTCATTTGTCACAATTACCAGCTGTTTTGCCTGGGTCTGCAGGCTGCGTACTCCCTCTAAAATTTCTTCCACGGTATGCTCTCCTGCCCCGTCTTTTTGAAACATTTCATTAGCCGTCAGGTTTGACATACATTCCAGAAGCACGCAGCTTTTGGGTGGAATTTTCAGATTTTTCAATCCGGTATAGCACTCTATGGTAGAGAACTTTTTTTCTGCCCGCATCTGGCGGTGGCGGGCAATTCGCTGGTGGCTTTCCTCATCAAAAGGAAACATGGTGGCAATGTAAATCCTTTCCAGGTCTCCAAAATCCGTAACTATTTTTTCGGCATAGGCAGATTTCCCGCTGCCGCTGCCTCCTGTAATGACTGTAATCATATACTGTGCTCCATCAATCTAAAGGTTTGTAGGCCTCCATACCCCAGCCGCTGAAATCACTCATGCCATTGTACACAGCCAGTCCCGTATCCAGAAGGGGGAAGAGATTCAAAGCTCCGGTGCCTTCGCCCAGACACATATCGCAGTGCAGAGGTGCTTCCTTTCCAAGAGCTTCCAAAAGCAGGGAGCCTGCCGGTTCTTTGGATACATGGGAAGCCAGCATATATTCTTTTGCAAGAGGACAGATTGCTGCCGCTGCCAACGCTGCGGTAGCTGAAATTACACCGTCAATGATCACCGGCATCTGTAAGGCTGCACCGCCTAAAAACAGACCTGCAATGGCCGCAATATCAAAGCCGCCTACCTTTGACAGTACATCTAAGGCATCCTCTTTATCCGGCTTATGCAGGGCAATGGCGTCCTTGATAACCTGGATTTTTTTATGAAATCCCTGTGTGGAAAGTCCTGCGCCGCGTCCGGTCATAGTTTCCACCGGAAGGTCCAAAAGCACAGACGCAACAGCGCTGCTGGTGGTTGTATTTCCAATTCCCATCTCTCCTGTGGCAATGATATCATAACCTTTTTCTTTCATCATTTCCGCAATTTCGATACCTGTTTCCACAGCCTGGACAGCCTGTTCTCTGGTCATAGCAGGCTCTTTTGCCATATTTTTTGTGCCGTATGCGATTTTGCGGTTCAGGATACTAACCTCTGAAGCCACTCCCACATCTACAGGAAAAATATCACAGCCTACACTTTTACACATAATGCTGGAGGCCGCCTTTGTCTGAAGAAAATTCTCTGCCACCAGAGCTGTAATCTCCTGTCCGGTCTGGGTAACACCTTCCTCTACCACACCGTTATCTGCACACATGGGAACCAGCACTCTTCTGGGTTTCTGCACATCCGGGCTGCCTGTAATACCGGCAATCTGTACTACCATATCTTCCAGCTTTCCAAGACTGTGAAGGGGATGTGCAATGCTGTCCCAACGCTTTTGGGTATACGCTATAGCCTCTTGATTCAACGGCTTAATTTTTTCGATAGTCTCCTGTAAATTCATTTTATAAACCTTCTTTCTTATGTTTTCTGTAGGCTCTGCAGCAATCCGTAAAAGCCATAGGAAGCCGGGGATTTCCGTAATAATAAAAGTGGGGAAAGCCTGCCAGCATAGTATCTGTAACATGCAGGCAGTCCCAGCCTCTGCTGCTCTCCGGTTTTGCAGCATAACAGTCTGTACCGCAGTTTGTAGAATCAAAATAGTGAAATTCATGGGCCGGGCAGCTGCCTGTATCGGCTCCGAACAGCTTCCCGTTTTTGCTGTTCACCTGAATGTATCCGAAACGGGATAACCGGGGGGTGCGATAGGACTTTCCGGTTATGTGCCCAATACCCTTACAGAAATTTCCTTCCATATCTTCAAAAGTATCGTGCAGATACATAAAGCCTCCGCACTCTGCCAAAAGAGGCAGTCCCTGCTGCAGTTTTTTCCGGATTTCCAGCCGTAAAGTTTCGTTTTCTTCCAGTTTCTTTCCAAAAAGCTCCGGATAGCCGCCGCAGAGCAGCAGCCCGTCCAAATCATTTGGAAGATGCTCCTCATGCAAAGGAGAAAAATAACAGATTTTTGCTCCCATTTTTTCCAGAATCCGAAGATTGTCGGCATATAAAAAGCAGAACGCCTCATCTTTGGAAACCCCGATACACACCGGAGATTTCTCTTGTTTCATATTGGATGTTATTAAAAAATCCGGCGTTCTCACTTCCAAATCCGGGGCTGATTTCCCCAGTCGAAGCAGCCCGTCAAGTTCTACAGTATCTTCCAGAACAGCGGCAAGACGGTTCAGTTTTTCCCGAAGTTCCCCTATCTCATCCGGCAATACCAATCCCAAATGACGGCTCTTTAAATCACATTCTTCCACTGGGGGAATATAGCCGTACACCGAAATAGAAAGTTGGTCTTCTATGAGTTTTTTCACTCTGGGATACAGCATGGGGGACATCTGATTTAAAAGAACACCTTCTATCCCACTGTCCTTCTGATATTTTACAAACCCTTCGATATACGGCAGAATAGAAACACTCATGCCTTTGCAATTTACCAGTAATACGACAGGGGTCTTTGTCACCTTTGCCAAATCATAAGCGCTGGCTTTTGTGGTTGTGCCTCCCACTCCATCATAATATCCCATGACCCCTTCCATTACAGAAATCTCACATCCTCTGCTGTTTTCCTCCAGCAGATAGCGGGTGGTTTCCTCCTCTGTAAAAAAAGTATCCAGATTCGCTGAGGCAGTTCCTATCACTTTGGCATGGAACATGGGGTCAATATAATCCGGGCCGCACTTAAAAGAGGCCACAGAAAGCCCTCTGTTCTTAAAAGCCTGAAGAATTCCGCAGGTTACCAGTGTTTTTCCGCTGCCGCTGGCCCCTGCAGTGATTAAAAAACGAGGTATGTTCTTCATAAACGTTTCCTCTCTTATTCTGAAGCGCCAATTCCGGTACAGGAAATAATATAAATAGGATTTTCTCCCATCATCATATGGTAGCTGGCCACACTTTTTGCCTTGCTTGCCGCAATCTGTACAATCTCTGTATCCGTAAGCGGCAGCTCCTTTAAGCACTGTAAGGCTTCGGAAAGTGTCTCCAGTGCAATGCAGTTTATGACAATCCGCACACAAGGATTTTTTTTCAGAAGCAGACGGATAATCTCCTTCATATTTCCCGAAGAACCGCCGATAAACGCATGGGTACAAGGTTCCAAATCTTCCATGGCTTCCGGGGCCAGACCTTCTATAATTTCCAGATTTCCCACACCGAATTTTGCTTTGTTTTTCTTTAAAACCTCTACGGCAAGAGGTTTCTTTTCTATGGCGTAGACCTTTCCCGAAAAGGCCCGCACCGCCATTTCTATAGACACCGAACCAGTTCCTGCACCTATGTCATAGCAGACAGAATCTTCATATAAGCGCAGCTTGGAAAGCGATACAGTACGCACTTCTTCCTTTGTCATGGGAACCTTATCCCGCAAAAATGCACTGTCTGAAATGCCATGGGTAACAGGAAGTTTTTCATAATCGGAATTTTCCACATAGACTACGCTCAGAGAATCTGCTTCATATCCCAGGAAATCCTCCGGCCCTCCCTGTCTGATTTTTTCATCCTCATAGGACAGTCTTTCTCCGGTGTACATACGGACATTTTTCAGCCCCGACGCTATTAGCTTTTCTGCCAGTTCGGCAATCCCATCTGAGGTTCCCAGAATGGAAAATACCTTTTTGTGACGGCGGATAAGCCCCACAAGTTCTGTATGTTTTCCATGGACACTGGTAAGTATAGTATCGTCCCAGGTCTTTTGGATACGGCTCATGAAGTATACCGGAGAAGAAATTCCGCATATCACTTTTACCTGATTTCCCAACACCTGCAGAAGCTTTCTGGCGCCGCTGTAGAATCCGGTGTCTCCGGATAAGACAATGGCAATCTTCTCGTATTCGGGATGAAGACGGATATAATTTCCAATCTTTTCACTGTCATATTCCACATACACATCCTGTCCTCTTCCGACACAGGACTGCACCATACGTCTGGCTCCAATCAGCAAATCCGCTCCCCGGACAGCCTCTGCAGCTTCTCTGGTACGGCTTTTTTCACTTCCCATTCCAATCCCAACCAGAGTAATTTCTGCCTGAGAGGAAAGCGAAAATCTCTCACACAGCAGCCTTTTACACTGTATAAGAGAAATCCCTTCTTCTTTTAATGGTCTGCCAATCATCACCGGTATACAGCCGCAGCTTCTGGCAGCCTCTATCTTTTCCTGAAAGCCTCCGGTGCTGCCCGACATCTTCGTTACCAGATATTTACAGTCCAGCTGCCGAAGCATAGCTGCATTTAATTCCATAGAAAACGGTCCCTGCATACAGATAAGATTCCTGCCCTCAAAGCCTAGTGCTGCACACTGCTGCGCTACATTGGGAAGGGATAAAACCCGCAGAAATACCCGCTTTTTATAATCTGAAAGCGCCGTATATTTCTCCGCCTCTTTACTTCCTGTTGTCACCAGAATATTCCCTTTTGTATGTTCCAGAAGTGTAACGGCTTCCTCTACACTGCCCGCATAAAGGCTTTCTGTTTCCATGTTCTCTGCAGTATTTTCTCTTAGCACTCTCACATAAGGAGAGCCTGTTTGTTCACAGGCTTTTCTTATATTTTCTGTCACTTCTGCGGCATAGGGATGGGTGGCATCCAATACCAAAGGACTGCCCTTTTCCCTCATCAGCGATTCCATCTCCGGCTCTGAAAGGCGGTTATGGGAAACATCTAATGTATCGGAAGCGGGCAAAAGCTGCTCTCCATACTCCGTGGCTACGCAAATGAGCGCGGAAATCTTTCTTCGATTCAGAAATTCTGCTATCTGCCGGCCTTCTGTTGTCCCGGCAAAAATAATGACTTTACACATTTTTGTAGCCTCTCGGTGTTACCATTTTTCCATTGATTTCTTTTGTCTGGGAGTTTCCTACAAACACCGTGGTAAACATATCCACTCCGGTATTTTTCAGCTCTTCCAGTGTCATGACCTGCATACTTTCCCCTTCCCGTCCAATGTTTCCTACAATTCCGCAAACAGTATCGGGAGACTTATACTTCATCATTAATGTACAGGCTTTTTCCAGATAATCGTGCCGTTTTTTGCTGGAAGGATTGTACAGGCAAATCACAAAATCCGCCTGGGATGCTCCCAGCAGACGGGCCTCAATTTTCTCCCATGGAGTGAGCAAATCGCTTAAACTAATCAGGCAGAAATCATGAATCAGCGGCGCTCCAAGAACAGCCGCTCCCCCTGTAGCTGCAGTGACACCCGGAATAATTTCCAGTTCTACCTCCGGATATTTGACTCCCACTTCGTACATCAGACCGGACATGCCGTACACACCTGCATCTCCGCTGCAAATCATGGAAACCGTCTTTCCTTTCATGGCTTCTTCAAAGGCCAGAACACAGCGGTCTACCTCTTTTTTCATCGGTGTTGTCATAAATTCTTTTCCCGGAAAATGGTTTCTTACCAAGTCTACATACACGGTATATCCAATAATCACATCACTTTTCTGCAAAGCCTGTGAGGCTTCAATAGTCATTTTTTCATAGGCACCGGGCCCGATACCTACCACATATAATTTATTCAAAATTCACACTCCATTTCTTCATCGCAAGGGCTACAGTCACGCCGTCCTGTGCATATTTTCTCTGTATCAGTCTTCCTTTTCCCTCTCTGCTGCTGCCAAGAAGAGCCGCTCTTTCACACACATTATCCACACCTGTTGTCTCTTTTACAAAATCAGACTGGGCATATGTGCCTTCTACTTCCTGTAGTTCCTCGGCCGTGTAGGTAATAAAAGGAAGGTTTCGTTCCTGACAGTATTCCAAAATCCCCTGTTCTTCTTTCTTTAAATCAATGCTGGTTACCTGTTCCATAGCCACAGAAGGAATCAGCAGTTCGTCACAGGCTCTGCGGATTACATTTTCCACTGTTCCCTTTGGGGTTTCCTTTTTACAGCCTACTCCTGTGGTAACCACCCTGGGTATCAAATAAAGAGTGTGTACAAAAGGATGTTCCAAATAGCCAGAGGTAACGCAAATACCAAGCTCCGGCTTTTCTTCTTCCTCTTCTCCACACAGCTTCAGCTCTGCAGGAAGTTCCCCAATCCACGGAAAGTCACTGGCAAATCCCACCTGTTTTCCGGCCAGTACAGCGGCAGAAATTTCTTTTGCCAGCACCATATCTGAGATATAGCAACCATTCTTTTTTGCAAAGATATCCACTGCAAATTTATCATTTAAGTCCGTAGCCGTTGTGACTACCGGCTGGGCATGCACAATCTCACCAACCTCTTCTGCCAGTTCATTGGCTCCTCCCAGATGCCCGGACAAAAGGGAAATGGAAAAACGTCCCTGTTCGTCTACCACCACCACAGCCGGATCCATCTTTTTACTTTTTACAAAAGGAGCAATGCTGCGCACAGCTATGCCGCAGGCCCCCACAAACACAATGGCATCACTGTCCTGAAAACGCTGTCCGGTCCACTCGTGGATGGATTCATCCACCGGTTTTGCAAACTGTTTTACGTTTCTGAAATCTCTGGATTCTTCATCCAGCTGGGACTCATCCAGCACCTTTTTAGTATACTTGCTTTTCGTATAAGATGTCACTTCATAAGAACGTTCTTTTAATACCCAGTACAGCATTTCACTCAGCCGGTATCCGGACTGGCTGAAGCTGATAATTGATATTTTCATAATCTACCTCCATAGTTCTTGGGCAAGATTTTGTGTCTTATAACGGGGAATTTCCTTCTCTGAATTCTGTAGTAAATTCCGGGTCATACAGCTTGGAACGGTCATAAGAATGATGGGCCACCACATCGCCGATAATCATAAGAGCCGTCTTCGTAATATGATTTTCCCTGGCTGTCTGCGCAAGGGTGTCCACCGTGCACACGAAAGATTTTTCATCCTCCCAGGTGGCTTTATAGACAATAGCAGCCGGTGTATCCGGACGGTATCCTCCCTCTATCAGTCTCCTGGAGAGTTCTTCCAGCATACCCGTACTTAAAAATACAACCATGGTAGCCTGATGAGCAGCAAAGGATTCGATGCTCTCTTTTGGCGGTACCGGCGTCCTTCCAGCCATTCTTGTAATGATAACGCTCTGAGATACATTGGGAAGTGTATATTCCAAATCCAGGGCAGAAGCCGCACCGCAGAAAGAACTGACTCCCGGACAGTAATCATAGGAAATTCCTTTTTCATCCAAAACATCCATCTGCTCCCGAATAGCCCCGTAAAGACAGGGGTCTCCTGTGTGAAGACGCACAGTCATTTTCTCCTCTTTTTCTGCCTGAAACATAACCTCCAGCACTTCTTCCAGCGTCATTTTCGCGCTGTTATAAATTGCACAGCCCTCTTTTGCGTATTCCAAAAGCTGAGGATTTACCAGAGAACCGGCGTAAATGACCACATCTGCTTCCTCCAGAAATTTCTTTCCTCTAAGTGTAATCAAATCTGCAGCTCCACTTCCTGCACCCACAAAATGTATCATGTTTTCACCCCTTTTCCTTCACAATAATCAGTGAATAATAACCTGCCGCATCGGGTATTTCCTCTGCAGTCTCATATATTTTTTCTGTTTCCATTCCGCAGTTTTCAATCATAACCGCAGACTGTCCGCTGTTTAAAATACTCTCTTTTACCTGTTTTAATTTTCTGCCTGTTTTCATCAGAACTTTGGTTCCCGGAAGGGCCAGAATCTCATTCATTTCATCTGCTTTATAAGTAGCCGGAATCACATGAAGCGGCTCTGCCATTTCTACAAGACTCCTGTTTAATCTGGCTGCTACTGCGCAAAAAGAAGTGATTCCGCTGACAATTTCCACCTCATATCCCCGGCTTAGAATCCGTTTATGGACGTACATATAGGTGGAATAAACCGTAGGATCTCCCAGCGTCAGAAATGCAACCTGTTTTCCCTCTTTTAAGCAGGCTTCTATGTCATCAGCTGCTTTCTCATGGTTTGCTTCCAATACAGCTTTATCCTTTGTCATAGGCATAGCTATGGGAATCAACGGTTTGCTGTCCAGTTCTTTATATACACCTTTTACAATCTGATAAGCCACGCTTTCCTGCACCTCATTTCCGGGAACAGCAATGACGTCACTTTCCTGTATTATCCGCAGAGCCTTTATGGTTAATAATTCCGGGTCTCCGGGTCCTACGCCCAGTCCCAATAATTTTCCATTCATGTTTTTTTCTCCTTTTCTTCTGTCTTTTCTGTATAGCAGGGATACTGCCGCCGCAGCAGTTCAGCCAGAGTTTTGGCTTCTTTTGTCTCTCCCAGATATCCGAATTCATTGGAAAACAATACCGCTTCTGTCTGCAGTCTTCCATAGGTTCTATGATTCAGATAATAGCTGATTCGATCCATCAACTCTCCCATAACCGGCTCTAAAAGCCCTTCTTTTTGTATCACGGTAAGTCCTTCATCTGTGGTAATGGTATTCAGAATTTCTCTGGCCCCTTCCATGGAAATTCCGGCCCTTAGGGCGTTGGCGGCCAGTATTTCGGCTCTGCCATCCGCACAGCGGGAATGGGTATTCATAATTCCTGCTGCTACCTTCACAAACTTTCCGATATGAGAGATAAAAAGAATCCCTTTTACCCCCATATCCACAGCCATATCCAGAGTTTCTCCCACATAATTGCTGCATTTCATATTCTCTGAAAAAGGCAGATTCATATGTTCTTTTATGTATGCTACACCATAATTTCCCGGGGTCACTAAAAGATATTCGGCTCCGTTTTCTACCTTTTGCCGCATCTCCACTTCAATGCTTTTGATAAGGGCTGCTTCACTCATAGGTTCAACAATTCCAGAAGTTCCAAGTATAGAAATCCCCCCTTCAATCCCAAGCCGGGGATTAAAGGTTCTGGCAGCGGTCTGTTCTCCTTTTGGCACACTGATGGTTACCAGAAGACCGCCTTCGTAGTCTGCCTGGCTGCAGATTTCTTCCAAAGCCCTCTGTATCATGGCACGGGGAACTTTATTGATTGCTGCACTGCCTACTGGCTGTTCCAATCCTTTTTTCGTCACTCTTCCCACGCCAACGCCGCCGTCGATGATAATTTCTTTCCCGGAAATTTTCTCTACTTTGGCAAAAATTTTCAGCCCGTGGGTCACATCCGGGTCATCTCCTGCGTCTTTTTCTACAGCACAGGAAACCCAGTTTTCTCCCCTGGTAATATCCAGAATCTTCAGGGATAGAAGAATTCCTTTGGGCGTCATCAGGCTTTCTGTTTCTTTGTATTTGTTTAAAAGAAGCATAAACGCCGCTGCCTTTGCAGCCCCTGCTGCGCAGGAGCCGGTGGTATAGCCATAGCGCATTTTTTTATTGTTTTTAATACTGTAGTACCCTTCCAGTCCCGTGGTTCCTGTCATAGTTTCCTCACTTCATTCCTGCCGAAAAAAACCGCTGTCCTGTCAAGACAACGGCTTTTTCTATTCATTATTCCTGGAAGTATCCGGTTGCCGCAGAATGCTTCCACTCCTTGAACATTTCATGTATCTGGCTTTACAGTAACGGACTTGCACAGGAAATTCTCCTGTTTCCATGGAAATGTTCAGCTTTTTTTCTATTTATAACCGTATTCATTATATAATTTTCTACAATAAAAGTCAACGCAAACCATTATCTTTCTACCCAAAATCCACGTTCTCCTCCTGCGGCCTCTATCAGTTTCCTGGTACCGGTTTCGGCCAGTACCGGCACACTTTCCGGATGTGTCCAGTTTGCAATCTGGTCATCGAAAAGAATATTTGCGGAAGCCGGAAATTCCTCATCCCCATCCCAGAATATATAAGTCAGAGAAATTTTAGGGAAAGCCTGCAGCGTAAAGCTGACATCCCCAAACCGCTCCTGTTTTCCTTTTATGCTTAATCCCGCCCGAAGCAGTTCTTTCGTCTTTCCCGAAAAGTTTCGTACAAGAGGCAGCAGAGCTGATTTTTGGTAGGCTTTTTCAAAAACGGCTGCTTCTTTAATTTCACGGAAAGGAACCTGTTTTGTACTTTCCCTGGCATCTTTTTTATGATAATGCAGGTGCTGCATGATGGTCAGCCTGTCCTCTACAGGCACTGCAGAACCGTCTGCTTTTCCAATATTTCCGTCTTTCAAGGTAATGGTACACAATTCTCCAAAGAAGGGAATATAGAGATACTCTCTGTCTGTTTTCAACCCCAGAAAGTCTGCTGTTTCCCTTGGATTGTCCTGCAAAAACCACTCCTGGTACTGTCGGAAAACTTTCTCATAATTGGAATCTGCCATAGCCTTTTCTCCTCCTCATAAAGTATATTTTTCTTTATTTTATCATATCTTAAAGGTTTATGAAAGCTGCTGCGGCACTAAAAAACGGAGCTTATCCAATGGATACGCCCCATTTTTCAGTGCTGCAGTTCTCTGTTTTTAAATGATAATACACACCAGTCCGCCTTTGCTGTCATTGACGATTTTCTGCATGGTGTCCTGGAGTTTTACCTGACTCTCATCTCCAATCTGCACCAGTTTTGTGTGAATCCCATCCTCCACCAGCTGTCCGATGGATTTGCCGAAAATGTTCGTCTGCCAGATACTTTCCTTTCGCTCATCACTGGCCTTAATATAAGAAATCAAATCTTTTGCCTGTTCTTCACTGCCCACAATCGGCGCAATTTCTGTTTCAATATTGGCGCGAATCATATGTATGGAAGGGCTGATGGATTTGATTTTAACCCCATACTTACTGCCCTGTTTAATAACAACGGGTTCTTCCAGTTTTATCTCTTCTTTGTCCGGAGTTACCACACCGTATCCCTTACCGCGAACCGAGGAAATAGCGCCTTTTACTTTGACGTATTCCTCTTTCATTTTTGCCAGTTCCTGCATGGTATGAATCAATTCATATTCATCAGAAATATCCACGCCTGTCATCTCGCTTAGAATCTCATAGTACCAGGTTTCATCCATTTCTACCCGTACACAGATTCTTCCGCTGGACAGGTCTGTCTTCTCCGGAATCATATTTCTGATATACTCAGAAGCAACCGCAAAATGGTCTTTGGACGCGTCCTTTACATACTTCATATGACTCATAAGTTCTTGAATAGACCCAAGAAGATTTTCCTTTAAATAATGGTCAGCGGGCAGCATTTCCACCCATTTTGGAACATAAAATTCCATCTGCACAATGGGGAATTCATAAAGAAGTTTTTCCATAATTCTGGACACATCTTCTTTTCTCAACTGTTCACAATTTACACTTACAACTCCGGCCTGATATTTCTTTTTCAGTTCCTCTGCCAGGGCTAATGTTTCTTCTTTATAAGGCTTCTGGGAATTTAAAATAATCAAAAACGGCTTGCCTGTTTTCTTTAGTTCTGACACAGTTTTCTCTTCTGCCGTGATATAACTTTCCCGGGGAATTTCCCCAAAAGAGCCGTCACAGGTAACCACCAGGCCAATGTTGGAATGTTCTTCGATGACTTTTCTGGTGCCTGTCTCTGCCGCCTGGTGAAAGGGGATTTCATAACTGTACCAGGGCGTTTTTACCATACGTTCCTTTCCGTCTTCCATGTTTCCTGCCGCATTGGGAACCAAAAATCCCACACAGTCTATCAACCGTATTTTCGCCTGAAATTCCTCTCCCATTTGGATTGCTGCTGCTTCTTTTGGAATAAATTTAGGTTCTACGGTGGTAATCAGTTTACCGGAACCGCTTAGCGGAAGCTGGTCACGAATTTCATTTCTCAGGTTTTCCTCCATATTGGGAAGTGCAGCCAGTTCCATAAATCTTCGCACAAATGTGGATTTCCCCGTGCGCACCGGACCCACAACACCTATGTAAATTTCTCCGTTTGTACGAGCCTGTATATCCTTGTAAATATTATATGTATCCATAAAATACCCCTTTCATCGTATTGCTAGATTATATGACAGACCTTTCAAAAAAATTCCTCCCAATTTCACGAACATTTGTTCTTGACATTTTTTATATACCTGTTATAATAAAATCAGAATATATGTTCGATTCTATTTTATCATTTTTACAAAGAGGTGTTTACATGAAAGTGAATTTTTCTCTTTCCCTAGAAGAAAAACTGCAGATTTTATCAGATGCTGCCAAATATGATGTTGCCTGTACTTCCAGTGGTTCTGACCGGAGAGGGAAAAAAGGCAGTCTGGGGAACTCCTGTGCTGCAGGTATCTGTCACAGCTTTGCCGCAGACGGAAGGTGTATTTCTCTTTTGAAAGTCCTGCTCTCTAATGAGTGCGTCTATGACTGTAAATACTGTCTGAACCGCCGCTCCAACGATAAGGTGCGCACCACCTTTACCCCGGAGGAACTCTGCAGTATCACCATGGAATTTTACAAAAGAAATTATATTGAAGGACTGTTTCTGAGTTCCGGAGTCATCAAAAACCCTACCCATACCATGGAACTGATCTATCAGACTTTGTACCTTCTGCGTACAAAATACCATTTCAGGGGCTATATCCATGCCAAGGCTGTTCCTGGCGCGTCTCCGGAAATTATTGAGCAGACCGGATATCTGGCCGACCGTATGAGTATCAATATGGAACTCCCTACGGAGAAAAGCCTGCACACCCTGGCCCCCGGAAAAACACAGCAGTCCATTGTAAAACCTATGGCCCAGATACAGGGGAAAATTATAGATTACCGGCTTTCCCTGGGCAAAACTGCTTCTATGGAGCGCTTTGGACAAAACCAGTATCTCTCCAGTACAATTTTTACGGATACTGCCAGTACTTTGTCCGGTGCTTCCTCCTTGGCTCTGGAAAAAACTGCTTTTACACCCCGGATACAGAATTCCCGTTCTCTGTCAGTCCCTATAGATAAGCAAAAAAAACGGCCATTTGTACCTGCTGGACAGAGCACACAGATGATTATCGGAGCCACCGCTGAAAATGACTATGAACTTTTACAGGTAACCCAGCAGATGTATCAGAAATTTGATTTAAAGAGGGTCTTTTTCTCTGCCTATATTCCCCTTAACGAAGACTCTGCTCTGCCATCTCTGGACACAGCCCCTCCTCTGCTTCGGGAACATCGGCTTTATCAGGCGGACTGGCTGCTGCGCTATTATGGTTTTCATGCTGAGGATTTGCTCAGCCCCGCCAGGCCCAATTTTAACATCCTGCTTGACCCCAAGTGTGACTGGGCGCTGCGTCATCTGGAAATTTTTCCAGTAGAAGTTTCCCATGCTTCTTATGGCGACTTGTTAAAGGTTCCGGGAATCGGCAATAAATCTGCGTGGCGAATTGTTCAGGCCCGCCGCCAGGGCACTCTGGATTTTTCTGCGCTAAAGAAAATGGGGGTAGTTCTAAAGCGGGCACAATATTTCATCACCTGCCAGGGAAAAATGCTGTATCGAACTCCTATTGAAGAGGATTTTATTACCCGCCAACTGACCGGCACAGATAAAAAAACAGCCTGGGAAGCAGAACATCCTCAGACTTATGAACAGCTTTCCCTCTTTGACCACCATTTTCTGGAAGTCCCGCCTACCGTAGAAGACAGTTGTAAGACCTTTTGGGGTCAATTATAAGAAAAGGAGGCTCTTCCATGGTTGTTTTTACCTGTTATGACAATTTTGAATCCATGATGACCTGTATTTATGACGCTTGGGCAGCCCGGCTGGGACACTCCAATATCCGGCTTCAAACAGAACCTGTGGGCAACCTGGAACTGTTCTGTGAATACCGCCATATTGATACGGAAATGGAAAAAGTTCAGAAAGTTATCCGCTCAATCCACAAAAAAATCTCTTTTCAGGCGTATCAGTATGTATATGCTGCCTCCCTGTCTTCTCATGAGGAAAAGCTGGACAGAATTTACCGTTTTCTGGTGCTGGGCTTTGCCTGTGGAAACGCTGTGCTGGATATGCTCCATCAGCCGGAGGTACAGGCCATTTTTGAATTGCAGCGAAGTGTATATAATGAAACACACAAATTCCGAGAATTTGTTCGCTTTGACCGTCTGGAAAACCAGATTCTATTCTCTGTCATTGAACCGAAATCTCATGTGCTGACGCTCTTGGCTCCTCATTTTGAAGACCGTATGCCCTCAGAAGACTGGATAATTACAGATAAGAATCGCCTGCTTGCTGTAGTGCACCCTAAAAATCAAGAAGCCTTTTTAACTCCCATTACACCCCAAGAACTGGCTTACATGGAAAGTGTCCGAAACAAAAAGGATTCTTATACAAGATTGTGGAAAACGTTTTTCGATTCTGTCTCTATCAAAGAGCGGGCCAATGCCAAATGTCAGAGAAATTTCCTGCCCCTTTGGTATCGAAAAAACATGACAGAATTTACAGAAGAATAGTTCCGCCCTTTCATCCGAAATACATTGTAAAAGGCGGAACCCAAAACAGGTTCCGCCCATACCTCCAATATAGAATCTCTTCTGTACTGGGTTCTTTTTATGCAAATTTTCTCTTAGCAGCTTCTACCACATGGCCTACCAATACAGAAGTTGTAACGCTTCCTACACCGCCCGGCACAGGAGTGATAGCTTCTACGATTGGTTCTGCCTTTTCAAAATCCACATCTCCACAGAGTTTTCCTTCTGCATTGACATTGATACCCACATCAATAACAACCTGACCTTCTCTTAAATAAGTGTCATCTACTACACCTGCACGTCCTGCAGCAACAATGACGATATCTGCTTCTTTTACTACAGAAGGCATATCCACGGTTCTTGTATGACATACTGTAACAGTTGCATTTTTCTTAATCAGCATCATGGCAGCCGGTTTACCTACAACCAGACTGCGTCCGATAACAACTGCTTTCTTGCCTGTGCAGTCAATGTCGTAATAATCCAGAATTTCCATACAAGCCTGTGGTGTACATGGAGGGAAACCTACGTTCTTTCCGGTAAATACACCGGACATAGAGCCGTCTGTCATACAGTCTACATCCTTTTCAGGGTCCAGAGCATTTTCAATCACAGACTGATCCAGATGTTTTGGAAGCGGACGGAATAATAATACTCCGTGAATATTGTCATCTTTATTTACTTTGTCAATGGTTGCCAGAAGTTCCTCCTGTGTAACATCAGCCGGAAGTAAGATTTTCTCACATGCAACACCTAAAGTTTCACAGCGTTTGGTTGCTCCTCTTTCATAGGAAATATCGCTTTCATTCTCTCCTACACGAATAATTCCCAGAGTTGGTCTTACCCCTTTTGCTTCCAGTGCAGCAACATCTGCTTTGATTCTCTCATTTAATGCTGCTGTTACTTCTTTACCAAGTAATCTTTTTGCCATTTCCAGCATCCTCCTAATAGTTCTTTTTCTATGATTATTTTAATCTGGATAATACGCTTTCAAATGTTTCATCTGCAATCTTTGTATATTTTTCCAGCATAGCGTCTGCTTTTTTATTTAATTCTTCCGCATAAGCTCTGTCGGCCATGGATTTTGTATTGATGTAAACATTTAAGCTGGCTCCTTTTAAAGCAGCTTTACAGAAAGCAGCGCCTACCCCTGCATCACTGATAGCCAAAGTAGAACCCTTTGCTGCGAACTCTACAATAACTTCAATGGCTTCACAGCATTTTTCCATGATTTCCATAGGTACAGAACAGGCATCTTTTAACACGATTTCCATAACACGTGCTTTTTCTGCCTTTTCCTCTTCTGTATTTCTCGGCATACCGTATGCTTTGGAAAGAGGCTCGAATACTTCTGCGTCTCTCTCAATCAGGCGAAGAAAATCTTTCTGGAGTTCATCGCATTTTTTCTTTAACTCCCACATTTCTTCTTCTACCTCTGCATATTTCTTTTTGCCTACTGTAAGGCTTCCTACCATATTTCCAAGAGCAGTTCCTACTGCTCCTACTAAGGCAGAAGCGCCGCCGCCGCCGGGAACCGGGGCTTTAGAAGCCAGGACTTCTACGAATTCATTGCATGGCACTGTTGAAAATCCCATTGTTGTATCCTCCTTAAAACCGTATCTCTTTCTGCTTAGAACAAGCCGTGAATCTTTCCTGTCTCGTCTACATCAATCTTTTCAGCAGCCGGCACTTTCGGCAGACCCGGCATAGTCATGATTTCACCGGTTAATGCTACGATAAATCCTGCACCTGCGGAAATCTTTAAGTTTCTTACGGTTACTTCAAAGTCTGTAGGCGCACCCAGTTTGGTCTGGTCGTCTGTTAAGCTGTACTGTGTCTTAGCCACACAGATTGGGCAGTTTCCGTATCCTAAGGCTTCTAACTGTGCTGCCTGTTTCTGCGCATTGGCTGTCAGGACAACTTTCTTTCCGCCGTATAC
>NZ_JBBKBX010000022.1:0-58798 GCF_037890365.1 Blautia sp. HCN-20427 | reverse complement strand
GAAGCATCTGTAACCTCTACAGTTTCAACGCGAATTCCCTCACTTTGTTCCACTTTTACTGTAACCGTTTCTCCTTCTTTTGCTGTGTTACTACTCAGCGTCACGGTTCCGGCTTCCGGCTGTACCACTGTAATATGAAACTTCTGATCCATCTGTTCAGGTGCATTTACTTCCTGTGTTTCATTCATCGTCTCTGTTTCCTCTGCAAACACAACAGTTGCCGTAGGATTGTACAACAATGAAATGCCTAGCATCAAACCTGTTCCTAATGTAATCATTCGTTTTTTCATAAGCTTACCCCTAATATAATAAATTTCTATTTCTTAAAATTCGTTTTATAACGCACGTCCATATGTATACTTCGGTGTTCCACCAACAATCATATTCCCCTGGCCATCTTTGTGATATGGAAATACCCAATAATAGTTATATGCAGTTTTGGAAGCCTTCGTATCTGTGAATGTAGTTCCCTTCGTTGTCATCCCTACATAACCATATTTCCCACCGACTCTTTGTCCATAGACAAGATATCCTTCGGCATCCTTTTGTTCTGTCCATGTCAGTTTTACTCCACCTTTTACAGAAGATGCTTTCAGATTTTCTACTGCCGGAATGATTCCTTTTGCATACACGTATTTTTCACATGGGCCTGGAATCATTTTTCCTGTGTTCTGATCCGTAACATATGGGAATACCCAATAATAATTGTAATCTGTATCTAATGCCTTTGTGTCTGTAAATGTAGTTCCCTTTGTTGTCATTCCTACATAGCCGTATTTCCCATTCTTCTGTGCGTAAATCAAATAGCCTTCCGCATTCCCAGCTGTCTGCCATGATAAAAAGACTTTATTTTTCCCCGATGAAGCAGCTTTTAGATTTTTTACATTTTCTAAACCATAAGGATCATATACATTAATTCCAAGTGTGCCCTGTATCTCTGGTCTTGCCTTCAGCTTTGCTGATAGTGTTCCTGAACCGACTTTTATTCCTGTCAGATGTCCCAATGTATCAACTTGAAATATTTTTGTATCAGAGCTACTCCACTCAATTGTTGACGGCAAAATCCATGTGACGGCTATATTCCATCCATTATTTAACAACACAAATTTTCCATCATAGTCCTCTTTTTCTCCTCTTGCCAATCGATACGGATCTCCCACATTCATTTGACATTGAATATTATCCGTAATCACTTGAACCGCTTCTTGTGTGTCAATGTTTTGTCTTTCATCTGTAGATACAGCTTCTGAGGTTCCAAATAATTGTACCCAGTATCTAATCCCGCCTTGCGTAAAGCATCCTACTCCCATGATTGAAAAGTCTTTATCGAGTATATTTGCTTTATGCCCTGGTGAATTCATCCACTGTCTCATTGTTCCCTCTGCGGTAGAGTTCCCCGCTGCGATATTTTCCCCAAATGCCTTATCCGAAACAGAAAAACAACTCTCTCCATTTGGCCGTGTATGAGAGAAATCTATCTGAGTTTCTATTGCTCTTGTCATCGCAGCATGCAGTAACTCTTTGTCCATAGTAACTTTCGGTACACCAATCTTCGCCCGCTCCTGATTTACCAATTCAAGTATCTGCCACGCCTCTTCGTACAAATAAGTTCCTTCCAGCCAGATATCAGTACACTCTGCCCCATACTGAGAAACCGAAACCTCCTGTCCTGCATTCAATGCCTCTCCAATGTTTATTCCCTCTTCCATTCCGGACCTATTCATGTTTTGCATGTTGTCATTCATATCACCTTCTGCAAGAACTCTGCTGTTTCCCAACATAACCAAACATGTCATTACCAGAATACACACTACGGTATTTTTTAAAAATTTGTACATCCTTTCTCTCCTCCTATTTAATATCTCTCTTAGGCGTTTGCGAAACGCCAGAACCCGCATAAATACGGGATTCTTTTTACTACAAAATAACTCCTCACTGATTTATGCTAAAATTGAGACGTCCAATAACAATTAACCATATCTACCAGTAAAGGAGTTATATTTACACGATACCATACAAACCGCTTTCTTTGGCAGATTTTTTACCGATTGCCAAAATAAATTTGATAACGATAAATATGCGTTTCTTGAACTTCTTAAAAATGCCATCTACCTGATGAAATTGTTCCAGTGTCTTTTATTTCTCCTTTTCACACTGCCACCAGCAGGCCTCGCAAGCCAGTCCGGAATACTCGTATGAAAAAACAGTGAATTATGTGCTTAACTGCCGGGATACTGCAGAGACCTGTTTGGAAGATGGACGCTGTAGCTTTACCAACAATCTCAGCGAGAATGAAATCTGCGTGTTTGCCGTTAATCGGAAGAACTGGCTGTTTAGTAATTCTGTGGATGGGCCTATGCCAATGCAATGGTCTACACAATGGTTGAAATGGCAAAGGTACATAATCTGAATATATACGGATGCCTGAAATTTCTACTGGAGCATCGGCCCACAAAAGAAATTACGGACGAACAGCTCGCAGAACTTGCACCCTGGAGTGAAAACTCCAGTCTATCAAAAATCGCATATGAATTATAGTGAATTGCTCCAACTCGCAAAGGGCTGGAGCGATTTTATATTCTACCGCATTATATTTTGGCGGGTACTTCTCAACTTACCCCCTCTTATTTTACAGAAAAAGTTTCATACTCTCATTTTATTAAGTGCTTACTTTCTTTCTACTTCTGACAAATGTTCATCTGCTTCTATCATTAATTCCATTTCTTTGGTAATAACTTGAAATTGGAAGGATATACTATTATAAGCCACGGCCATATGTATATCTAGGCGTACCGCCCACTACCATCGTGTTCCCACTTTTGTGATACGGGTAAACCCAATAGTAATTATACATTGTTTTTGATGCCTTTGTATCTATGAAGGATGTTGCATTACTCGTCATTCCAATATATTCATATTGTCCACCGGCTCTCCTTCCATAGACCAGATACCCCTCTGCGTCAAATTGTCGATTCCATGTAAGTTTTACTCCATCTAACACAGAAGATGCTTTCAAATTCTGTACTGCTGGTATAATTCCTTTCGCATATACATATTTTGCACATGCTCCCGGAAACATATTTCCTTTTGAATCCTCACAATAAGGAAATACCCAATAGTAATTATACTCTTCATCCAAGGCTTTAACATCTATAAATTCAGACTTTTTAGTCGTCATCCCACAATACCTATACTCGCCATATTTTTGTGCATATATTAAATATCCATCTGCCCCCTCTGAAGGGTTCCAACTAATTTTAACCTTATTTTTGCCATATGCGCTTGCTTTTAGATTTTGTACTGGTGATGGGATTACTAACTCTTCAGAACCAAAATACATATTTAAATCTACTTTTCCACTAATACCATCTACTACCCCAGCATCTGCACACTGCCAAATTTTATACTCACCATTATAAGTACATACACTATTATATTGTGCTACCCACTTTTCCATATTGTCAAACGTTGAATCTGTAAGATAATTTGTAAACCAATCGGTATTGGCATAGATTGCAGCATCATATCCTGCCGCCTCTATAATATCACAAAATGTTTTTGCAATCTCTGCAATTTTTTCTTTGCTGACATGATTTCGTATACTGTTTTCTTCTAAATCATAGTAAATAGGAAATTCCAAATCATACCCTTGAACAAGTCTTAAAACATGCTGTGCTTCACTTTTTGCCCGTTCTACACTATCAGCATACGAATAAAGATAAGTTCCGAATGGAATTCCCAATCGTGTACATTCATCAGCATTTCTTTTCCAATAATCATCGTCTTGGTTTGTCTGATTCATACCATATCCACACCTTATAATTGCAAAGTCAATATCTGTATTTTTTACTTTCTCCCAATCAATGCTTCCCTGCCATTCACTTACATCAATACCTTTTGCTGTTGCTCCCTTAATGATCTCGCCACGATTATTGATATAGTGCCCATCAACCTTACTCCATGCCTGAAAAGCCCCCCATGTCTGAGAAGGTTCATCAAAATAAATTCTTTCCCCATCTTGATAACGCCAACTGTTACTATGTCCCTCTAAAATAGCTGCTTCATCAGATTCACTGTCAACATTTTCTTCATTTTTTTCTATTGATTTCTCAGATGCCTGCACTTGAGAAACCGAACTAATATTTAATAAACTAACAAGAACAATACAAATACTTTTTTGTATTAACCGTTTCTTTTTCATATGTCTAAACTTCTCCTATCTTTTTGATTACTGTCCTCAATATTTCCATATCACTTGCAAAAGAAAAACGAACACATGGATATTGCTGTTCTCCATAAGATAGTCCATCTACACCGATAATTCCATATTTATCCAATAATCTTTCACATACTTTTTTTGAATTTTTTTCACTTTTAAATCGTACCCATGCATAAAAAGCCCCTTCTGGCTTTCTACATTCTATTCCTTCTACTTTATTTAATTCTTCTACAAAATAGTTTCTTCTGTATTCATATATTGTTCTCATTTTTTCAATTTCTTCATCACAATGGAATACTTCTATGGCTGCATTTTGTATGAAAGGACTAAGTCCGGTTATGGTATGAACATATAGTTTATACATAACTTTCGTTATTTCTGCACTTGCCACTGTATACCCTATTCTCCATCCAGTCATAGCCGCACACTTGGAAAATCCATTAACGGTCACCACTCGATCTGCTATATTTGAATAAGAAGCCAAACTAATATTCTTCTTACCATCATATATGATTTTCTCATAAATTTCATCAGAAACAATATGCAAATTATATTTTTCCGTAACATCCCTCAGCAATTCTGCCTCTTCTTTTGATAGAACTCTACCTGTAGGATTGTTTGGATAATTTACTACAATTACTTTTGTTTTTTCTGTAATATAGGGAATAATATTTTCTTCTTTTATCTTATAATTATCATCGTATTGCAGATAACTTATAATTGGCTTTCCTCCACATGCTCTTATTATTGGACAATAAGAAACCCAAGAGGGAGCAAAAACAATTGCCTCGTCTCCTACGTTCATTAGAGAGGCAATCGCCATATAAATACCATACTTCCCTCCTGGAGTCACAATAACATTCTCAGGCGTACACATAATATTATTTTCATTTCTAAGTTTTTCCGCAATGCGCTCTCTCAAAGAAAAAATCCCCTGACCGACAGCATAGTGAGTCTCTCCTTGATTTAAAGACTGTATTGCTTTATTAATTATTCTATCAGGAGTATCAAAGTCTGGCTCACCGCCAGCCAGACTTATTACCTCTTTTCCCTCTTTACGCATTTTCTCAGCTTTCAGCATTAATTCCACAGACGATGAACCTTCTAATCCACTGATAAACTTATTATACATTTCCTGTTCCTCTTTACTATTCTTCAAACATATAACTTCTAATATCTTTCATATCTGTTTTTGCAATTCCCGGTGCTGCCATAACTACATAATAATCATTCGCATATTCTACAGAATATTCTCTATCTTCTAAATACTGTGCAAATAATTCCTTTTTTCCAGCATACTGATTCGACAATTCACTAGAAAGCAAAGTTTCATAATTCCAATCTTCAAATCCATAATAATTATTTGTTCTGCAATAGACAACTATCGGCGGGATTTCAGACTTCTCTTCTGCATTAGATAAATCCTGTCCCAATTTCTCATTGCTATAGTTAGGATTACTTACCCATGGCTGCACATAGGACTCCATATCTGTTAATGAATACAGGAGAATAGCCCCCCCAAAAACCATTAATTTTTCTTTTTCATCTTTTTCTCTGCTTTGTAAATCAGAAACCACTTCTAATGTTCCATTTACCGCATCTGCTTCTCGCTGTGTTGTTTTCATAAATTTCAATTTATCACTATTAATCGTATATTGCAGTGAACTTCTATCAGTACTGTCAAAATTCATAGTAGAATATATCATGTCAAAGAACTTATATCCACTACATACACATAAAACTAGAATTGTCAACATCACTGCACTGCGTTTTGTAACAATTCCAATCCGAGAAGTTATATCATTTAGAGACTGGATTGATGTTCTTTTCAACAACGCACAAATAGAAGATACCGACAACGGCGCTATAATCCAAAATGCTAATATTACATGTTTAGTTCCTGTATTAGACCCTGCAATTGTCAACAATGGTAAAATCACTGCACATATTCCTATTAAAGCAATTTTGACATTTCCATTTTTCGTATACAAATGATAAAAAATAGTAAAAAATGTAATCACATATAGTAATCCTATAAAGAAAGACGGACCTGTTGTCATCTGCGGCCAATTAGGAACTTCATTGACATCATACGCATAAATTAACTGATATACTGCAATTCCCACTATCACAATTCCAAATAAAATATTAAAGATTTTTCTTTTTATTTCTACTTTTTGAGTGGCAAATATTATACTAATGCCCAAAAATAATACAATCCCTGCAGCCAGAAAAATAAATCCAGATGCGATTGCATCTAAATTTCCAAACAAAAATGTAGACCAAAGATTATTCATGCTATATCCGCCATCTGATGCTGAAGCTAGACCTGATAATCTGAATATATTTCCAATAAAATACTTCATTTGTCCAGAAACTGTAAGAACTATTCCCATAAAAAAACCCATTCCTAACGTTCCTGTTAAAAATGCTCCTATATGTTTAAAAAGATATTTTACCTCTTTATTCTCATACATATACCAAAAGATATACAGGAAACATGTTATTACAGCTGTAACACTTCCCATCCTAGAGCATACAACCAAAGTAAAAAATATTCCTGCAAATACACTAAATATTTTCTTATCTCTAATAATGGCTTTATACTGAAATGATAAAATTAAAATCAAAAATAAAACATTATATTGATGGTAATTAAAAATATTGAGATATGTATCAGACGCCAAAACAGCAATTAAAATTCCAAACAATGTCTCCAACTCACCAAGATCTTGTCCAAAGGTCTTGTAAATGACTGCTGCCATGACAATCTCAATGAAAACTTCTAATAAATTTAGGCCCCATATTCCTAATCCCGGAAATACATTTAGCCACATCCACCCTGTTACACTAGTAAAATAAGAAGTAAAACCAATCAATTCCGGGTTACTAAAAATGTTTTCATAATTAAACATATGAATTCCTGTATCTCCTAAATCAATCCCGTAAAAACTGGTCATAAAAGGATAAAATCCAATACAAAACATTAAAAAGATTTTAACAATTTTTTTATATTTGTCACAATCGGTTTTTCTCATTTTTTCAGCTATTTTTCTCATATTCCTCCTCTTTTCCAACAATACTCTCAATAACGTATTGCGGTTTTTTATTTATACACATATAAATTCTTCCAATATATTCTCCTATGATTCCCAAAACACCTAAAATAAGTCCGCCGATAATTAATTGCACTGCTATCTGAGATGTATAACCAACTTGTATAGTAGGTATCATTAACTTTCTCACTAAAGCTATAATTGCAACAAAAAAGCCAATAATAGAGCTTCCAAATCCCAAAGCACTTCCTATTCTCAATGGCTTTACTGAAAAAGCTGTAAATCCATTAAGCCATAACTTCACCAATTTTTGAAAGGTATAACCGCTATTTCCTTCTCGTCTCTCTCTTTGGCTGATTTCTATATTTGCAATTTTGCTTGTAGTCCTTAATAATAGTCCCGCTATATACGGATATGCATTTTGATATTTTATCACTTCTTTCACAACAAATTTTTTTGCCATAAAAAAGGATGATAATCTGAGACTTTTGGGTTTATCTATCATATGATACATCATAAATTCATTTAATTCTGTACCTAAACGCCTAATACGAGACTTCTGTGTTGTTTCTTTATATTTGGCACAAACAACATCGTATCCTTCTTGTATTTTATCATAAAAATCCCAAACCATACCAACTGGCGTTTGTCCATCATCATCCGATGTCATAATGTATTTTCCTTTTGCCATACGAAATCCTGCCAGAAGACCACTGGGTTGTCCAAAATTTTTTGAAAAATTTATTCCCACAATTCTTGAATCATCCGCAACAAGTTTCTCTATTAACTGTTTTGTATTATCTTTTGAATTATCGTTGACTAATATAATTTCATATTCAAAAGAAGGCTTTTTTTTCATTGCCTCTCTAATCTCATCAACTACAAATTGTAAATTTTTTTCTGAACAATAACATGGTATCACAAAAGATATATCCATCATATTTTCTCCTAATCATTTAAATATTTTTTCAAACAAACTATATCATATGTGTCCCATTTTCTGCGGTCTAAACATTCAAACCAAGTATCTTCCTGTTTCTCTATATTATCTAGTTTTCCCAAAAATTCAACAGTATGCTGTTCTTTTGGTATAATTACAACCCCTGTATCATCACATACTGCAATACTGCCATCATATTTTTCTTTATGTTGCTTATAAATTTCTTCGTCCAAAGGTTCTTCTATTTTTTTATTAAAGCATCCTACTGGAGTAAATCCGTTACACCATACAGGATAATTTTGCTTAATTAAATCGTTTGCATCTCTCAATGGCGCATTTGATATAACTGCCACTGCTTCTTTATATAAAAGCATAAATTTTGAAACCAATTCTCCAATTGTTGCTCTATTTTTACAATTAAACGCCTCTATTAATACAACATCTCCCGGCTGTACTTCTCGCGCCTGTTCATGAATGCTCCAATTGGACTCATTATAAGCATATATCCATTTTACGTTTCCAACCGCAAAATGTCCTCTATTAACAATGTGTGCCCCCTCAAATAAACCTGCTTTTCCCAAGCAGTCTGCTACCTCTGTAGTTGAAATACGATTTTTTCTAATTTTATCGATAATCTCCTTTTTTATATCCATATCCTGCTCCTCCTTATGATTTATTTAAATGAAACTTTAAACATTTCTTGAACCTGTTTTATCAAGTTTTCTACTTGTCCTCTATTTTCTGCACAGATAATATAAAAGCCCACTCTCGAACGATCATCCTGAGCACGTTCAATAATGTCTCCTTCTGAAAAATCCACATCAAAGGCGACCACTTCTGGAATAGCTCGAATCTCATGTATTCCCTCAATTCTTTCAATCTGCTTTCCGTTTGATTCTATATCTAAAAAGGCCAGTACTGCACAACGTTTTTTGCACTCATTTTTTACTTCAAGTTCTGCCTCTTCTGCAACGTCTTCATTTCCTAATGCAGTTTCAATTAAAAATTTATAATTATCTACTCCTGAAACATACGGCACAATATCTGAAGAAATACGTGTTCCACCGCCTCTTGCCGCCATTTCTATCAAATAAAATTCACCATCTTCAAATTTATATTCCGCATGTGTCAAAGCATTTTTCAAACCTGTTCTATCAATAATTTCATTATTTGTACTTCTGAGATAAGTATAATCAAATTTATCGTTCTCATATGAAAAAAACAATTTTGATGCAATGTTCGGATTATATGTAAAATGAGATTTTTCAGAAATCGCTAAACTATGATGACATCCATTTAAAACAATCCCATCTATTGTAAATTCTGTCCCTTTTATATATCGTTCTACCAAAACATATTTTCCTTTGTTTGTATAACCCTCAGCAACAGGATACCACTTTCTCATTTCCGCTTCTGTTGCTACGGTAAACACCCCTCTGCTTGATTGAGAATCCAAAGGCTTTATAATCACTGTTTTGCCCAATTCTTCAAGAAACGTGACAGCCTGCTCTACATTTTCACACAGGCAATACTCCGGAAATTTAAATCCATTTTTTCTACAAAACTCTCTCATTTTATATTTATCCGTAAAAAGTTCTGCCATTTCACTGCCTATACCACTACAGCCCACTTTTTCTGCTACATATGCCACGGTTGGAACTGCTATATCACTTTCATCTGTCAAAACAGCATCTACCTGGTATTGTTTTGCGAACTCTAGATTACCTTTTTTATCAAGAACATTCATGACTCCTCTAATATCTGCATATTCAAATCCAGCAGAATCTTCATATAAGTTTGTATTTGCAACTTGATACCCTAATTCTTTTGCTCGCTTAATCAAGGGGACCTGCCATGTTCCTCCCGCAATCACCATAATTGTCTTCATTTCGTTCTCCTATCTAAAAAATTCTTTACTGTTTTTATTTGATAAACATATCGTTCTTGCAGGTACATATACTCTATTTTTTTCTGTCGAGTTGTTTATATAACTCCCTGCACCTATTAAGGTATAATCTTCTAAAATATTCCCACCTCTGACAGCACTCTGAATTCCTAAAAAGCAATTATTTTTTACGATTGTCTTCCCGGCTATTACTGAAGAAGGTGAAAAATAATTGAAATCACCCACTGTAGATTCATGCGATAATTGACAACCATTCCAGATAATATTTCCCGAACCTATTTTCGTTCCATAGGCAAGTACAACATTTTCCAGTATGATATTTCCATCTCCCATTTGTAAACATTCCAGTCTTGCAGAAGGGTGTATTATATTTACTAATTCGTACCCTTTTCTTTTTATCTGGTAGTATATTTCTTTTCTTATATCATTCATAGCTCTATATCCTATTGCCAAAATGAAAGAGTACTCTTCTGGTTGATATTTTCTACTAATTGATTCAAATTCTACAACAGGAAGTCCATCTCTTTTTCTTTCTGTTATATATCTCCTATTCATAGTATACGCATCTACAACTATATCCATATATTTCTCAGCATAAAACCGAAGCATACTACCAAAATCATTTGCCCCAAATACTACACAACGTTTTTTCATCTTCTTCAACCTTTATAAAATTTTCTAACCTGCTCTGCCACAAATAAAATATCAGATTCTCTCAATTTATAATATAACGGAAGTCTTAGCAGCTTTTCACTTTCTGCTGTGGTATATTTGTCTTCCCCAAAAAAAGTACCATATTTTTTCCCTGCCGGTGCCGAATGAAGTGGTATGTAGTGAAAAACTGCATTAATTCCGGCTTGTTTCAAAAATTCTATTAACTTCTGTCTTTCCTCCAAGCTTTGAGTTTTAATATAAAACATATGAGCATTATGTGAACATTCTTCCGGAATCACAGGTAGCTTTATATATTCTTTCTCCTCTAATTCTTTTAATGATTCATAATACAGAGTCCAACTTCTCATTCTATCTTCAAATATTTTGTCTGCCACCTCTAACTGAGCCCATAAATATGCTGCATTCAATTCACTTGGAAGATAAGAAGAGCCTGCATCCATCCATGTATACTTATCTATTTGCCCTCTAAAAAATTTACTTCTATTTGTACCTTTCTCCCTTATAATTTCTGCACGTTCAATATCCTTCTCGTTTTTAATTAAAAGGGCACCGCCCTCTCCCATACTGTAATTCTTGGTTTCATGAAAGCTATAGCAGCCATAGTCACCAATAGTTCCCAAGGGTCTTCCCTTATAAAAGGAGTTAACTCCCTGTGCTGCATCCTCTATCACAAATAAGTTGTATCTTCTTGCCATATCACAAATTTCATCCATCTTACAGGAAACCCCTGCGTAATGAACCGGCACAATAGCTTTTGTTTTTTCTGTAATAGCGTCTTCAATCAGTCTTTCATCAATATTCATTGTCTCCGGTCTGATATCTACGAATACAGCCTTTGCTCCTCTTAACACAAAAGCATCCGCTGTAGATACAAACGTATAAGAAGGCATAATTACCTCGTCACCTGGCTGGATATCGCATAAAATTGCTGCCATTTCTGTAGCATGGGTACACGAGGTTGTCAATAAAGCTTTGGACGTTCCTGTTGTTTCTTCCAGCCATTTAGAACATTTCTTTGTGAAATTTCCATCCCCACAAATTTTTCTATTCTGTATAACCTGTTCAATATAGTCTATTTCTTTCCCCACCACTGGCGGCACATTAAAATTAATCATTGCTTTCTCCTTCTTTTTCGTTTGTTTTTATTTTCCAGATTTGATAACCAGCAACCTCTTTGTATAATTCTGCCTCTGCCTCAGAATAATAGTGCTCCTGTATAAATTTCACCTTATTATTCAATGTTCTCGTATCTGTATCTACCAGATATACTCTGTCTTCCACAAGTGCTTTTAAAGGCTGTGATATCCCATATGCCTCCATACACGCTCTTTCCTCTGGAAAATTTGTCATAACACTTGCAAAATACAGGGCATTTCGCAAATATCCCTTCTCCAGTGTCTGAAATGGATTCCATTCATAATACAGTGTCTGCATAGTAGTCTGAAAATCTAAAAAATAGAAATTGTCTCTATTATCTTCTATCTCTTTTATTAATCCATTTTCCGGCTTACCTTTATTTACATTTTTTCTATATTTTCTAGCATCATAATTCCATGACTCAAAAAAAACATTGTCAATATAAGATTTTCTATTTTCGCTAACCACATCCTGATAACTACGATCAGGCAAATATAACGGTATTTGCAACATCAGACAAACTGCATTAAGTATAACACATATTCTACTAATTTCAACAAAATTGCTTTGATTTTCTTTGTATTTTTCTTTCCAAAAATAAAGAATACTCAAAAATACTCCTGCCAGTACAGCATATTCTACTCTGTATACAACTCTTTCTCTTATAAAGAAATAAAGCATATACACAAAACCTACTAATGACAAAAGAAATCCCGTCCAACAATATTTTCTCTGAAATATACACATAAGTACAAATAGAAATGCTGTAGCCAGAAATATTGGATATCCTGTAATTCCTCTTGTCTGCATATTTTCCAGTATCATTTCCTTAGAAATTTCTACATTTTTGTTATAGTTTTCTATAATATCAGCAGTCTTTTGCATAATCTCAAGCGTAAACACTTCATTATCTGCAAAATTCCATGTTCTCATAAGGTAATAATCATTTTCTGAAACTCCAATTTTCTTCAGTTCTTCTCCGTATGCCTCATACCCATAATCCGCGGAATCTACAATTCGTCCTCTTGCTTCTCCATATTCTCTAAAAAATCTATATTCTTCATTTTGATTATAAATATAATCATCAAATTTATCCATTCCAAATGCTACTACAATGACTAAAATTCCGGGAATCATAATCCACAGTATTCTCTTCTTGAAAGTTTCTTCTTTTCTCTCTTTTTGAAACAACCTTACAAACTCTACTATTAAAATAAATAGCAGAAACCCTCCTGCTATATAAATCACATAAAATCTTATTAGCGTTCCGGCCAGGCATATCAACGCAGAACCCCACTTTAACTTCCAGGATTTATTCTCAAACAAGGCCCAAACAAATACAATCCCACCTCCCATAACGGCCAACATTGCTGTCTTTGTAAATTGCACCAAAATATAAGCGTCATCTGCAAAGAAGGTTAACAGAATTGCAATCAATAATAGCGCTATAGGACGCTCCATTTCTTTTAGCAGCATATAAGATACTAAAATTAATGATATATTTATTAACACCAATTGAAAAATCAAATACCAACTAATTCCTGGAAAAGCATAATAGAAAGGTAACATAATATATCCCCATAAAATATTTATAAATATCATATGCGGATTCGGTGCATCTCCGTATGCCCCAGACATAATGGACGCCATTAAAAAGTCATCCGACACTTCGTATTTTATATCACAAAACAATAGAATTGTTAAAAAAAACACTATATTTATAGTCAATGCCAGTACCTTATCTGATTTCCATTCTTTATTGTTATAAAACTTTTTTATTTCTTTTGTCCTTTCCACAATACCTCACTCCTACTTACCTTTTCTCTTCAAAATGGTTACTCCCATTTTTACCATTTCTACTGTTATTTGTTCTCTCTGTACTAATAATATCACCCCATATAGTCCAAAAAAGAGCACTGCTGTTATAACCAATTCCCCAAAAGTCGAAAAAGCAATCGTATGTTTCATTAGTAGCATGACTACACTGGCTACTAATGCTGCCACCAGATTTTCTCGAACACTGATTTCTTTTACAATTTGCCCCAGCATCTTTTTCAAATACATACACTGGACCGCTAGTACAACAAATTCTGCCAGTAGAGTCGCAAAAGCTGCTCCTGTCGCGCCATACTTTCCAATCAAAAAAAGATTCAACACAAAGTCCAGCAATGCTCCCCATATTATGGAATACAATACTTTTTTCTCTTCTCCTTGAGGTGTAAGAATCTGTATTCCTGTAATATTGGACAGCCCGATAAAAAGTACAGCTGGCATTAATATCTGCATAGGAAGAACCGATGCTCCATAGCTTTCACCTGCCAGAAGTTGTATAGCTTCTGGCGCCATAAAGGTAAAATACACAGACACTGAAATCCCAATTATCATCACAAAATTAAAGGCTTTTACTACCATTCTCTGAAATGCCCCTTTATCTTTCTTTTCTATATAGTAAGAAAGTCTGGGGAGCAGTACTGTTCCGAGAGAAGTAATCAGACTTACCAACAGTGTTTTCACTTTAATAGCAGCAGTATAGTAGCCCACCTCTCTGCTCCCCTTCATAAAACCAATCATAACAATATCCATATTTGTGTATACGCTAATGGCCGCTGATGTAGCAAAAAAGATAAGAATAGGCTTTAAGTGTTTTTTAAATTCATACGGTGCTATTTTACGAAAGCTCACATATTTATGGAGATTTATAAAATTCAAAAGATATGATGCGCTTCCTGCAAAAACTGTAATTGCCCCATACTTTACATAGTCATTCGGATTCTTGATCCACAGAAACATCATCACAATAGAAATAATCTTAAACGCAATAGAACATGTAGTAATATATGTATATTGTTCCATTGCATTATAAAACCAAGTTACACCTACAACATTCAAAACCATACTGACACTGTTAATAAGTAGAAGTGTTTTCTCTCCCGCAAAATCTGGAACCAAAAACAACAGTATCAAAAAAACGAAATATGTCAGTACCATCGTTCCACCATTTAAAAGCATTAACTCCTGTACTGTTTTTGACAGAGCTTCTTTATCATCACGCACTTTTGCGCAGGTGCGAATTCCATATGTAGGAATCCCCAGCGATGCAAACATGGAAAAATAGGTAATCACAGAGGCAGAAAAATCTACACGACCAATACCTTCCGGTTGTAAAACACGAAGTACATAAGGTGCCGTAATCAACGGAAAAATAATAGAAGAAACCGTCAAAATTGCATTCATGATAAAATTAAATTTAATGGAATGTGTCTTCATACCTAATCTTCTCCTATATGATTTCGTTTCTTGCACATTCTGGCAATCCACGCATAGCATTTAAAGTTCATCTTCCGAAATAACCGAAGTGTCCCGCTCTCTTCCCCTGAACGGCGGTAAATCTCCGGACTTTTTTCTTTCAGTTCTCTGTCAAATGCACGGAACTTCTGTCGTATCTCTCTGTCCTTTTCCGGAAAACTCATGAAAACAGTGATTTGGTCTCCCACCATCTGGGCAATCCGCTTTCCAATATAATCAATTTTACCTTCTGTTCCGGTCTTTGCATATTCCTGGAAAAAATCTGTCAGATGCAAGATAACATCAATATGATTCTGCATATGTTTCTGATATCCCTGAAGACTGACACTCTGGGTCATCACGGCCAGCCTGTACATGTAAACAAACAAGTCCAGAAACTGTACGGTTTCTACATAAGGAATGGGATACAACACATATTCCACGTCCACATAAAAGCAGTGCTCATCCAGACGAATCTGATTTTCTTTTAAAATACTGGTCTGTATCACAAGGGCATGCATGGCAATCTGCTTTCTTTTTCCGGCCTCTTCAAAAGACCAGATTTCTTTTTCTTTCAGAACTTTATAATCTACCGGTGTTTTCTCCCCGGTCACATCATTGACTTCATAATAATTTGTAACCACATACTGAGCCGTGCAATTTTTTAAAGCTTTTACCAGTTTGACGAAATCTTCTGTGTCAACCCAGTCATCTCCATCTACCACTTTAAAATAAGTCCCTTTGGCCTCCTGAATTCCACGGTTTATAGTAGAACCATGCCCTCCGTTTTCCTTTGAAATCACCCGGAACGTCTGGGGATATTGCCTTTCATACACCTTTCCAATCTCTGCCGTCCTGTCTTTGGAACCATCATCTACAATTAAGACTTCGACTTCCTCCAGGATTTCCGGGCTTAGAAAGGAATCCAATGTCTGTTTCAAATATTTTTCCACATTATACGAGGGAATGGTAATTGTCAGCACCTTCTGCATACTTCTTCTCCTTATTCTCTACTGCCTCAAACTATCGCTTTTTTTTCGCAGACCGGACAGTATATTCATTATGCCATACAAATGCCGTTTCATCAGAAACAACAAAATCTTATCTTTTTTTGACAATGTTTTTATATAGGGATTCTGCAAAAATCCTGGATATTTCTCTTCCACATAAATCCGAAACTTTTTCAGCCATATACTCTTACTGTTTTCCAGAATAATCTCTTTAGACGGAACAAAATATCCATGTTCAAAAAACATGTATTCCAGCTCCTTTTGAAATTCTCCCGCCCTTTCCTTCTGACTGAAATAATCACGCAGAAACTCCAGCACCCATGTCCGGTCTTCGTAACTGCGTTCAAAATTGCTGCTGTGCATAATAGAACCTTTTCTCAACATATAATAGTAAAAAGGTTCATCACCCACATATCCTATTCTCTCTGCCTGCAGTAAAAATCTCGGTGTGGTTGCCAGGTCTTCATAATGCCGTCCTTTCGGATAGCGAATACCAGATTTGTCCCAAAATTTTTTACGGTACAGGCAACAGCATGCAGAAGGAGATTTCAGCAAAACCTCAGGATTTGTCCTGGCAGAAAAAACCTTATTTTCCGGCATTCCGTAGTGATACAAATCTCTTCTCCCGGTTTCCTCTTCAATGGATTCAAAGTCAAAAAATACCATATCGGCCTGAAGCTTGTCTGCACAGGCAACTGTCTTTTCCACCAGATGCGGTGCTACACTGTCATCTCCGTCTATAAAAAACAAATATTCTCCTTTTGCCTGCCTGGCTCCATAATTTCTGGCATCACTGAGCCCGCCATTTTCTTTATGGAACACCTGGATTCTCTTATCGGCACAGGCATATTCCTCGCAGATTTCTCCGCTTTTATCCGTTCCTCCGTCATCTACCAGAAGAATTTCTATGTTTTTTTCGGTCTGTGCCTGAAGACTTTCAACACACCCCCGAATATACCTTTCAATATTATACACCGGTACAATAATACTGGCTTTTTTCATGCTCTGACTCCTTATTTTTCCAGCAGTCTTTGCTGCTGTTTTTTCAATGTTTCCAGACTATAGGCTTCCTTTTTTCCAATCCAGGAAATATGTTCCCTGTCTGTTTCTCTATGTTTTAAAATAAAATCTGCCCAGACCTCCGGCTTCTCTTTCAGTGGTAAAAACCAGCAGTTCTCCGTAATCTTCACTTCCGTTGTAATAGTATCACTCATCAGGCTGGGAAGTCCCGTACACTGGGCCTCTACTCCCACAGTAGGAAGTCCTTCAAAATATGACGGAAGCAGAAAAAAATCCATGGCCTGGAAGAGTCTGTCCGGGTCTTTTCGAAAGCCGAGAAGCCGAACACTGTCTTCCAGTCCTTTTTCTTTTATCCTCTTTTCTACGGTCTCAAACCGCTCTCCTCTTCCCAATAAAAGCAGCACTGCTTCCGGACATTTCCTTTTCAGTTCTTCAAAAATATCTATTAAAAAGTAATGGTTTTTCTGGTAAACGAAGTTTCCCACATGTCCCACCACAAACTTGTTTTCTAAATTCAGTTTTTTTCTTACATCGTCTCTAACCGCAGACGAATATGTAAATTTCTTTAAATCTACGGCATTAAATATCATCTGAAATCTGTCTGATTTTACTATCTTTTCAGGAAACATCCACAGTCCCGCTTTTTCAGAACAGCCGTAATACTCTGTAGCTGCCCTGTACAAAGACAATCTGCAGAACTTATGGATGCTGTCAAAAATCATCCTTTTCACAGGATTCTCACAATCATTTCCACTGGTATGACTGTGAATGAAAATCCTGGGAACCTTTTTTTTCTTTGCTGCCCAGGCAGCAATGCAGTCAATGGCCGTGGAAATATTGAGATACACAATATCGTAGGATTCTGCTTCCAATATTCTGCATACTTCCCGGTATTGTCCTACCGGGTGTTTTAAATTGGGAATTGCAAAAATGCGGGAATGATACTTTTGCAGGAAGGTTTCCAATTCCGGAGAAACCTCATTCGTCAGAAAATCAATTCTGATGTTCTCTGTATGAACATTCTCTAAAAAATTCAGGAGATATTTGTCAATGCCTCCTCCGTATCCGTCCATGATAAATCCTGCCAGTATCTTTTTCATCTTTTGTTTCCGCCTTTTCTTTTATTTTGTACTCTGCATGTACTGCATCAGATATCCCAAGAATGTCCACAGCACAAATGCTGCCGGGGAGTTTGTATAGAGCCCTTCCATTAGAAATCCCATAGCCACAGCCACTACCAGAATGCAGGCAGAAAGTATTCCTATGTAATTCCGATCCGAATCTTCTGTTTTAAGAATATTTTTTCCCCACCGGCAAAATACCAGAATGCCAAATGCCAGAAAAATTCCAATCCCCAACAGGCCTTGATAAACCATAATATTTAAGTATTCATTATGCAGGCTCACATACTCCCCCTGGGAATTATGTACCGCATAAGTATCCGGAAGCTTCTCCCTCACATATGGAAGAAAGGAATTATACCCGGTTCCCACCACTGGGCTGGTCTGCCAGATTTCCAGTCCGCTTTTCCAAAGAGCAATCCTGCCGTTTGTCACGTCCTTTTCCAAATCAGCAGCCCGCTCCGTCTGTTGTGTCTGTTGTGTCTGTTGTGTCTGTTGTGTCTTTTGCGTATTCTGTGCCTGTGTGTTCTGTTTTTGTGTATTCTGCTGTTTTTGCGCATCCATAATTTTTATCTCAGCTTCTATTTTTTCACTATATCCTGTTTTCACATGGGAACCGCCTCCTATAAAAACAACGGCAGCAAAAACAACCATCAAAACACGAAGGGCAAATGTTTTCTTCGCCCACTTGCCTGTAACACCTGCAAAAATCAGCCAGAAAACACTTGCCAGGGCAAGAGCCAATTCTGCAGTCCGGGAGTCTGCAAAAAGAATATATCCATAATTCACTGCAAGAATAAGTACATAGGGTATCTTTTTCCAGCTTTTTTTCGTCATGCAATGATACAGACACAGCAAAACCGCAAGGGTACTGAGCACACCGCCATAATTGGGGTCTGTATAGACTCCCCAGAGCCTTCCCCAATAAAATCCCGCTAACATCAGTTCATTCCCTGAAGTAAACCACTTTGCGTGGTACAATGTCTGCATCAAATACAGACTTACAGCCGCGGCTCCCCCACTGTAAAGCAGAAGTACATGGGAGAAGAAATGAAATTCTTTTTTATAGGAAGACTTCTCTCGCTTTGTATCACACATATAGAGCAGAAAGAATAAAAATCCTGTCCATATCATCCACTTCATGTCCGCTATTCCTGCACCATACTTCCAATTCACCAAAATACTAATGCCAAAGCTGGCACAAAACAACACCAATACTACCAAATAGGGTGTCTTCACATAATCTTTCCAGTAAATCATTCTCCCTAAAAGCGCCAACGCTCCCAATATCAGACATCCCTTCACCAACAGGGGCTGCACCGGCGAATCATACAGAAAGGCATTAAAAGTCACAAGTCCCAGCAGCAGATACGCCAGCTTAAATGCCCATTCCAGATACTTTACATACTCCTTTTTCACTAACTTCATCAACAATCCCCTTATTTCTCTGCTTTACAGTTCTTTTTCCACTAACTGAAATGCGGACTCAATGACCTTGTCCATATCGTAATACTTATACTCTGCCAGTCTGCCGCCAAACAGAACCTTATCTTCTTTATCTGCCAGTTTTTTATATTTCTGGTACAGACTCTGATTTCTCTCATCATTAATGGGATAGTAAGGTTCCATGCCTTCCTGCCAGTCCGACGGATATTCTCTGGTAATGACAGTCTTTGGCTGTGTGCCGAATTCAAAGTGCTTATGCTCAATGATTCTGGTATAGGGAGTTTCGCGGTCTGTATAGTTTACCACAGCCACACCCTGATAATTTTCTTTATCCAAAGTTTCTGTTTCAAACTTCAGACTTCTGTATTCCAGCTTTCCGAAGCAATAATCATAGTAAGAATCAATGGTTCCTGTATACAGAAGCTTTTCGCCCAGAGCATTGTATTTTTCCCGATTTTCATTGTAATCCACACCGGTTTCCATATCACAGCCTTCAAACAGCTTGTCTATCAGCACATTGTAGCCGCCGATAGGAATTCCCTGATACAGATCATTAAAATAATTATTATCATAGGTATATCTTACAGGAAGTCTCTTAATAATGAAAGACGGTAAATCTTTACAATCGCGGCCCCATTGTTTTTCGGTATAGCCCTTGATGAGTTTTTTGTAAATATCCTCTCCAACTAAACTGATGGCCTGCTCTTCCAGATTCTTAGGTTCTCCCTTTACGCTGGCTTTCTGTTTTTCAATAATCGCTTTTGCCTCTTCCGGGGTGCTGATATTCCACATTTTACTGAAGGTGTTCATATTAAAGGGCATATTATACATCTCGCCGTGGAAATTAGCCACCGGAGAATTGGTATAGCGGTTAAACTCCACCAGAGAATTCACAAACTGCCATACTTTTTTATTGCTGGTATGGAAAATGTGGGCGCCGTATTTGTGGACATGAATGTCTTCTACATCTTCACAGTAAAGATTTCCTCCTATGGTATCACGCTTTTCCACTACCAGGCATTTCTTGCCTGCCTTTGTGGCATGATAAGCAAAAACTCCGGAAAACAATCCGCTTCCTACTAAGACATAATCATATTTTTTCATATTCTTTTTCCTCGCTTTGTAAAATTTTCACTTTGCTTTTCCTTATCTGTTACCGGTTGGATTTCACCTTGGAATACACCGTGGGAAGTCCGCTCCGCACTATATGTACAATTCTTGCCAGAGCTGTACACAAAAACACGGATTTCTGTTTCATACAGACAAGGGCTATTTTTAATGCCTTACTGTCTCTGGCTTTTGCCCTGAGCACCAGGCTTTCAAAAAGGGAATCCGAAAAAACTTCCCGGCAGAACTGCGCCCTGTCTTTGTGTTTCATTCCGGCTCTCCTGTCGCAGTTTCGCTCTAAGGCGGAGAGTATATATCTTCCGTACAGGCTGCCCAGAATGGCACAGGTTTCCTCTGTATCGGTTTGCCAGAAACGCTGCTGGTCATACAGCATGGCTATTCGCCTTCTATGGAGAGGGTAATAGTCCGGTACAAATTTCGTCGTCAAACTTCCTTCCATGCGCTTTGCATAATGATACGGCGCAATATCCAGGATATTCATGGCCTGGATATGCATACAAAACTGAATATTAAAAACAATATCTTCGATAAGCCGTACCGTTTCATACTGCAGCCTTTCTTTTTGTATGTGCTCCAGGCTGTAAAACTTGTTCCAGGCATATCCGTATATAGTTTCCTGTTCCAGATAGATAATGTGTTCTCTCATCTTCTGCTGACTGGAAAAAAACTGCCTTCTCGGCCGAATCTCATGGGTATAATTCAGCTTTCCATCCCGGTCATAATATTCTTCTTTATGCCCGATAATGGTCAGCTCGGCCGGATTTTCCTGCAGTGCTTTGTACACTTCTTCCAGCACAGTCGCTTCTACATAATCATCCGGATCCATAAACCAGATATACTGCCCTTTCGCATGGCTCATTCCTGTATTTCTGGCAGGGCTTAAACCACGGTTTTTCTCATGATGAAACACCTGGATCCTCTCGTCGTTTTTTGCCAGTTTCTCTGCAATTTCTCCTGTTTTATCCGGAGATCCGTCCTCCACAATCAACAGTTCCCAGTCCGAAAATGTCTGTGCAACAATACTTTTCACTGCTTTTTCCAGATATTTTTCTACTCCGTAAGCAGGCATCACCACAGTAAAAAATGGTCTATTCATTTTCTGTCAGCTCCTCAATCAATTCAATAATCTTCTTATAAGACTGGGGTCTGTCAAACTGTTCCTCTGCAATTGTCCTCGCCTTTTTCCCCATTTCTGTTCTTCCTGCCTCGTCTTCATACAGCTTTTCAATGGCATCTGCCAAAACGTTGACATCCTCCGGCATAATATTGATACCAAATCCGTCATGCTCGACCTTGTTTCTGAATTCCGGACTCATACAGGTATTAATCATTGGTTTTCCCGCTGCCAGATAATCCCCGATTTTCGTCACAATACTCTGGGGCGCTTTCTTCACGAACGAATTCACCAGAATATCGGATTTTGCCAGATAGGCCGTCATTTTCGGGTAAGGTGCGTAACCTACAAATTCTACGTTACTGCAATTCTGCTCTTTTGCCAGGGTTTCTAGTTCTTCTTTTAAAGGCCCCCCGCCCAGAATTTTAATTTTTATCCGTGTTCTGCCCCGCTTCAAAAGTTCTTTGCCTGCCAGCACCATAGTACGGATATCATAGCTGGTTCCGATGGTTCCGGCATAGGAAACCCAAAACTCCCTCTCTTCTTTTGGTATCTGCGGGCTGTAAACTTCTACCCCTGCATCGAACTCTGCAATTTCATTTCCCACATAGACGGTTTTTTTCGGCACATCCAGTTTCTGGTGTTTCAACGGTCTGTCCCGGTATTCATCTGAAGTCCCAATAATCCCTGATACCAGAGCATATACCTTTTCCGCGTCCCTCAAAAGAGGATAAAAGAGGACATCGCTGATAACCGGTACATCCAGTACCATCCGCATGGCCTCCGGCCACAAGTCATTGACATCAGGAACAAAGGGAATCCCCTTCTCTTTGGCATATTCTGCTGCTGCAAGTGCCACATCATTGGGAGGGATTTCACAATAAATCAAATCATAATCCCCTTCTTTTTCCAGAAGCTGCCGTAGATTTTTTGCAGCGATACGATGGCTTCTGATTCTACGCAGATCAATATTCTTCTTATATCCCGGCTCATAAATAAATTTTAAATTAAATTTATAGTTTTCTTTTTTAATCTCATCAAGATTCCTCTGGGCTTTCTCCCAATGTTGAAAGGTTGTAGTGATTAAATCCACCTGATATCCCGCATCAGACAGAAATTCTCCAATATACCGAAAACGGCTGTATCCTTTTTCGTTGTCAAGTTTCACACCCATGGAAATTACTGCTATCTTTTTCATATTCATCTCCTGTCTATCTCAGCACCGCAAGGGCCGTGTCTATCATAACCTTAAAATCGCCCCATATGCTAAATTCTATCAAATACTGCAAGTTATATTTCATTTTCTCTGGTAAAACATATTCCACATAGATTTCATCTGTACTTTTGTCTGTTGTCTGGCTATATTTGTCTAAGATTTCATCTTCATCTTTATAGGCAATACTGGTTCTGGATGTAATTCCGGCCGGAAGTAAAAGCGTTGCCATCATCTCCGGCGAATAGCTGTCTACATATTTCTGTACTTCCGGTCTTGTCCCTACAAAGCTCATATCTCCCGTGAGTACATTAAATAACTGCGGAAGTTCATCCAGACGACATTTGCGAAGTTTATTCCCCATTCTGGTAATTCTGGAATCCTGTCCGGTAGTCACCAGCGGCCCCTTCTTGTCCGCATCTGCCACCATGGTCCGAAATTTAAAAATACGGTACTTTTTTCCATACTGAGTCACTCTTTCCTGACGATAAAAAACCGGTCCTTTGCTGTCCAGTTTAATGCATACTGCCAGTATGAGCATTACCGGTAACAAAAGAACGGTCAAAATAAATGACAGAACCACGTCCAAAAAACGTTTGGCCACAAGTGCCCCACGCTTTTTGGAAAGGTACCTATAATATTTTTTTACTTCTTCCTGTTTCATTTTCTGCGGAAGTGCATCCCAACTTTTTAACATGCTTACAGTTCCTTTACTATTTTTCTGTAGGTTTCAATGATAAAATCTACCTGCTCATCTGTCAGACAAGTATGAAGCGGCAGCGTAATTTCATTTTCAAACATATGATACGCATTAGGGAAATCCTGAATGTCAAATCCCAGGTTTTTATATGCCGTCATCATAGGAAGTGGTTTATAATGCACATTTGTAGCAATCTCCGCCTCTGCCATTTTCACAATGACATCATTGCACACTTCTCTGCTTTTTCCAACTAGACGTGTGAGATACAAATGCCCACTGGAAGTATGCTTATCACTATAATGTTTCAAAACTTCAATATTCAAGTCTTGAAATGCATAATCATATCTTCTGATAATCTCCCGTCTTCTCTTTAAAATATCAGGATATCTTTTTAATTGTATCAGGCCAATAGATGCCATAATATCTGTCATGTTACATTTATAATACGGACCGGCAATGTCATATTCCCAATTTCCTAATTGTGTTTTAGCCAAGGCGTCTTTATTCTGTCCATGAAGTGAATAGAGCATATATTGATTATAAATATCTTCATTATCGATACCTGGAATGGTACGCCATACAGCTGCTCCGCCTTCTGCTGTTGTAAGATTTTTAACTGCATGGAAAGAAAAACTGGTAAAGTCTGCAATTTCTCCTGCCATTTTTCCCTCTCTGGAAGCACCAAAGGCATGTGCGCCATCAGCAAGAATGGCAATCCTTCCCATCGCTTCCTGTATCTCATTGTTCGCATGAAAAAGAGATTTCTTTTCCTCTGCAATCTGAAATAATTCCCGGTAGTGCGGATAAATAATACCAGCCAAATCTACTGCTATTACTGCCTTTGTTTTTTCTGATACTGCTTCTCTTACTTTTTCCGGATTCATATCAAAAGTGCCCGGAACTGTATCTACCAGAACAGGTATTGCCCCTACATGGCAGATAACACTGCAGGATGCTGTATAGGTATATGCACTGGTGATAACCTCATCTCCCGGTCCAACTCCTAGAATACGAAGGCTCAATTCCAGACTTGCTGTAGCAGAGTTAAGGCATGCTGCTTTTGCAGTATGACAATATGCTGCAATTTCATTTTCAAATCTTTTTGTTTTCGGTCCTGTAGTAATCCAACCGCTTCGCAAAGTATCTGCAACTTCAGCAATCTCTTCTTCTGTGATGTCTGGTGGTGAAAATGGTACTTTCATAATTGTATATTCTCCAAATCTTCTTAGTTCTATTTCTTATTATATCTGTTTTTCTTATAAAAGCAAGTTATTGAACTATTACGTTTATAATTTATCTACTTACGCTTTCATATGATAAGTCGGAACCATCTCCGCCACTTTCTCTTTAATCTGTACATCGTCCTGATAGCACGCTTCTTTTAAATCTGCCAGCTGCTGGAAAAATTCATCCTCGTTCATTTCAATGGGCTTCCCAATATGAATCAGTTTGTTGGCAGTTTCTTTCATGCCTTCCTCTGCCATCAAAAGTTCTTCATACAATTTTTCTCCCGGACGAAGTCCCGTATATTCAATCTTAATGTCTATATCCGGAGTGTAGCCGGACAGACGGATCAGATTTCTGGCCATATCATCAATTTTCACCGGTTTTCCCATTTCCAGGACAAAAATTTCTCCTCCTCTGGCATAGGCTCCTGCCTGAAGCACCAAAGATACAGCCTCCGGAATCGTCATAAAATATCGAATAATATTTTTGTCTGTAACCGTTACAGGGCCGCCCTCTGCAATCTGCTTTTTAAACAAAGGAATCACACTTCCATTACTTCCCAGTACATTTCCAAAGCGCACCGCAACAAACTCTGTATCCGATATTTTATTAAAGCTCTGAACAATCATTTCACATAGTCGTTTAGATGCCCCCATAATATTCGTGGGATTTACTGCCTTATCTGTAGAAATCAGCACAAAACGTTTGACTCCGTTGTCACTGGCTGCTTTGGCGGTTTTATATGTCCCAAACACATTGTTCTTAATTGCCTCATTCGGACTGTCTTCCATCAGTGGGACATGCTTATGAGCTGCCGCATGGTACACAATATCCGGATGATATGTCTCAAAAATACTGTTTATCCGATGGGTATTCCGCACAGAACCAATCAACGTTTCCAGATTCAATTCTGGATAATGGCGCTGCAATTCCTGCTGGATTTCATAAGCATTATTCTCATAAATATCAAAGACAATCAACTGCTTTGGCTGATATGCCGCAATCTGACGGCACAATTCACTTCCGATAGAACCTCCGCCGCCGGTTACCATGACTACCTTATCTTTCACATATCCCATGATTTCATCCAGATTGACCTGTATGGGCTCTCTCCCAAGTAAATCTGTGATTTCTACATCTCTTAATTTACTGACATTTACCTCACCATCAATCAGCTGATACATTCCCGGCAAAGTTTTCAATTCACAGCCAGACATTTGACAGATTTCCAGGATTTCTTTTTTCTCTTCTAATGGGGCAGAAGGAATGGCCAGAATAATACTTTTAATTTTGTATTCTTCTACATTTTTCAAGATGGTAGAGCGGTCTCCCACAATAGGAATACCATTTATATAACGCCCTGCTTTGTTGCGGTCATCATCAATCACACAACATATTTTCATTGACAAAAACTTACTGTCCATAATTTCTTTTATAATAACTCTACCTGCTTCTCCGGCTCCAACCACCATAACCCGCTTCCATTTATTCCATCCACTGAACTTCTGCTCTTTAACCTCTTTTAAATGGCGCAAAAAGCGATAAGAAAACCGCAAGGCAGATACCATAGCCGTCTGCAATAAAATCTGAAAAAAGAAATAGCTTCTCGGCATAGAATACTGCAGCATATACATGCTTGCAATCTGCACTAAAAAGACAATTCCATTTGCAATCAAAATATATCCTACTTCATAAACACCTACAAATTTCCAAAGACTGTGATACATACGACAAAAATAAAAAATAATCAAATTCAATGCAATACCTATTGGCAAATAATGATACAAATTTGATAGATACGGTACTTCAATTCCTGCATAAGAAAAATCAAATCGTGCCATGAGAGCAAGCAATGATGATGCAATTATAATTCCGATATCAAATAATGCCAACAGCAAGGCCCTTCTTACCCATTGTAAATCCAGTAAATGCTCTTGCTTTTTATCCTGTCTTTCCATTCTTTTGTCCTTCTTCCATACTTATACTCAAATCTTCCATTATACAAAGATACCCTCTGCTGAATGAAGAGGCAACAAAATGCGGACAGCAGTCTACTCATTCCAACAAGAAGGTTCTAACGTAGACAGTATACATCATTCTAAGGGTATTTACAATTATTATAAGTCACAAAATCCTGAATAAACTTTTAATTTTCCTTTAAAGCCCTTTTAATTTTCTAACATTTCTCTTTTTTATCTATTATTTACAGCTAATATCTGTTATAATAAAAATACCTATAAACAACTATTTTCCGCCGCTCCTCCCTATAACAGCGGCATCACGGAAAGAGGTGAATCTATATGATGAAAAAACTGAGCAAACTGTTGGTTTTCCTGTTGACTCTGGTCTTAATCGGAAGTTCCCCCGGTATTTCTCCCATACAGGCAGCCGCAGAAAATGCAGCCAACGAAACCCAAAAAGAAAAGGAACTGGAAACCGTATCCAAAACTGCAGATACGATTGTTCTGAAAGCAGGGAAAAACTACGAATACGCAAGAAAAGTCACCGATGACAAGCAAAACGCCTCCTGGAAATGGGCTGAGAAGAAACAATATGACGCACAAAAAGAAACCGTTTCTTTTACCGGATTGAAGGCAGATACAGAGTATACGTTTACCCGCCGCACAGTCGGCGATACAGACGAAAAGTATCTGAAATCCACCATTATCCGAACAGAAAAGGTTCCTGACAACAAAAATGACACCAACACGGACACTTCCACCGACACTTCAAACATCGGTACTGACACACTGCCTCCGGGCGACGCCAAGGACAACGACTCCAACATAACACCTACATTCGACACACAGAACAACGACTCCCAGACAACTCCTACAGACGACTCGTCAAACAAAGACTCATACGATACCCCCTCCGATAACGCACAGAACAACAGCACGCAAACCACAGACTCCATAACTACACCTCCGAAGGAAGCACCGCCATCTACGGATGAGCCGGACCCGGAAACACCTCCCGAAAGCCCAAGAGAAGCCCCGGCCATACCGGCTCTCCAATCCTGTACCGACACCACTGTACTTCTAACCACACGGCCCAATCAGGAGTACGCGCCGGTACAGCAGGAAGATTCCGCAAACTGGAAATGGCAGTCCTCCGGTTCTTTTGAAAACCTGACTCCCGGAACTTCTTACGAATTTGTAACGCGCTTCTGTAAATCCGAAACGCAGGAGGCCAGCCCGGCCAGCGAAAAGCTGAAAGTCACCACAAAGTTTTCCGCAGCCAAAGCTCCGCAAAGTCCCCAGGCTGCAGAAAAAGGAGAAACATTCCTGGTTCTGCAAAAGCAGGAAAACCTTCTGTATGGTATTTCCGAAGACGGAAAAAACTGGACCTGGACAGAAAACCCGCGGTTTGAAAACTTAAAATCTGGAACCGCCTACCAATTTGCAGCCAGACAGAAGTTCAATGCCGATACGGATATGGAAAGCGAAATCAGCGGCAGTTCTGTTTTAAAAACTTACGTTGCTTTCAACGGATACATAGATGGAATTACAGCCGGAGCGACTTACGACAGAGGCACGAACCTGACCGCCACAGCTGTGGGCACCGGTATGGACAATCCCAATCCTTCCGCCGGCGATTCCCGCTGGATTCCCCGGAACTGGAACTGGGACGGAAAGACCAACCGCACCTGGTCCGACGCCCCTTATTCGGTAACCTTCGTTCTGAACAAAGCAGGCAATTACGAACTTACCGTTGGCTTTGACCTGGAAGAGTATACGGAAAATGGCTGGAAAGCAGTGGGACAGTCCAAATCTTCTGCAATAGAATTTAAAGCTGTAGTTCCGGTTTATACCATTACTTCCTCTGCGGATAAGAACGGACGCATTTCACCGGAAGGCAGCATTGAAATTCAGGAGGGAGAAAACGCAGAATTTACGTTTCTCCCCAACAAAAACTACCGTGTGGCAAAGGTTCTGGTAGATGGAAAATCCGTTTCTGTGAAAAACAACAAATATACCATGAAAAACGTGAAAGCAGACCATACCATCACCGTTTCCTTTGAGCGGACAGACAAAGCAGCCGCACCCAAAACAGCAGATAATACCCACGTAGGACTTTACATGGCGCTCTTTGCAGCTTCCTGTGGTATTCTTCTCCTTCTGGCCGTTATCTACACCAAACGTCAAAAGTAGCAAAATAACAGATAAGGCTGCCCCATGAAAGATTCATGCCTTTCATGGGACAGCCCTGTTCTCTATTTCTCTGGCTTCTCTTCTTCTAAAGCCGTGATATACGATTTTAAAAATTCATAAATCTCCCCTTCCGTAGGCGGACACCCTTTCAGGGAATGTTGAAAATCCTTTGTGCAAAGTCCGATTCCCAGTTCTCCTGTCTGTCCCCGGTACCCCTGTCCAATGCAGATTTTTTCTTTTAACTGCCCCAGAATCCCCTCTTCTTTCAGCTTTTGCAGGGCCGGCAACAGATAGCCGTAGCAGGCACTGCAGGATTCCACTTCTTCCACAGCATCGGCCAGTTCCACGACTTTTCGCTCTTTGGGATAATACGCTCCCCGCAAAGGCCGGTTTAACTCCCGAAATTCTGCCAGCCGCCAGTCGGAAAGCCCTACTCCCAGTTCTTCTGCCATGGTGATATAGGGAACTTCTTCCACCTCATATCCCATAAGATGACAGACATAGGCATCGCACAAAACCGGGTCGGCCGCCGCCATAATCCGGTTCAGCACCACCGGATTGCCGCCGTCTTCAAAATCCCAGTCCCCACAGATGTTGTCCACCACCACAAAATCCTGACGGATTCCCGCATTCAGATGGGCAATGGGCTTGTGCAGACCCAGAGCATGAAAGCGGCGTTTTTCTGCGTTGGGAAGCAGGCCCTTCATATTTTTCAGAGCACAGGTGATTTTCGTCTGGCAATGGCCTTTCATCACCGGTACGTTGATGAGAAAATCCAGTTTCAGCGCTTCTTCACAGATTTTTAACTCCATTCCCTGGCAATCGCAAGTCTGCCAGTTATCTTTCTGCAAATCCAGAAATTCCACCTGGTACTTTTCCACTAAATCATCATAACCGCAAAGCGCGGCAGCCTCCGGGGTCTTATCCCCCACCCAGGAGCCCTCCAGCATCACCAGATTCTGAAATCCCCTTTCCTGCAGGTATTCTATTATTCCCGCCACAATTTCCGGGTGTGTCGTAGCCCCCCAGGAGGGCTCCGATGGAGACACCAGATTGGGTTTGATGCCAATGCGGCATTCTTTGTCGGGAATCTGTTCCTGCAAATTTGCTTCCTGTAAAAGCTGTTTTGTCATTTCTTTATATTCGGCTCCGTAAATCGCCAGAATTTCCTGTTCTCTCATAATTCTCCTTACTCTCCTTTATAAATCATCAAGCAGCGCCGTGCTCTTGGCATAAGCCGTGCTTTTTGCCTCGAAGAAATCGGTTTTCACCATATTGGCATTGGAATAGCGGCTGACCCACTTCATGCTCTCCGGCTCTTCTTCATATCCGGGGTACAAAATTTCCAGACCGATTCCGGTCATACGCAGATTTCCCAGATATTTTATATAGGAAGTAAGCATTTCCTCAGACAGACCGGGAATGTCCTCGCCAATGACGTAACGCCCCCACTGCATTTCCTGCCGGACGCCTTCTTTCATCATTTCTCTCAGCATCTGCACGTTTTCCTCTGTAAAAAGCTGCGGCTCTTCTTTCTTTAATTCCAAAATCATATTCCGAAACAGCCATAAATGGGTATTCTCGTCCCGGTTGATGTAACGGATTTCCTGGGCGCAGCCAGGCATTTTTCCATTGCGGCTGAGATTGTAAAAAAACAGAAAACCACTGTAAAAATAAACCCCCTCCAGAATATAATTGGCCATCATCACCTTTAAAAGTGTCTGGGCATCCTGCTTTTCCTGAAATTCATTATACAAGTTTCCGATAAAGGTATTTCTCTCTAAAAGATGGGCATCGGATTTCCACTGATACAGAATTTCATTTCGCTTTTCCGGGCTGCAAATAGTGTCCAGCATGTAACTGTAGCTCTGGCTGTGGACACATTCCTGAAAAGCCTGTATGGACAGGCATAAATTGATTTCATTAGCTGTCACATATTCACTGATACAGGGCAGGTTGGCGGACTGTATGGAATCCAGAAACACCAGGAAACTGAGAATCTTGTCATAAGCCTGCCGCTCTTTTTTGGAAAGTCCCGGATAATCTTTTTTGTCCTGGGAAAGGTTGATTTCCTCCGGTATCCAGAAATTGTTCATAGCCTGCCGGTACCAGTCGCTGACCCAGGTATAACGCATTTGCGTAAAATCATTGAGGTTGGTAGTATTTCCCCCAATCATACGTCTGAGACGCACTTCGGTATCCCCCTGGGGATTAAACAATGGTTTTTTCGTTAATTTTATCATATTTTTCTCCGCTTATTTCATTATAGTATAAACATTCTTTTCTCTCAATGCTTTTTCTGCTTTAAGACGCAGCCCTAAGAAGCGCAGCTTTCGCACTCCTCCACTTCCAGCGATTTACTCCTTACATAGTAAATGGTTTTCACGCCCAGTTCCCATGCGCTCAGATACAGGTCAAACAACTGCCGCAGGGTATACTGGTTGGTGATATAGAGATTCATACTCTGAGCCTGGTCTATATGCCTTTGGCGCACTGCACAGGCCCGGACACTGAAACGCTGGTCCGTCTGATGGGCGCTCTGATAGTAATAATAAGTGTCTACGGACAATTCCGGCGCCACTCTTGGCAGCATACTTCCCTTTTTTTCTTCCATAAAAAATTTCTTCATCACCGGGTCTACGCCTGCTGTGGTGCCAGCCAGAATACTGGTGCTGCTGGTAGGCGCCGCTGCCAGCAGATACCCATTCCGAATCCCGCAAAAGGCAACTTTTTCCGCCAGTTGTTTCCAGAATCGGGACGAGTACCCTCTTTTTGCAAAATAGGCCCCGGTTTGCCAGTCACTGCCGGAAAAATATGGGTATGCCCCTTTCTCTTCTGCCAGACGGGCACTGGCCTTTATGGCAAAATAATTGATTCTTTCAAAAATTTCATCTGCAAAGTGCAGATGCTCTTCACTTTCCCAGAGAATTCTCCGCTTTGCCAGCATGTGATGATAACCGCTGACGCCCAGCCCGATTCCCCGGTAATTCTGATTGGTAATCTGTGCATAGGGCAGAGGATAAAAATTCAAATCAATGACGTTGTCCAAGGCCCGCACCGCTGTTTCCACCAGGTCCTCCATATACGCATCATCTTCCACCGGAATCTTACCAAGGGAGAGGCTGGCCAGATTGCACACCACAAAATCCCCCGGCTTTGCAGTTGTCACCACCACAGTTTCTCCTTCCTTCGTCTGAATTTCTCTGGAAACAGAAGAAACAGGAGACAGATTCTGAGCAATTTCCGTGCACAGGTTGGAACAGTAGATTACCCCTTTATGACTGTTAGGATTGGCCCGATTTACGGTATCTCTGTTAAACGCAAAAGGAGTTCCCGTCTCTGCCGCAGATTTTAATATCAAACGGATAATGTCTTTCAGTACCACAGTTCTTTTACAAATCCGCTCATCCTGCACACATTCTTCATACCTCTGTTCCCACTCTTCCCCGTAAAAATCCTCCAGATGCCAGCCTTTGGCCTGAAAAATTTCGTGCGGACACATCAGACACCAGTCCTGGCTCATGTCTTCTTTTGCCTTTTTCCAGAATAAATCCGGATAGCAGACCGCCGGAAAAATATCGTGGGCTTTCATTCTCTCGTCTCCATTGTTGGTTCGTATCTGAAGAAATTCCGGCAAATCCCGGTGCCAGGCGTCCAGATACACAGCCGCAGCTCCCTGGCGCATGCCAAGCTGGTCCACGGCTACAGCAGTGTCATTAACCAGACGCAGCCAGCGAATCACGCCACCTGCCGCCCCCTGAAAGCCCCGGATACTGCTGCCGCTGGCTCTCACTTTCCCGAAATACAGCCCCATGCCTCCGCCAAACTTGCTGACCTGGGCAAAATTGTCCAGGCTTCTGTAAATGCCTTCCAGACTGTCGGGAACGGTATCGATAAAGCAGCTGGAAAGCTGGTGATAAGGCTTTCTGGCATTGGACAGAGTCGGAGTTGCCATAGTAACTTCCTGCAAACTCAGCATATCGTAAAATTTCCGCACCCATTCCATGCGCCCCGGCCCTTTTTCGGTTTCCCTCTTTTCCTTCATGGCCAGGTGAAGGGCAATGCCCAGATACATTTCCTGGGGCGTTTCCAGAGCAATATGTTCCCCGGTACGAATCACATAGCGTTTCAGCAGAAGTTCCAGACCGGAGAAATTGAAAATCTTGTCCCGTTCCGGCCGCAGCATGGATTCTGCCTGTCTGAGTTCCTCTTTGGAATAATGTTCCAGAATATAAGCGCCATACAGCCCTTGTTCGGTGAGATATTGTATCTTTTCGTAAAAGTTGTGAATCTTTCTGCTTTTCATTTCTATTTTCAGTTCTTCCTGAAACTGGAAATTCAAAAGTCTTGCCCCTATAAATTCCCACTTCGGCGCAATCTCCTCCGTCAGCTCCACAGCGCTTCGGATAAGAAGCTCCAGTTTTTCTTTCTCACTCTTATGTTCTCTGCCAAGATGCTCAAAACGCTCTGTCAGTTTTTCTAATGCGTATTCTTTTTGAGGAAATTCCCGCTCTATCTCCCGCAGTATGCGCTGAAAATTTTCCCCATAGGGAAGTACTGCTTTTTTATTTTTATTATTCATGTTTTCATTCTCCCTTATATACTACATATAGTATTTTCCCCATCATATCATACTTTATATATTAATACTAGAGTTTTTTAGTTAAGTATTTTCACAAAAAAAGAAGCCTTGCATCCGCATTTTTTTCTTTACGATGGGATAAAAATTGTGTAAAGTAAAGGGGAAAAACAATGTTTTATACCATCAGGAGGATTTTTCATGTCACAGACAAGAGCATCTATTTTTGAATCTGACGGCATCCCCGCATTTTCCAAAGCCCTGCCGCTGGCCTTACAGCATGTGGTGGCAATGATTGTGGGCTGTGTCACTCCGGCTATTCTGATTTCTGACGTTGCCGGATTAAATGAACGGGACAGAGTCATTCTCGTACAGGCCGCTTTATTTGTATCTGCTATCAGTACCCTGCTGCAGCTTTTTCCTGTTTTTAATGGAAAGAAGTTTCAGCTGGGTTCCAGACTTCCCGTTATTATGGGTATCAGCTTTGCCTATGTGCCCAGTATGCAGGCGATCGCCGAATCTTATGATGTGGGAACGATTTTGGGCGCTCAGGTTATCGGCGGTATTGTTGCCATTCTTGTAGGCTTTACTATCCGCAAAATCCGTGTGCTGTTTCCGCCTATTGTTACAGGAACCGTAGTTTTTACGATTGGCTTGTCCCTGTATCCTACCGCTGTAAAATACATGGCCGGCGGCGCCTCCAGTCCGGAATACGGTTCCTGGAAAAACTGGCTGGTGGCTTTCTTTACTCTGGCTGTTGTGGTAGGATTGAACCATTTTGCAAAAGGCACTCTGAAACTGGCTTCCATTCTCATCGGTATCATCGCCGGTTATGCGGCGGCTGCCTGTTTCGGACTGGTGGATTTTTCCGATGTTTCTTCCGCTGGTTTTTTCCAGCTTCCGAAGCCTCTGCACTTTGGTCTTCACTTTGAGCCTTCTGCCTGCGTGGCTATCGGCATTCTGTTTGGTATTAATTCCATACAGGCCATCGGTGATTTTTCTGCCACCACGGTAGGCAGTATGAACCGGGAACCAAAGACAAAGGAACTCCAGGGCGGTATTTTAATGTACGGTATCAGCAACATTGCCGGCGCGCTCTTTGACGGACTTCCAACAGCCACCTTCAGTCAGAATGTGGGCATTGTCACAACGACAAAGGTCATCAACCGCTGTGTGCTTGGTCTGGCCGCTGTTATCCTTATGGTTGCAGGATTTGTGCCCAAGTTTTCAGCCCTTCTGACTACCATTCCCCAGTGTGTTCTGGGCGGTGCAACGATTTCTGTCTTTGCTTCCATTGCCATGACCGGAATCAAGCTGATTATGCGTCAGGAAATGAATTTCCGAAATTCTTCTATTGTAGGTCTTTCCGTAGCTCTGGGTATGGGTATCACACAGGTATCGGATTCTCTGGCTTCCTTTCCTGCATGGGTAACCACTATTTTCGGAAAATCTCCGGTAGTTGTAGCCACTCTGGCAGCCATACTTTTAAACATCATTCTTCCCAAAGAAGAACCTGCATCTTAAAAACTTTTCTGAAAAGGGGCACCGCAATTTCTGCGCATGCCCCTTTTGTATATCTGTATCCTATTTTCTGTCTTTTATGTGTCCTTTTCTATAGCCCATACCTGCGGCCAGGAATCCCGATATGCTAAGAATCGTTATCCAAAGCGGTCCCTTAGAAGCATCTCCGGTCTTAACACTGGTATTTTTTTGCTTATCCGAAGTCTCCCCGGATTTTGTGCCTGCCGCTTTCTGTCCGTTTACCTGCTGACCTGCAATATACTCTTCTTCTTTGGTATCTGTTTCTGCAGCCTCTGGGGTCTGGTCTGTGGCAGAGGGATTGCTCTCACTCTGACTCGTTGTTTCCTGACCTGTGCTCTCCTGCTGTTGATTCTCCTGTTCCGGCTCTTTTACAAGAGTAACCATGGCATCCGACACTTTGTCGCTGCCTTCTCCCCAGGAAAGTCTCACAATCATTTTCTCGGCAGTTTCATCCTGTCCTAAGGTCAGCAGACCGCTGCTGTCAATCACCGTCTGCTGGCTTTTACTGCCCAGCACTTCCCATTTCAGTTCCGGCACGGTATCCGCCGTTTTTTTCATTTCCACGCCAAACTGCTGACTCTCTCCCGGTTTTAGCTCTGCCGTTCCCGGTGTCACAGCCAACGACAGGCTTTCCTCTTCCACAGCCTTTGCTGCAACTGTTATGGGCTGTACTGCCTCCTTTGTTACGCCCTGCCAGGTATATTGCACTGTCATTTCCGTATAAGAACTGTTCAGAGCCTCTTGCATCCAGGTAACTTCTCCTGTCACATCACTTTCTGTCCCATCGCTCCACTTCGCCAGGACCTGCATTCCTGCTCCATCAAAACTCTCGCCTTCTATATAGGAAACTTTAGACGGCGCATTTGCGATTGCAATGGATTCCAACTGTTTTTCTGGGGGTATTGTTTCATCTGTATCCGGTGCCTGCTCCTGTGTGTTCTTCCCCCGGCTTACCACCGTGAGATAATCGCTTGACATATAGCCGTACATTCCCTCAAAGTCGTATTTTCCGCTGTCTTTTACCACCGTGCTTCGGCTGCTGTCCAGCACTGCGTCACTCTGAATCTCATAAAAGCCTTCCGAAGGTTCCTCATTCCTCACCAACACCACATAGTTTGCCGCTTTTCCGGTTTTATACAGCAGCGTGGACGACACATTCTGCTCTTTCCGCACATTGACCGAGATATGTGTATCCGGAATGATTTCCTTAGCTGCAAGGGTGTAGGCTCCTGCGTCCTTACTGCCCAGTGTGCTGTCCAAACGCCATGCAATGTTGGCGGCTTTTTCTCCCCAATAGGGGTCTGATGCATATTTCACATTCAGACCACTGGCCTTATTTCCCAGAAAACCACCCTGATACCGGTAATCTCCCGGATAAAGATATCCTCTGGACATCCAGCCATTGGCAAAGTCTTCAATACAGGCCTCCACACTGCTGTACTGATTTGCATTGGCGCCGGGGGCCGCATCTGTGGCATTGAGCCCAAACAGGTTATTCTTTTTCTGGCTGATACTGCTCTTTCCCCAATTACTCTCATTGGCGGCAATTCCCGCCATCAGAAGCGCATGGACACCATATGTATTCTGGTTTTTTACAAAAGTTTCCCCTGTATTTTTCATTTTTGAGTTTGCGTTTACAAGCTTGTCCAGTACTCCGTTGATTTCTTCCCCGGTATAGCCTGACTGGCTGCGCATGGGCAGATATTGAAAATAATTATAATAAGGCTCCTGAGGATTCACCGACTGTGTGCGCTGATTTTGCCTGTAATCTGCAGCCATGACTCCGTAATCTGTATAAAAATAATGTCCGTCATAACTGTAATATATGGTTCCGGGTGTAAGGTAAGAAGGCGCAGGACCGTTATTCAGGCTTGTAGCATAACCGGGAGTTGTCATGTCCTGTACAATATGATGCATCAGTTTCCCATCTTTTACCTCATAGCAGCTGACCGCTTTGGCCTGGGACAGATTGACCACCTGCACCTCTTCCGCCTTTACCCAGCCAACCACACCGGAAAGCATAAATTTGTATTTTCCATTGGCAGAGCCAAGATACACTGCATCTGCACCATATGCCCCATTGGTATAGCCCTGCTTTGCAGTCTCCTGCTCGATAAACTCTGTAATCGCATTGTTTTTCGTGCGGAAATTCACCACCTGGGGCTCTCCGCTTCTGGATTTGTTGGGTCCTGCCGGATTTTCAATGAGCTTTGCCGAACTGTCTGCGTCTTTTATATTTCCTTCTTCATCCATGGAAGTGATATGGTCTTCTCCGGAAGTATTTTCACTTTGTACCTGACTCTCAGACTGTGCTTCCGCCGCAAAAACCGGCTTGGAAAAATTCCATACACCTGAAAGTCCGAGGCAAAACGCCAGCCCGAAAGCCAGCAGTTTTCGCTTTCTCATTCGTTTCTCCTTTCTCTGTCTGAACGATTTTTTTGCCTCATTAAATGTAACATATTCTTAATACTTTCGCAAGAAATTATCGCTGCTCTGCTTTAAAAAAGCCAGCTTTGAATATTTAAAATTCAAAGCTGGCTTTTTCCTATCATATTCCCTTTCACAATCCGGACATTTTATTGCAGCGCTTCCTCTTCTTTTTCTCCTCGATTTAATAAAAGCGAGCAGGCTGCTCCAATTCCCAGACAAAGAACATTTGTTATCATACTGCCCAGGGACGAGGCAAAACTTCCAAACGGTATAATCATAATGGTTGCCGCGATTACAACACCTACAATGGCATGAAATACATAAGAATAGTATTTTTTCAAAAGGGCGTCCATCAGTTTCGCAAAACACACAACCGTTACAAGGGCTCCAATCCCTCCGGGAAGGATGACACTCATATCCAGATGTCCCAAGCCTTCAATAAATGGTGTATACAGCCCCAAAGGCATCAGCAGCGTAGAAAAGCTCATTCCCGGAACAATCACGCTTAAGGCCAGGCATACACCGCAGAAACCATACCAGCCCACATTGGGCACAAGTTTCACGGACAAAATCTCCAAGGCCGCCAATACTGCAAAAATTACCACTGCAGAAATCATCAGGGCTATCCAGGAGCCTTTTGTTCTGCCTTCTTTTCCTGCCTCCTGCATGAGAGATGGCAGCATACCTGCAATCAGTCCTACAAAAAGGCACACCGATGGATTCGGATATTTCTCCAGGAAAAATGCCAATATATTGGCAACACCGAGAAAGCCGACTCCAATGCCCAGAATCACCGGAAACAATTTCCGGATATGCACCAGAAAGTATTTTCTGGGATTAGACAGCAATTCCATCACCGGCTTATAGATCCCAAAAATAACACACAAAACACCTCCTGAAATCCCCGGAAGGACGGAACCCAGACCAATCAGCATTCCCTGAAGCATTTGAATCAAAAACATGCGCGTTTTTCTGTTTCCTGTTTTCTGCTCTTTCATCATATTTTTTCTCATCACTCTCTTTTCAATGTTTAGGTGTTCTTCATTGCAACACTGCCCACAATATCAGCTACATGCTCGCAGGCATCCGCGCATTTCTCAAGATACGTATAAATCTCTCTCCACGCAATGATATTTCTTACATCCTGCTCTTCTACATGAAGTTTTCTCATACTGGACATAAATAATTCATCTTCTTTTTCCTCTAAGGTATTCAGGCGGATAATGCTCTTCTTTAATTCTTTAGAATGTTTGAAATTCTTAAATTCTTTCAAAAGATTCTGAAGCTCCTCACAGCATTCAATCACTACATCCAGCATAGCAAACACTTCCGGCCGCATTTCCTGTACATGATTGATGTAAACACGTATCAGTACTTCCTCTATCTTATCTGTAACATCATCAATATGGTGGCTGAGCGCAATAATATCCTCTCTCTCAATCGGTGTGATAAACGCCTTTGCCAGCTTATCTGTAATCTCGTGTCTCTGGGAATCGGCCTGACGCTCTATCTCATGGACTTCTTCCATTCTCTTAGAAATTTCTTCCGGCTGAAACTTAGTCAGTATCTCTTTTAATAAATACGCCTCTTTGCAGCTGTATTCTGCACATTTGATAAAATTATCAAAATAGTAATCATCCTGTTTTTTTGACATTTGTAGTCCTCCTCTTATCCAAATATATACATAAATATTTTTGCCATACAAAAACTAATCAGTCCGCAGCCCGGGAAAGTAAAAATCCAGGTCAGCATCATATCCTTTACAACTCCGAAATTAATGGCAGAAAGCCTTTTTACTGCTCCTACTCCCATAATGGCACTGGTCTTTGTGTGTGTCGTAGAAACCGGAACTCCCATCAGACTGGAATACAGCAGGCAGACAGCTCCTGCAATATCTGCGGAAAAGCCCTGATAACGCTCCAGCTTTACCATGTTCATGCCCACGGATTTAATAATCTTTTCACCGCCTACACTGGTTCCCACAGCCATAACAACACTGCATACAAGCATCAGCCATACCGGAATTTCCATACCGCTTACGGATGTATGTCCTCCCGAAAAGGCAATTCCCAAAAACAAAACACCGATAAACTTCTGTCCGTCCTGGGCTCCATGCATAAAGCTCATAGCCGCTGCTCCGGCAATCTGGGCGCCTCCAAAAAAGCGGTTTGTCTTCCGTCTGTCCATACTCTGGCACACAACTGTAATTATCTTGCACACAACCCATCCGGTTGCAAATCCCAGAATCAGACTCAGAACAAGACCGTACAAAACCTTTACCCATTCGTCGAAATTGATTCCGCCCACACCTTGCTGAATGGCAATGGCCGCTCCGGACAGGCCGGCAATGAGGCTGTGGCTTTCACTGGTTGGAATTCCGAAAAAGGAGGCCGCTGTACTGTAAATAACAATAGACAACAAGGCCGCGCACAAGGCAATCAAAGCCTCATCTGTATGTTCTCCGAAGTCTACCATGTTACTAATAGTGGACGCCACCGAACTGTTAATCTGTGTCATAACAAAAACACCAAGGAAATTAAACCCTGCACTCATCAGGATTGCGGCCCTCACCGGCATACATCTGGTTGCTACACAGGTAGCAATGGCATTGGGCGCGTCCGTCCAGCCATTTACGAAAATAACCCCCAATGTAAGAACCACTGTAATAAACAGCACCGGATTTCTTACAACCTCCTGCCAGAAATTTATAAATGTCAATTCCATGCTCTCTTCCTCCGGTCTTTAAATTTCATTTGCAAATGCAGTAATGTTGTCTGTTTTTCCGATTACCACAATAATATCATCCCGGCGCAGACGATAATCCGGAATTACTTCGATATTCGTCTCATCTCCGTTCTCAATGGCAATGATGTTCAGCCGGTATCTCTGACGAATTTCTGTCTCTTCTATGCTTTTTCCAATCAAACGCTCCGAAATAGGTATCTGGCGAATTTCCACCTGGTTGCACAGAGAAACATATTCAAAAAAGTTATTGGACAACAGCTTCTTCCCAAGCCGCAGCGCCATATCCCGCTCCGGATATACCACTTCCGCACCAAGTTTTTCAAGCACGGCTCCCTGTTCAGGGCTTAATGCTTTTGCAATGACCCTGGGCACTCCCATCTCTATGACGCTCATGGTTGTCAATACGCTGACATCCACCTGTTCGCCAATGCAAATAATAACAACATCGCAATTTTGTATTCCGATTTCCTTTAAAGTATCTGCACTCAGGTTGTCTGCCACAAAAGCACAGTCCGTATACTGCCGTATTTCTCTTATCTTCCTTTCATCTTTGTCTACTGCAATGACTTCATTTCCTGATTGTGCCAGCATAGTGGCCAGCGCTTCTCCAAAGCGTCCCAGCCCAATCACTCCGTATGCTGCGTCTAGCTTCTTTTTCATTTTTATTTTCTCCTTTTTATCCTATTGCAACTTCTTCTTCTGAATATCTTGCTCTTGGCTCTGAACGGTTGACCCATATAGTAATCAAGGTGATGACTCCCACTCTTCCGGTAAACATCACAAGGATGATGACTGCTTTTCCTGCCACACTAAGCCCCGGCGTAATTCCCGTGGAAAGTCCCACAGTTCCAAATGCAGAAACCACCTCAAATAAGAGCTGCATAAAACTCAGGTCCGGTTCCAGAATACACATAAAAAATACTGCAATGCATACTACAGTTCCTGAAAGAATGGTAATCATGAAAGCCTTTGAAATATTCTGCTCAGATATATTCCGCCGGAATGCATGCACAGTTCCTTTGGTACAGGTTCCTCTTATCTTCTGAAACATGATAAAAAAGGTACTTGTCTTGATACCGCCGCCTGTAGAACCCGGAGATGCACCGATAAACATCAGAATACACAGTACAAACAACCCTGCATTGGTAAATTCGCCAATGGGATAGGTGGAAAAACCAGCCGTTCTTGCAGAAACACTCTGAAAGAAGGCTCCCAGCCATGTAATATTTTCTGTTATTTTCAGCAGAACCGTTCCCACTGCAAGCAATACCACACTGGTAACAATGACCACTTTGGAATGAAGCGTCAATTCCCGGAAGCATCTCTGTTTCAGCAAATCCAAAATGACCAGAAAACCCAATCCGCCAAAAATAATCAGAATACTGGTGGTCAGATTCAGTAAAACATCATTCTGATAAGGCGTCAGATTTCTAAGTCCTCCCAGAATATCAAAGCCCGAGTTGTTAAAGGCCGCAATGGAATGGAAAATGCTGATTCCTATGGCATGCAGTGTATCGTAATCCCTGCTGAAAACCAGAAAACTTAACACTGCTCCTCCCGCTTCAAAGCATAAAGTCATTAATAATACGGCCTTTACCAGTTTTACAATTCCCTTATAGGTGTCAATGTTTAAGGCTTCCTTTACCATCATCCGGCTTTTAAGACCAACCTTTTTTCTTGCCACCAGCATGAGACCTACTCCAAGGGACGTGACACCCAGGCCGCCGATTTGTATCAGAGCTGCAACAACTCCCTGTCTAAAGGCGGTAAAGTGGTCCGCTGTATCAATGGCAATCAGACCCGTTACACAGACCGCACTGGTAGAGGTAAACAGCGCGTCTATCACGGATACCTCTGCGCCGTCCTTTACAGATATAGGAAGGAGCAGCAAAATCATTCCGAGGAGAATGACGGCCGCAAATCCTCCCACAATCATTCTGCCGGGCGGCTGACTTCTTAAAAACATATTCATCTTTTTCATTTTTCTTTTCGTCCTGTCTTTTTTTCTGAATCCTTTCTTTGTGTTCTTCCCACCATACCCATAAAGGTCCGGCAATACAAATAGAAGAATAACATCCTGAAACAAGTCCGGCCAAAAGAGGCAGTGAGAAATTCGTAATAGATTCCATTCCGTAAACAACTGAAACAATCAAAATAATAGCCGCACACAATACTACGGTAAATGCAGTATTAATGGAACGCTGCAGGGTTTCTGTGGTACTGATATCCACCAGCTCCGCCAGGGTATTCTTCTGCTTCACGCCGTTTCTGTGTTCACGTATTCTATCATATAATACAATGGTATCATTGATAGAATATCCGATAATTGTCAGGGTAACTGCCACAAATGCATCGTTTACCGGAATCCGGAAAATTCCAAACACAAACAAGACTATCAGAATATCGTGAAGCAGCGCTATTACAGCTGTAACACCGGATGCAAGTCCTCCCAGAGCAGAAAACCGAAGGCGAATATATACCACAATAAACAGGAAAGACAGCACAATGGCAATGGCTGAATTTTTCAATGCCTTTGCACCGATATAAGGTTCTACTGCTGAAGTTTCTGAGGTTTCAAACTGATTGTCGTTTCCCTCATTAATAGCAGTTAAAATTTCTTTCTGCTGGTCAGGGGTCAGCCCGTTCTTTCCGGACAGCGTAATAACCAGATTCTTTTCTCCTGTAGCGGAATCTTCAGAGGTCTGTACATTCACACTTCTGTCCACAATCTCCTCTACCTTTTTCTGAATTTCTCCGGTATCTGCCTCTTTGCTGTATGTATACCGCAAGATAACTCCGCCGGTAAACTGCGTATCCAGCTTAATTCCGTTTACAGAACTCCATATGGTTCCCACGATGAGCATTGCCAGACTGGCCAGGAAGAAATACCTCTTTGCCTCTGCAAATTTCAGTATCTTTTTTTCCTTTTTTCTTCGGAACCATTTTTCTTTATTGAAGAACTTGTATCTTATTACAGAATTCAACATATATCTGGACATCCAGACGCCTGCCAGCAGATTGATAATTACACCGGTAAGCAGTGTATATCCAAAACTAAGCATGGTACCGGAACCAAAAATCATCAAAATTCCTGCTACTGCCGCAGTTGTAATATTTCCATCCAAGACAGAGGAAAATGCCCTTTTGTATCCATTCTTCACTGCAGTTCTGACGGAATTTCCTTTTTTCAGTTCTTCGCTGATTCGTTCACTGATAATAATATTGGCATCCACCGCCATACCAGCCGACAAAATCAGGCCTGCAATTCCCGGCAGTGTAATGGTATACTGAGGAACAGAAATAACCAGAACCTGCAGTGCAATCTGAAAGGCCAGTGTCAGGCAGCTTATCACTCCCGGAAGACGATACCAGCATATCATAAACAGACAAATCAGTATCATTGCAATTTCTGCTGCCAGCGCCATGGCATTTAAAGCCTTACCGCCAAGTGTGGGACTAATCGTACTGTAATTGGTCGTCTCCATGGAAAAAGGAAGAGCGCCTGAATTAATCTTGTCCGAAAGGCTCTGTGCTTCTTCCTTCGAGGACATACCTGTAATTTCTGCTTTGCCGCCTGTGATTTTGGCATTGACCGTGGGATTGGAAATCAGTTCTTCATCCATATAGATTCCCATATTCTGTCCCACAAGCTTTTCTGTGGCTTCTGCAAATTTCTTTGCACCTTCACTGCTGAATTCCAGTTCCACCACATATCGCTTCTGCTCATCTAAACCTACCTGGCTTCTGGAAATATCGGAGCCTTTTATATACACGGTATTGTCCGAACCGCGGAAGGTCAATTCTGCCATTTCTCCAAGTTCCTGGATAGCTTCTTCCGGATTAAAATCTTTTTCATCCGACTTCCAGGGAAATCTCACAATCACATCCCCTGCTTTTTCATCTACCGTTACTTCCCTGTCTAAAATGTTCTGTGCGTCGAGACGTGTCTCAATAACCTCCCTGGCCATTTCCAACTGTTCCTCTGTTGGTTTTGTCTTCAGACCTGACGGTTCAAAAACAGCTTCCACACCGCCTCGAATATCAATTCCGAAACGCATGTCACGAATTCCTTTGATATCCTCTCCGCATCCGAAAACTGCAAGGCACACAAACAGAACGATTACTGCAAGAGCAACCCAAATATGTAATTTTTTATTTTTCGTTTTTTCCCGCTTTCTTTATAACCTTTTATTTTATAAAGTTCCGAAAGCAAGACTTCGTTTTTTTCCGTCTTTTTTTAATAGGATATAATACTCGCGCAGAAAACGCGCAAAAGAAAAGGAATAAAACTGAATGTACGACAAATAGACCCTCTTCAGACATACACCCAAAGAGAATATAAGAAATGCCAAAAGTTCCATGGAAAGTCTGTAAACATGCTTACGCTGCTCAAATTTCTGTGCAGAAAAAACTTCCTTCTGACTCTCCAGACGCATATAGTTCTCGTGAAGAATTTTCTTCTCCACATTATCCGTATACTTTGCTTCTGTCTGCATACCTGATCCGGATTCTTTCACAAAAACCTCCGAACCTTCGGACAGCAAAAAAGAAGGCAGAAAAATGCCAAACATAATCATTAACACAATTGCAACTGTTGATTTTAATCTGTGCTTCATTTTTCTCTCCTTCCTGTTTTTCACAAAGTATATAGAGAGTAACATTAAATGCATGATATGTCAATACATGATTTTCTTCTCTCCACTCTGTTCTATTGAAAAGAAACAGGACTCTGCCTTGTATCGTTCAGGTTTCCGAAAGAATCCTATACCAAGGCAAAGTCCTTTTATGTTACATATTTTTACTTTTTACAATCTGCCAAAGCATTAAGCCCTTTTCGCATTGATAGCTGCCTGAGCTGCTGCCAGCCTTGCGATAGGTACACGGAATGGTGAGCAGGAAACGTAGTCTAAGCCAATCTTATGGCAGAATTCTACAGAACTTGGGTCACCGCCGTGTTCTCCACAGATACCGATGTGTAAGTTTGGATTTACAGGTTTACCTAATTTGATAGCTGTTTCCATTAATTTACCAACACCAATCTGGTCTAATTTAGCGAATGGATCGTTTTCGAAGATTTTTGCATCATAGTAAGCATCTAAGAATTTACCAGCATCATCACGAGAGAATCCGTATGTCATCTGTGTTAAGTCGTTTGTACCGAAGCAGAAGAAGTCAGCGTCTTTAGCGATTTCATCAGCTGTTAATGCAGCTCTTGGGATTTCAATCATTGTACCAACTTCGTAGTGTAATTCAATACCAGCTGCTGCGATTTCAGCGTCAGCTGTTTCAACAACGAATTTCTTAACGTATGCTAATTCTTTTGTATCTCCAACAAGTGGAATCATGATTTCCGGGCAAACGTTCCAGTCAGCGTGAGCTTTCTGTACGTTGATTGCTGCACGGATAACAGCTTTTGTCTGCATCTTAGCAATTTCTGGGTAAGTAACTGCAAGACGGCATCCGCGATGTCCCATCATTGGGTTGAACTCATGAAGAGAATCGATGATTGCTTTAATCTGTTCAACTGTTTTGCCCTGAGCATCTGCTAATTTCTTGATATCTTCTTCTGTTGTAGGAACGAACTCATGTAATGGCGGATCCAGGAAACGAATCGTAACTGGGTTGCCTTCAAGAGCTTCGTATAATTTTTCGAAGTCTCCCTGCTGTTCCGGAAGAATTTTTTCCAGAGCAGCTTCTCTTTCTTCTACTGTTTCAGAACAAATCATTTCACGGAATGCGTCAATTCTGTCACCTTCGAAGAACATATGCTCTGTACGGCAAAGACCGATACCTTCTGCACCAAGCTCACGAGCTTTGACAGCATCTGCTGGAGTATCAGCGTTTGTACGAACTTTCATTGTTCTGTATTTATCAGCCCATCCCATGATTCTTCCGAATTCACCAGCGATTGTAGCATCTACTGTTGGGATAATTCCATCATAGATAGCACCTGTAGAACCATCCAGAGAAATGCTGTCTCCTTCATGGAATTCTTTTCCGCCTAATGTAAATTTCTTGTTTGCTTCGTCCATTGTGATATCACCACAACCGGATACACAGCATGTTCCCATACCACGAGCAACTACGGCTGCGTGAGATGTCATACCGCCACGAACTGTCAGGATACCCTGAGCGCTCTTCATACCTGTGATATCTTCCGGTGATGTTTCCAGACGAACAAGGATAACTTTTTCTCCTCTTGCAGCCCATTCAACAGCGTCATCTGCTGTGAATACGACTTTACCGCAAGCAGCTCCCGGAGATGCTCCAAGTGCTTTGGACATTGGTGTTGCAGCTTTTAAAGCAGCAGCATCAAACTGTGGGTGAAGCAGTGTATCTAAGTTACGTGGATCGATCATTGCAACTGCTTCTTCTTCTGTTCTCATGCCTTCATCAACAAGGTCACAAGCGATTTTCAGAGCAGCCTGAGCTGTTCTCTTACCGTTACGTGTCTGCAGCATATACAGTTTACCGTGTTCTACAGTAAATTCCATATCCTGCATATCTCTGTAGTGTGTTTCCAGAGTTTTGCAAACTTCTTTGAACTGAGCAAATGCTTCCGGGAATTTCTGTTCCATTTCGGAAATGTGCATTGGAGTACGAACTCCGGCAACAACGTCTTCACCCTGTGCATTTGTCAGGAATTCTCCGAACAGACCATTTTCACCTGTAGCCGGGTCACGAGTAAATGCAACACCTGTACCGCAGTCATCGCCCATGTTACCGAATGCCATCATCTGTACGTTAACAGCTGTACCCCAGGAATATGGGATATCGTTGTCACGACGATATACGTTAGCACGTGGGTTGTCCCAGGAACGGAATACGGCTTTAACAGCTCCCATTAACTGCTCTTTAGCGTCAGCCGGGAAGTCTTCACCGATTTTTTCTTTATATTCAGCTTTGAACTGTCCAGCCAGAGTTTTCAGGTCTTCTGCTGTAAGTTCAACGTCAAGAGTAACACCCTTTTCTTCTTTCATTTTGTCGATAAGCTCTTCAAAGTATTTCTTACCAACTTCCATAACTACGTCAGAGTACATCTGGATAAATCTTCTGTAGCAGTCCCATGCCCAACGAGCATTTCCTGATGCTTCTGCCAGAGTTTCAACAACTTCTTCATTTAAACCAAGGTTCAGGATAGTATCCATCATACCTGGCATAGAAGCTCTTGCTCCGGAACGAACAGATACAAGAAGTGGATTTTCTTTATCTCCGAATTTCTTTCCTGTTACTTCTTCCATTTTAACGATAGCTTCCATGATCTGTTCCATGATTTCATCGTTAATCTTTCTTCCATCTTCATAGTACTGAGTACAAGCATCTGTTGTAATTGTGAATCCCTGTGGTACCGGAAGACCTAATTTTGTCATCTCAGCAAGGTTCGCACCTTTACCACCGAGAGTGTTTCTCATGGATGCGTCACCTTCGGTGAACATATAAACCCATTTTGCCATTTTGAACATTCCTCCTAAAAGTAGATACTAGAAAAATAAATTGTTCAGTCCTTATTTTTCCCGGTGCAGGCTAACTGCGCTCGCACACAATATATTTTATCATAAGAAGTCATATAGTCAAGCAAGATTTGTTAATTTTTTTGCAATTTTTCCTGATTTTCCCTTCTATTTCCGTCAAAATTCCACAATACAAAATTGCATTTCATAATATGAAATAAATGGACATAAAATCAGCCCGGACCCCCATCCGGACTGATTTTCCTTCTATATAAAACCTTCTCACAAAACCTGTATCTTATTTCTTTTTCATCTTCAAAACAAGATGTCGCGGCAGACCATTTACCATAATCGGCTGATAATCTCCCTGAATCAGTGGTTTGATATAATCCACAAAGTCTTTTGTCACATAGTTGGCCTCCCGGTTCATCCATTCTCTCGGAACCAGCTTCTCTTCATTGGCAATTCTATGCACATCATAAATTCCGGTAGCGCTCATATACGGGTCATCAGAAACACGGTCAATCACTATCATCTTTCCGGTGTCCCCTTCGTCTGCTGCTTTCACAGCAGCACCGCCTACCATAAAGGCCTCGTCAATATCCACTCTGGACGCCATATGGGAAGCGCTTCTCTGAAGAGTAGATAATTCCACTGCTCTTGTCTTGCAGCCGCACTCTGCTGCCAGGAAGTTAGCCAGATAGGTAGCGGTTCCCTGAAGCTGCTTGTGTCCGAAAGCGTCTACATAGTCTCCTACGCTGCCAAGTTCGCAGACATAACGTCCGTCCTCCAGCTTAATCCCCTCAGAAACAGCAATGACAATAGACGATTTCTTTTTCAGAAGTTCTTTCACCTTCTTTAGGAATTTGTCTATATCAAAGGAAACTTCCGGAAGATAGATTAAATCCGGTCCATCGCAGTCTTCGGTCTTGGCCAGCGCCGTGGCACCGGTGAGCCAGCCTGCATTTCGTCCCATAATTTCCATAATGGTAATCATGTTCTTTTTATAGGTAAGTCCCTGAGCATCCCGAATGACTTCCTTCGTGGATGCGCCAATGTATTTGGCCGCACTGCCGAATCCCGGCGTGTGGTCTGTAAGCGCTAAATCGTTGTCAATGGTCTTTGGCACTCCCAGAAACTTCTGGCTCTGCCCTGTCAGAATCGCATAATCTGACAGTTTCTTAATGGTATCCATGGAATCATTGCCTCCGATATAAATAAAGGCATCAATTTCCAGTTTGTTTAAAATATCAAAGATTTTTTCATAAATCTCTTTATCCTGATGAATCTCCGGCAGTTTAAAACGGCAGGAGCCCAGAAATGCGGACGGAGTCCTTTTTAAAAGTTCAATGTCAAGTTCGGAGTGAATCTGTGTGGACAAATCTACATACTGCTCATCCAGTAATCCCTGAATGCCGTGAAGCATACCGTATACCTTATCAAATCCACGCTCAATAGCATTCTTATACACACCTGCAAGACTGGAATTAATGACAGCTGTAGGTCCGCCTGATTGTCCTACAATAATATTTCTTTTTTTCGCCATTTCGCCCTCTCCTCCTTTTTTTGAAAACGGAATCTATTGAAGATTATAACAAAAAAAATCCATATATTCAATAGATATATGGATTTTTGCACATTATTTTTATGTTTTTTCAAAGTTTTTTATGTATTTCATACAACTTTTCCGGTTTATGCGGCATCAGCTGACAAATTATCACCACTGCCCCTCTTTCGTAAAATACCAAAAGGAGGCCATCGCTTTAAGCAATAGCCTCCAAAATTTCAGACTACCTTAAAATGTGAATTTTTCTTCAAAGTAATCTTTCAAGTCTTCAATCTTAATTCTTTCCTGCTCCATGCTGTCTCTGTCACGAACCGTTACTGCTCCGTCCGTCTCAGAATCAAAATCGTAAGTTACACAGAACGGTGTACCAATTTCGTCCTGACGACGATAGCGTTTTCCAATGTTTCCTCTGTCATCAAATTCACAGTTGTATTTCTTGGAAAGCTGTTCAAATACTTTTAAGGCGCCTTCGTTTAACTTCTTAGACAGCGGCAGTACACCAATTTTCACCGGTGCCAACGCCGGATGGAAGTGAAGTACGGTACGTACATCATTCTTCTCTGCGTCCAGAACCTCTTCATCATAAGCGCTGCACAGAAATGCCAGTACCATACGGTCTGCACCAAGAGACGGCTCAATCACGTATGGAATGTACTTCTGATTTGTTTCATCATCAAAATAGGTCAAATCCTGTCCGGATACATTCTGATGCTGTGTCAAATCATAATCGGTTCTGTCGGCAATGCCCCAGAGCTCGCCCCAGCCAAAGGGGAACAGGAACTCTACGTCTGTAGTGGCCTTGCTGTAGAAACTTAATTCTTCCTGGTCATGGTCACGGTAACGGACTTCTTCGTCTTTTAATCCCAGACTGTGCAGCCAGTCTAAGCAGAACTGTTTCCAGTATGCGAACCACTCCAAATCTGTATCCGGTTTGCAGAAGAATTCCAGCTCCATCTGTTCAAATTCGCGGGTACGGAATGTAAAGTTACCCGGTGTAATTTCGTTACGGAAGGATTTCCCAATCTGGGCAATACCGAACGGCAGTTTTTTCCGGGAGGTTCTCTGGACATTCTTGAAGTTTACAAAGATACCCTGTGCGGTTTCCGGTCTCAGATATACGGTGTTTTTCGCGTCTTCTGTAACGCCCTGGAAAGTTTTAAACATCAGGTTGAACTGACGGATATCGGTAAAGTTGTGCTTGCCGCAGGTCGGACATGGAATCTGGTGCTCTTCGATAAAGTCTTTCATCTTTTCCTGGCTCCATGCGTCTACGCTTCCTTCGATTTCAATGCCTTTTTCAGCACAGAAGTCTTCGATAATCTTATCTGCACGGAAACGCTCATGGCACTCTTTACAATCCATCAGCGGGTCAGAAAAACCGCCCAGATGACCGGAAGCTACCCATGTCTGAGGATTCATGAGAATCGCACAGTCCACACCAACGTTGTAAGGGCTTTCCATTACAAACTTCTGCCACCATGCTTTCTTAACGTTGTTCTTCAGCTCAACTCCCAGGTTTCCGTAGTCCCATGTATTAGCCAGACCTCCGTAAATTTCAGAACCCGGATATACAAATCCTCTGGATTTTGCAAGTGCAACAATCTTTTCCATTGTCTTTTCCATTGTACAATCTCCTCTATTTCTACAGTTTATAAAATTTATTGCATTTTACTGATAGGGACTATTATACCTGTTAAATCTTATCTTTTCAACCTCTAAAAAGGGAGTTTTTTCACAGAATGAAATTAACAGTTGACAAAACACCCTCCCAAGTATAAAATACAAGCCATATCAGACAAGGGCGTCTTTTATGTGTTTTCGCATAAAAGGCGTCTTTTTGTTATATAAAAACAGGAATATAAAGGATATGGAGGTATTTGATTATGTGTTCAGTTATGGGATATTGTGACAGCGGCCTTCTTCTGGAAGAATTTCAGAAGTATTTTCAGAGAACGGTTTCCAGAGGACCGGATGACAGCCGCATAACAGATACGGGAAATGGCTTTCTGGGCTTTCACCGACTTGCCATTATGGGGCTTACCCCTTCCGGTATGCAGCCCTTTTCGCTGCATGGAAATCATCTGGTGTGCAATGGAGAAATCTATGGATTCGAGCGGATAAAAAAACAGCTTCTGGGAAAATACAGCTTTGAGAGCGACTCAGACTGCGAAATCCTGCTGCCTCTGTATGAGGAATACGGCACCGATATGTTTGCCATGCTGGACGCAGAGTTTGCCTGTATCCTCTATGACAGCAAAACCCAGGAATACATTGCAGCCAGAGACCCCATAGGCATTCGCCCTCTTTACTATGGACGGGATTCAAAAGGGGTCATGGTTTTCGCCAGTGAACCTAAAAATCTGGTGGGTTTATGTGAACATATCATGCCCTTCCCACCGGGACATTTTTACAAAGACGGCAAATTCGTGTGCTACTGTGACATTGCAAAAGCCGAAAACTACAGTGCTGACGATATGGAAACCGTATGCCAAAAGATTCATGACAAGCTCACTGCCGGAATTGAAAAGCGGCTGGTCGCCGATGCCAAGGTCGGTTTTCTCCTGTCCGGCGGTCTGGATTCTTCCCTGGTCTGTGCCGTGGCAGCACAAAAAAGCCAGGTTCCTATCCGCACCTTTGCCATTGGCATGAAGGAAGACGCCATTGATTTGAAATATGCCCGGCAGACAGCCGATTATATTGGCAGTCAGCACACGGAGGTCATCATCTCCAAGAAAGAGGTTCTGGCTTCCCTGGAAGAAGTCATTCAGCTCCTGGGCACTTTCGATATCACCACGATCCGCGCCAGCATTGGTATGTACCTGGTATGCAAAGCCATTCATGAACAGACAGACATCCGGGTTTTGCTTACCGGAGAAATTTCTGACGAATTATTCGGCTACAAATACACCGACTTTGCCCCTTCACCGGAAGAATTTCAAAAGGAATCACAGAAGCGGATTCGGGAACTGCATATGTATGACGTGCTCCGGGCGGACCGCTGCATTTCCGTAAATTCTCTGGAAGCAAGGGTTCCCTTCGGGGATTTGGACTTTGTACGCTACGTCATGAGCGTAAATCCAAAACTAAAAATGAACACTTACGGAAAAGGAAAATATCTACTGCGCCGCGCCTTTGAAAAAGGCCGGTATCTGCCCCCTGAGATTCTCTGGAGAGAAAAAGCTGCATTTTCAGACGCAGTGGGGCATTCTATGGTAGATTATCTGAAAGAATATGCAGACACTCAATACACCCAGAAAGAGTTTGAAGAGAAGCAAAAGGGCTATGCCCACGCACAGCCCTTTACCAAGGAATCCCTTTTGTACCGGGAAATTTTTGAAAAATATTATCCAGGACAAAGCCGGATGGTGGCAGACTTCTGGATGCCCAACAAAGCCTGGAAAGGCTGTAATGTAGACGACCCTTCCGCCAGAGTCCTGTCCAATTACGGTGCAAGCGGAGCCTAAATCTCTGTGGGATACCGGTTGTCAAAGCAAGCTTTGCAAAGAGGCAGACCTTCTGCCATAGCAGCCAAATCCTCCACTTTCATATATCCCAGGGAATCCGCACCAATCATCCTGCGGATTTCCTCCGTGGAGTGGGACACTGCCAGAAGCTGTTTATTGGAAGGCACGTCTGTTCCATAATAGCAGGGATAGAGAAAGGGAGGAGAGCTAATGCGCACATGCACCTTTCCGGCACCTGCCTGTTTTAAAAGCCGTATCAAATTGGCAATGGTGGTTCCCCGGACAATGGAATCGTCTACCAGAACAAGGTTCTTTCCTTTGACTGCCTGCTCCAGCACGCTGAGTTTCAGACGCACACTGGATTCCCGCTCCTCCTGTGTAGGTTTGATAAAGGTTCTTCCCACATAACTGTTTTTGTAAAAAGCCATTCCAAAGGGAATACCGGAGGCTTTGGCATACCCCTGTGCCGCAGTAATGCCCGAATCCGGCACGCCTGCCACCATGTCTGCCTCTGCGGGATAAACTTTCGCCAGGGCTTCTCCTGCTTTTAACCTGGATTCATAGACCGAAACCCCATCGATTTTGCTGTCCAATCTGGCAAAATAAATGTATTCAAAAACACAGTGCGCCTGCTGCTTCTGACACAATTCCGTGTTGGAAAATACCTGCCCCTCGGAAATTGTCACAATTTCACCAGGACGGACATCACGAACAAACTCTGCACCAATGGCAGAAAGTGCACAGCTTTCCGAAGCAAATATATATGCCTCTCCCCGTTTGCCCAGACAGAGCGGCTTCAATCCCAGAGGGTCTCTTACGCCGATTAATTTCTGAGGACTGGCTATCACCAGGCCATAGGCGCCCTTGATTTTCTCTGCCGTCCGTAAAATTGCTTCTTCCACAGTTCTGGTATTCACTCTTTCTCTGGCAATGTAGTAGGCAATGACTTCTGAGTCCGTAGTGGTCTGGAAAATTGCACCGCTTTTCGCCAATTCTTCTCTCAGTTCCTTTGTATTCACTAAATTTCCGTTATGAGCCAGAGCCAGAGTACCCTTGATATAATGCAGCACTAAAGGCTGGGCATTATTTAACGCAGCCGCCCCTGTGGTAGAATACCGCACATGGCCGACACCCAGGTTTCCTTTCAGTTCTCTTAAATTTTCTTCTTTAAAAACTTCGTTTACAAGCCCCATGCCGCGATGTACATGCATATTTCCCACAGGCCCCTTTGTATCGCAGACGGCAATACCGCAGGATTCCTGTCCTCTGTGCTGCAGGGAAGACAGTCCGTAATAAACGGAATTTGCCACCTGTTCTCCTGCCGGGGCATAAATACCGAATACGCCGCAGGCTTCTTTTATACGTTCTTCCAATGTTTTTTCTCCTTTCCGCAGAAACGCAAAAAGACGCCTTGGATTTTCTCCAAAGCGCCTTTGCTTTACGATTAAGTAGTATACTCGAAATTCTGAATTTGTCAATCCCGTTTTCTCAATAATTTTCTTTCTGATAGAATCTTCCCAAAAGCGTATCTGTCTTCACCACATTTACAAATGCGTGAGGGTCTGCCTCCATCACCTTTTCGGTAAGCACTTTAGCCTCCATAGTTGATACCACGGAATATATCATTTTCCGCTTGGTATTGGAATACATACCCGTTGCTGTAAATTCCGTAGCGCTGTGGTTGGTAACCTCATAAATGGCCTGGTATACAGCTTCCGGTTCGTCCGTGATCACAAACAGCGTGACTTTCTTATACGTCTGATACAGCAGGTGAATCATCTGCGTGGAAGCATACTGAAAAATAATGGAATACAGAGCTTTGTCCCAGCCGAACAAATATCCTGCAACCAAAAGCACCATGGCATTTCCCAGAAGAATATAATTCCACACGTCCTTATTCTTCTTTTCCGCAAAATAAATGGCAATAAAATCCGTTCCTCCTGTAGAAGCGCCGCCGATTAACGCAATACTGATAGCCGCACCGTTAATCAACCCACCAAACACACTGATAAGCAGAATATCCTGGGTAATCGGTACGGAGGGTATTGCATCCGTAAGCACACTGGTAGCTATAATCAGCAAACTGGTGGTTATGGTAAAACGCTTGCCGATTGCCTTAAAGCTGATGATAGCCGGAATGGCATTCAACGCAAGGCTGATAGGGGAAAAAGGAACGGCAATAGCAAAAAAGCGGTCACAGATAGTCTGAAACAGCAGTGTCACTCCGTTAAATCCTCCCGGATACAATCCCCCTGCCCGCACAAAGGTCTTGATGTTCACAGCCATAATCACAGCGCCGATTAGACCAAAGATAATTCTCTTGGCTTCTCTTTTGGGGTCTATGTTTGTATTCACGTTTACACTCTCTTTCTTCTCCACGTTTTTTACAGCATATGTGCACGGAGTTCTTCCGGAGTCTCAAGGCTTAAATAAGCAGGTGCCACGTCAAATACGGTCTTGCAGCCTGTCTGTCCTTCCCGGCTCATGCGGTATGCCGCTCTTGCATATGCAGCAATGACAGAAGAAGTAAATTCTGGGTTGGAATCCAGCTTCAGACTGTATTCCACTACATGCTTATGCTCATCTTCCCACCCTGTGCTGCCTGTACGGATAACAAAACCGCCGTGAGGAAGCCCTGCATGGTTGGCTGCCATTTCTTCCGCGGTAATGAAATGTACGGTTGTATCATACTCGTCAAAATAGTTTGGCATGGTTTTAATTTCGTTTTCAATCCTTGCTTTGTCTGCACCGTCCTCAGCTACTACGAAGACTTCTCTTGTGTGCTTCTGGCGTGTGGTGAGTTCCGGATTTTCTCCGTTTCTTACTGCTTCCAGTGCGCTTTCCACAGGAATGGTATACTGTCTTGCGTCTAAGACTCCTTCAATTCTTCTCACTGCATCGGAATGGCCCTGACTGACACCTTTTCCCCAGAAGGTATAATCCTTACCTCCCGGCAAAATCGCATTGGCGTATAAGCGGTTCAGAGAAAACATACCCGGATCCCATCCCACAGAAATCATGGCTGTCTTATTTCCTTTCTTTGCCGCTTCATCTACAGCTGCAAAGTGTTCCGGAATTCTTGCGTGTGTATCAAAACTGTCTACAACGTTAAAATACTGTGCAAACTCCGGTGTCTGTACCGGCAGGTCTGTAGCGCTTCCGCCGCAGAGAATCAGCACGTCGATTTCATCTTTCATACCCACAGCCTGGTCTACATGATATACCTTTGCTGTCTCTGTAAGAATCTTTACCTCTTCGGGATTTCGTCTGGTAAAGACAGCAACCAGTTCCATATCCGGGTTATGTTTCACTGCGCACTCCACACCACGGCCTAAGTTTCCATATCCTAAAATACCAATTCTAATACTCATGTCACACTCTCCTATCTGTTTGTAGCCTGTATTTTCTCTTTCAGAATATATCAAATATCCTTTCTTTGTCAATGCCTGATTGAAAAAAAGGGCTGCGCAGAAGCGCAGCCACTTTTTTGTTATACCATGGTTGATTTAGTGATGGAACAGGCGAATTCCGGTAAACGCCATAACCATATTGTATTTGTTGCAGGTCTCAATAACCGCATCATCTCTGACTGAGCCTCCCGGCTGTGCAATATAAGCTACACCGCTTTTGTGTGCCCGCTCAATGTTGTCAGAGAATGGAAAGAAGGCGTCAGAGCCAAGGGTCACTTCCTGAAGGGTATCCAGCCATGCTCTCTTTTCCTCTCTGGTAAAGACTTCCGGTTTCTCGGTAAATGTTTTTTCCCACGCACCGTCAGCCAGCACGTCCATGTATTCCTCGCCAATATAAACGTCAATGGCATTGTCTCTCTCTGCACGGGTAATGCTGTCTTTAAACGGAAGGTTCATAACCTTCGGGCACTGTCTTAACCACCAGTTGTCTGCTTTCTGTCCTGCCAGACGGGTACAGTGTACACGGGACTGCTGTCCAGCGCCTACACCGATGGCCTGTCCGTCTTTGACAAAGCATACGGAATTAGACTGTGTATATTTCAGAATTATCAGAGAAATCTTCATATCTCTTTTTGCTTCTTCGGTAAGTTCTTTTTTTTCTGTCACCAAATTGGAAATCAGTGCATCGTCAATAGCCAGTTCCTGACGTCCCTGCTCAAAGGTAACACCAAAGACCTGCTTGTGTTCCAGAGGAGCCGGTACATAGTCCGGGTCAATTTCAATGACATTGTAATTGCCTTTTTTCTTCTGTGCCAGAATTTCCAGGGCTTCTTCTGTGTAGCCCGGCGCAATGACACCATCGGAAACTTCTCTCTTAATGAGCATAGCGGTATCTTTATCGCACACATCAGAAAGGGAAATGAAGTCACCAAAGGAAGACATACGGTCTGCGCCCCTGGCTCTTGCGTAAGCACAGGCAATGGGAGAAAAGTTTTTCCAGTCCATATCGTCTACCCAGTAAATTTTTGCCAGAGTTTCCGTAAGCGGAAGTCCTACCGCTGCGCCTGCAGGGGATACATGCTTAAAAGAAGTTGCCGCCGGAAGACCTGTGGCTTTCTTTAAGTCTCTGACTAACTGCCAGCCGTTAAACGCGTCCAGGAAATTGATATATCCCGGTTTTCCTGACAATACTTTAATAGGAAGTTCTGCACCCTCTTCCATGTAAATTCTGGAAGGTTTCTGATTCGGATTACAGCCGTATTTCAAAGCTAATTCTTTCATAACAAAGTTCTCCTTTCCCGTTTCTTATTTATTTTTATTCACAATTCTGGTTTCATACTTGCCTGTTTCAATATCAATAAAACGCACAAACAGAGAAACTTTGTTGTCCTCATTGAGACTGCTCCATACCTGCTCTGTAAAAGCGTCAATTTCATTTGGAATACTTACCAGCTTCGGTTCGCCTTCAAAACTTGGCAGCGGATTGCCGTCATGCATATAAGTATGAATAAAATGGCCCTCTCCTGCCACCGGATTTTCGTAAGCGAAGGTATAGCGGTTGCAGGCCTCCGGATTTCCATTGTTGCTCTTTAAAATGGACATGGCATAATTGTATTTCCCGCCTTCCACATGCATAATACCGGAAATACGAGGGGTATAGTTTGGTCCGTCCGGCTCAAACTCCCTACATCTCAAGGACTGCTCAAAAGTCATCTGTTTGTCCATGCCTTCATAAATTGTATCGGTCTGGTCTCCGTTTGTCACAATGGTTTTGTTTCCCAATACACGCACAGGCGCGTAGATAATCAGACTTGGATCCACTAATTTGGAAGGGTCAAAGGCCTGTGTGCGGATGCCTTCTCCTTCTTCTACAAATACGCGGTTTCTGCTGTTTTCACTTCTTCCCATAATGAAGTAAGCGGCAACGGCTTTTTTTCCGTCCTCTGATTTTCCCAGCACAATTCCTCTGCCCGGATACGCATTGTCTCTCAATTCTTTTTCCAGTGATAACATTTCCATGAACATTTCTCCTTTTCCTGCTGTTCTATGATAAGATGAAATCCTGCCCGGAAGACTTTTTCCTTTCCACAGCGTCTTCTGACCTTCCCGTGAAATAAGAAAAAGCCCACTTTCCGAGCATATGTGCCCAGACGGTCGGCTTCTGCGGCTTATACTCCCCGTGGTCATTTCCACTTCCGTCAGTCATATAAGCACTTAAAACATACCATTTTGCAAAAGGGTTGTCAATCCCCTTTTCTG
>NZ_JBBKBX010000021.1:0-60755 GCF_037890365.1 Blautia sp. HCN-20427 | reverse complement strand
CAGTTTCATTTGATTCAATTGTTCCTGCTCTTTTTTCACTTTTCCAAGTAATACATCAATTTCATTCATCATTAAATTAAATCCATCAGCCAGTTGCTGACTGTCTCTATCCATATCCGTATTACTAATTCGAGTTCTCAAATTCCCCTTTGAAACCGCATTCATTTTTTGGATGATTTTATTCATGGGAGCATAAAGACTTCCTATTAGTTTTCTTGAAATAATAACTGCAATCAGCATAATAATAACCGTACTGATAAGCAATATTCCTATTACCCCTATGCAGTCTTTATACAAATAAAAAAGCGGCATCTCATCAATTAAATAATAATTCCATTCCCCCACTTTTTGATAATTAATCAATTTTCCTTCTTTTTGTATAGAACCACTGTTTCCCTTCAGCCATTTCCCATACCTCACCTTATCTGCACTTTCTTTCTCTTGGTTTCCCGAAACAATCCGTCCCTCCATATCCGTGAGATACATCTGAGAATAAGGAACTTTTCTCTTTTTTTGCAATTGTGTAAGAATATTATCATCTAAATTCATAACAATAGTTCCATTTATTTCTCCTACATGCTGACTGGAAAACACAGGGAAATAGGCTGTCAATGTATATTTTTTTCCTCTGTAATAATGGTTAGAAAAACTAAAAACAATATTATTGCTGTCTTGATTTTTAATATTCTCGTTATAGTCTGTTTCATATATTTCTTCAAAATTAGTCTCTGTCATTCCTGAATTTCCGTTGTAGACATATTTCTCATTTCTACCATTTATAACTGCTACAAAGTTGGCATTAGACTGGATATTCAATATATTTTGCAATACCCTATATACATTATCTGACACTTTATCTGCCGTCTGCAAAGATTCACTACGACAGTATTCCTGTATCGAATCATCCAACACAGTAGCTATCATAAGTGCTTTATACTGTTCCAGATTTCCTTCACAATCCGAAGCCATAATTCCTAACTGTTCTGATGCATATTGCCTATTTTGTTCTGTCAAAGCATTCGTTAAAAACACGGTAGACACAATAATAGCAATCAAAGTCAGACTAATAATCACTGTCAGCATTACAAAGTGAATTTTTTTCTCTACACTCCACAGCTTTCTCCACTTCTCCCTAAACTTTACCTTCTGTCTCTTTTTTCTCATTCCTCTGTCCGCCTTCCCTGCTATCTGTATACGGAAAGGTACCGAACTTTGCAAATTCGATACCTTTCTTTTATCCCAAAGTGTTTTACACGCTTTTCCATATTAACATTATTATGTATTTTCCACAATGTAACATCATCCTTTTACAGCACCTGCCGTCATGCCTTTTACAAGTTTATCCTGTGCAAGAATAAAAAGAATAATCATTGGAAGAACTGTCAAAGTCAAAACTGCCATAATCATTGGTGTATTCATAGCATATTGTCCTTGAAAATCCCATACAGCTAACGGCAATGTCCTACTCTGAACGGACTGAGTCAAAGTATATGCAAAACTGAATTCATTCCATACATTCACTCCATTGTAAATAGCCAATGTAGATAAACCCGGCTTTGCAAGGGGTAATATCATTTTGAAAAACATCTTATATTTGTTGCATCCATCAATCTCCGCAGACTCCTCAATTTCTTTTGGAATTCCTTTCATAAAGCTGGTAAGAATAAATACAGAAATTGGAAGTGCAAATGCCACATCTGGCCCTATCAAAGCCCAGATAGAGTCATAAATTCCTACATTTTTTGTCATCTGAAATACCGGAATCAGCGTAATGTGAATCGGAATAGACATACAGGCAACAATAATTCCATAAATAAATCCATTTAGTTTAAATTTAAAACGAGAAAGAGGATAAGCTGCACAGGCAGAAATAAACAAAATCAATGCCAACACTACTGCCAACAGAAATACACTGTTTAAAAAATATCCTGCAAACCCGCCGCTAAGCACTTCCTTATAATTAGCCAGGTCAATCTTTTGCGGCAACGCAAAAACACCCTTTGTAAGCATTTCAAATTTATTCTTAAAAGAATTAATAATCATAAACACAAATGGTAAAATTGCCACGATTGTGGCTGTGAGAGCCAAAACAATCGCAATTATCCAGCTCACTGTGCTCTTTATTTTTGTTTTCTTATAACGTTCTTCCATTATCTAGTCCTCCTTTTTTCCATTGATAAGGCGCATGGTAATTAAGGAAAGAGAAGTAATCAATAAAAACATGCCTCCTGCTGCCGCAGAACCATATCCCATATTAAATTCTGTAAATGCTTTTTTATACATATAGGTAGCCATTAATTCTGTAGAATTTCCAGGTCCTCCGCCTGTCATAACATAAATCAAATCAAAATATTTAAGAGAACCAACCATAGAAAGAATGGCCGCACTCTTTAATGACGGTGTCAGAAGCGGAAGTGCTATTTTCCAAAAATATTGTCCTTTTGTTGCTCCATCTATCAAAGAGGCCTCATATACGTCTTCTGAAATATTCGTATATGCAGCCATGGTATAAACCATATAAAATGGTACAAACTGCCATGCTATAACAAAGATTACAGTGATTAGTGCAGTCTTTGGATTCCCCAGTAAATCTATATTGCCGCCTCCAAATAATTGAGAAATTGTACTGACAATTCCACCATTAGAAGCAAGTGCATATGTAAACAAAAAACCAATAGCAACGGAGGACATAAGCATAGGGATAAACCAAAGTACTTTAAAAATTGTAGATTTTTTTCCTGCAAATTCGATAAAGGTCGCCTCTGCTAAGCCTATAGGAATCTGAATCGCTATAGATAGAACCATAATAATAATGTTGTTTCTAAATGCCATCCAAAAATTTTTATCTTGGACTAACTTTATCCAGTTATCGAGTCCTATGAATGTTTTCTCCGCAGAAATTCCATTCCATTCCAGTGTACTAATTCTAAATGAATCCACAATTGGATAAAAAATGAACACACACATAATTACCATAACCGGTAAAAGAAAAACAAACGCTGCCTGATTTGTAGATTTCTGTCTGCGTTTTCCCAACGCATTTGCGGCCTGTTTCATAATTTCACCTCAATTCAAAATTTTCCTGTTAGAAAAGAGGGAATCATCCCCCTTTTCTACTATTTGTTCAGATATTCCTGTTGTGCATCCTGCATTTTTTTATTTGCCTCTGCCGGAGTCATTGTCAATCCGAATACTTCCTGATTTCCATCTAAGTGTGCATTTGCCACACTTGGGTCAAGATACTGGTCATACCATAACTGTACTGCTGAAGCATTATTTGCCGCTTCTACAATAGATTTCGAAACCGGATCTGTGATTTTATCTTCAATTCCCTTAACCGGAGGAATCAGACTTGAGTCTACCATAAAATCTACAACTTCCTCACTGGAAAGATAGCTCGCCAATTCAAATGCAGCATCCAATTTTTCACCTTCACAGTTAAAGGAAATAAACTGGTCTCCCATAGTCCCGCACAAAATAGAAGAATCAGCATTGGAATCACTGATAGCCGGGAACGAAAACCATCCAACTTTATCATAAAAATCGCTGCCGCCATCTTCACTATCCGTCTTTAAATTTGCTGTAGCCCAGGAACCTATCAGATACATAGCTGCCGTTTCCTGATAAAATAATTGCCTTGACTGCCCATCATCTTCACTCATAGAATTAAAACCATCTGGGAAATAACCTTTATTAACCCATTCCTGTATTTTTTCTCCTGCCCATTCAAAGGACTCATCTTCAAAAGAGCCAGTACCGTCTGCCGCTTTCTGGAATGGTTCCAATCCACCTTTCCTTGCGGCTAGACATTGAAAATACATAGAACCTGTCCATTTTGTAGAATTAGCCAGTGTAAACGGAGTAATTCCATTTTCCAAAAAAGTATCGCATGCTTTCTCCAGGTCTTCTAATGTCTTTGGAACTTCAATATTATATTTCTCAAATAAATCTTTATTATAATAAATACCCGCCACAGAAATGTTTTTCACTGGAATCGCATATAATTTTCCATCATAACTGGCCTGTTCCAACGCGCCTTCCATAAAACGATCCTTCAATCCATATTTTTCATACAAATCATCCAATGGTTGTGCATAACCGGATTTAATGTATTCGTTCATTGGACCTCCAGACCAACTTGTATACATATCTGGACACTCTCCTGAACTCATGGCAATTACCAGCTTCTCTTTGTACTTATCATTCTGGGTTGGAACATTTTCGATTGTCCAGCCATCTTTATTATTTTTGTTGAACATTTCAATTGCCATCTCATAAGTTTCTTTATCTGCACCTTCCGTGCCTACGTTCCAAAAAGTAATTGTCTTGTCATCATCTGTTTTTTTATCGGAGGATGAATTGCCTGTCTGACCGCCACCTGTAGAGCCACAACCGCCCAGAGACAGTCCCATAAGTGCTGACATTGTAAGCGCTGTTGCCACTGCTAATTTTCTTTTCATAACCGTTTCTCCTTTTCGTTCATTTATTTTGTAGTTACATGATAGCAAACTCTTTTCTTTTAAACCATTTAATAATCTATCCTGATTCTATAAAATTCTTACCATTGTCTTTGCAGTTTTCAAATATATTTTATAAATACCTCACAAAAAAAGCTGAAATAAAATGTCTCTATAAAACATTTACTTCAGCTTTTTTCTCTTATATTTTTATATTATGACCTATTTTAGTGTCACAGTCACTTCCACTGTTTTTTCTCCGGTAAGTTCTTCACTTCTCTTATCCGGCTGTGAAACTCCCACAAACAGCTTGAAATTCTTGCTGTCAATACGGCGGTTTCCCTGTTCATCAACCACTTCCATAGCACGGTTCGGAACGGTCAAGGTCAGAGTCTGACTTTCGCCAGCCTTCAAAAATACCCTGTGAAAAGCACACAGATTGTAATTTCTCACAGCCAGTGGCGATTCCATATCTTTTATGTAAATCTGTACCACGTCTTCTGTGTCTGTGCCTCCCCTGTTTTCCACTGCTACCTGCACTTCTATATCGCTTTCTCCGGTCACAGCATTTAAAACCTGCACTTCCTTCACCCGTACAGCTCCATAGGTCAGCCCATATCCAAAGGGATATAAAGCCTCTCCTTCCATGTAGCGGTAAGTACGGTTTTTCATAGAGTAATCCGTAAATTCCGGCATACCTTCCAAATCCTTGTAGAAAGTAACAGGTAGTTTTCCCGACGGAGATACCTTGCCAAACAACAGGTCTGCCACAGCTTTTCCGCCTCTGGCACCCGGATACCAGGCCAGAAGAATACCGCTGCAGTTTTCTTCTGCATAGTTCAAATCAATAGCGCTCCCTGCCATAAGCACTAGGATAGTAGGTTTTCCTACAGCTGTCACTCTTTCAATGAGCTCTTCCTGCACTTTCGGAAGATGAAGGTCTTTCTTATCACCGGAAGCATCGCTGTTTCCAGTATCTCCTTCTTCCCCTTCCAGAGTTTCATCAAGTCCTACACAGAGAATCACCACATCACTGTGTTCTGCAGTAATCACTGCCTCCGAAATCCTGTCCTGTGTCCATGCCAGATTTTCCGCTCTGTCCTTTGCAAGCTGACACCCTTCGGAATACAGCATCCGCACGTCGTCTCCCACTTCATCCTGAATCCCTTCCAAAACTGTAATGTATCTGGAAGAAGTACCATGGTAATTTCCAATCAATGCCGCACGGCTGTTGGCATTTGGACCGATAACACCAATGGTCTGCAGTTTGGTCTTGTCCAGAGGCAGCACACCGTCATTTTTCAAAAGTACACTGCCTTTTCTCGCCATATCCAGAGCCGCTTCTATATGCTCTTTACATTCCACCACTTCATAAGGAATCTTATCATATTCGCTTCCTTCAAATAAGCCAAGCAGGTATCTGGTAGTCATCAGACGTTCTGCCGATGTGGTAATTTCTTCTTCTGTAATGAGTCCTTCTTCCACAGCCCCCAAAAGATGCAGATATGTATTTCCACAGTTCACATCACAGCCCCGTTTAAGAGCAAGCGCTGCAGATTCTCTGGCATTTTTCGTCACTTTATGAAATTCATGGAAATCTTTGATTGCCCAGCAGTCGGAAGTAAAATGTCCATCAAATTTCCATTTTCCTCTCAAAACCTCTTCCATGAGATATTGATGTCCGCAGCATGGCTCTCCATTAGTACGGTTATAAGCGCCCATAACAGCCTCCACATCCGCCTCGGTTACCAATGCCTCAAAAGCCGGAAGGTACGTTTCCCACATATCCTTCATGCTGCACTCTGCATTAAATTCATGGCGGATGGCCTCTGGTCCGCTGTGCACTGCGTAATGTTTCGCACAAGCCGCGGCTTTCATCACCGGCCCGTCTCCCTGCAGACCTTCCACGAACCGCACGCCCAGACGTGAAGTCAGATACGGGTCCTCTCCGTATGTCTCATGTCCTCTGCCCCATCTTGGGTCACGGAAAATATTTACGTTAGGTGACCAGAAAGTCAGTCCTTTGTAAATATCTCTGTCATCGTGTTTGGAATATTCATTGTATTTTGCTCTTCCTTCTGTAGCAATGATATCCCCTACTCTTTCCATAGCTTCCTCATCAAAGGCTGCTGCCATTCCAATGGCCTGGGGAAACATGGTTGCTACTCCCGCTCTTGCCACACCGTGCAAAGCCTCATTCCAGTAATTGTAGGTGGGAACTCCCAGTCTTTCCACTGGTGCCGCATCATAACGAAGCTGCGCTGCCTTTTCCATAAGTGTCATCTGAGCCACCAGTTTTTTTGCCTTTTCCCGCGCCTGGGCTCTTTCTTTTCTATGATTTTTCATACTGCATCCTCCGGTCTCTTGTATTTCTTAACCTTTATTTTACTGGTTTTTCCAAATTCGTCATTACTATAAATGCGCATTATTGCCCAAATATTGCTTTTTTAAATATCACCTTCGGATTTCAGAAAAATTTATGCCAGACTGCGCAACCAGGGTACTGTATGCGTGACACAATACACTATCCTTACTTCGCCCGATAATAATTAATCAAACATCCCTGGAGAATAATCTCTCGCTCATCCTCCGTCATTTCTCCCAGGCCTAGAGTGAACTCTGTGACTGTTTCTCCTACAGCCAGGGCACGGACTTCCCTGCTGCCCTCTTCCACCGCTTTTCGGATTTCGGGAACAAAAATGAAATCTCCTTTCCGGAACGGCAGCTTGCCTTCCGGAATCAGGAACGGCAGCATACCCCAGTTCATCAGATTGGAACGGTATCTCTTGGTTGCGTATTCATTGGCAATGTTTGCCCATCCTCCCAGCACTTTCTGGCAGGAAGCCGCCTGTTCTCTGGCAGAACCGTCTCCCGGTTTCACAGCGAAAATCGTGCTTCCGATTCCGGTATTTTCCACATCTGCCTCCGGGCAGGCTTCTTTGATTTTGCTCCAGACGCCTTCCAGTTCCGGCACAGCCTTTACTGGATTTTCGCCCTGCTCTCTGGCCAGTTCCGCCTTCTGAATCTCTTTTGCCAGCCCCACATAATCCGGCGCTTTTCTGGACAGAGCAAATTCTGCCAGTTTCAGCGGATTGGAGCGGTAAGAAGAAGTTTCCCCGGAAGGAATCAGTTCATCCGTAGTGGTTACCGGGTCATGAATCTCTGCTACGGTCTTTAAGAGCAGATTATCTGTCAGTTTCGGCATAGACGGCCAGTCCTTAATATTCGGTCCAAACTGGATTTCCACACTGGAATCTGCCTTTCCCTTACTGTCAAAAACGCGATTTTCGTAAATCTGTCCGTCAAAGTGATAAACCGGTCTTCTGTATTCTCCTGCATATTCTGTTGCAGGGGTAAGCCGTCCCTTATTGGCTGCGGTTGCTGCAATGGATCGGGCATCCATAAGAGCCACAGAAGAAATCTGTCCATTCTGAATCTTAGAGCCTTCCCGGTTAGGGAAGTTTCTGGTAGAGTGTCGAATACTCAGCGCATTATTTGCCGGTGTGTCCCCTGCGCCGAAGCATGGACCGCAGAAGGCTGTCTTCACTACTGCTCCGGTCTGCAGCAAGTCGGCCAGCACACCATTTTTAGCAAGCTCCATATAAATCGGCGTACTTGCCGGGTAAACACTTAAAGTAAAAGCGTCTGCACCAATGCTGGCCCCTCTTAAAATATCCGCTGCGTCACAGATATTTTCAAAACCTCCGCCTGCACAGCCTGCAATAATTCCCTGTTCTACACACAGTCTGCCGTTTTTCACTTTATCTTTCAGCGTATATGGTATCTTTCCGTCCAGACTGATTTGCGCCTTCTTCTCCACATCCTCCAAAATATCCATAAGATTTGCATTCAATTCTTCAATGGTATATGTATTGCTTGGGTGGAACGGCATGGCAATCATAGGTCTTATCTGGCTCAAATCCACATAAACCAGTCCGTCATAATAGGCCACCTCTTTCGGGTTCAGTTCTCTAAAGTCCCCGCCTCTGCCGTGGATTTCGTAAAATTCCTTTATCTTGTCATCGGTCTTCCAGATAGATGACAAACAAGTGGTTTCTGTAGTCATAACATCAATACCGATACGGTAATCTGCACTTAAATTTTCCACGCCGGGCCCTACAAATTCCATCACTTTATTTTTCACATAACCGCTCTCAAACACTGCGCCGATAATGGCCAGGGCAACATCCTGAGGTCCTACCCCCGGCACTGGTTTCCCGGTGAGATACACGCCCACAACTTCGGGACGTTTAATATCGTAAGTTCTTCCCAGAAGCTGTTTTACCAGTTCCGGTCCGCCTTCCCCCATTGCCATAGTGCCCAGCGCCCCATAGCGGGTATGGCTGTCAGAGCCCAGAATCATCTTCCCTCCCTCTGCCAGCATTTCTCTGGCAAACTGATGAATCACAGCCTGATGTGGAGGTACGTACACACCGCCATAACGTTTGGCACAGGTCAGGCCAAACATATGATCATCTTCATTAATGGTTCCGCCTACTGCGCACAGGGAATTGTGGCAGTTTGTCAGCACATAGGGAATTGGAAATCTTTCCAGTCCTGAGGCTCTGGCCGTCTGAATAATTCCCACAAAGGTAATATCATGAGAAGTCAGTTTGTCAAACTTGATTTTCAGGTCTTCCATATTGTCTGATGTATTGTGCGCCTGTAAAATAGAATAGGCAATGGTATTCTTTCCCGCCTCTTCCTTACCGGGAACAACTTTGTCATACTTCTGCTGAATCTGTGCTTTCGCTTCCGGGGAATCCTCCACCAGCTCTGTTCCGTTTATCAGCCAGGCACCGTTTTTATATAATTGAATCATGGCTTTCCCTCCGTCTGTTCTTAACGTATTTTCTACCATTATAAATTTTATCGCTTTAAAAAGCAAGTAATTTATCGCAATAAAATAATTGTATACAATAATACACGAGGATGCACCCGATTTCTATTTCTGCCTGAAAAATAAGAAACTGCTGCAGAAAACCGGTTTTGAACACTTTCTGTTCCCTGTTTTCTGCAGCAGTTTTATGTTATACTTATCAATTAATCCTGATTTTTCATGAAATCCATGTAGCTGGATACCATCAGCGCAATCTTAAAGGTCAGCGCGTCATCAAAAACGCGGATATCCAGTCCTGTACTCTTCTGAATTTTTTCCAGTCTGTACACCAGTGTATTTCTGTGCAGAAACAGCTGTCTGGAAGTCTCAGAAATATTCAGGTTGTTGTCAAAGAATTTGTTAATGGTATTGAGCGTCTCATCATCCAGAGATTCCGGAAGTTTGCCCCCAAATACTTCTTTCATGAACATTTCACAAAGAGGCATAGGAAGCTGATAAATCAAACGTCCGATTCCCAGATTGTTATAGCCTACAATATTTTTCTCCACATAGAAGATTTTTCCTACGTCCAGAGCCATCTTCGCTTCTTTATAGGAGCGTGATACATCCTTGATTTCGTGAATAATGTTACCATAAGAAACACGAACCTGAGACATGGCCTCTGCATTTAACATATCCACAATCATACTTGCAATATTTTCGATTTCTTCGTATCCGTCGCTCTCTTCCAAAGTGCGGACAATGATAATGTTCTTCTCATCAATAGCAGTAATAAAGTCATTGTTTCTGGCAATGAACAGATTTTTCAAAATTTCCATGGAATCCTGGTCCTTTTCATTTCTGGTTTCCACCAGCAGGACTACTCTCTTAGATTCCACAGGAATGTGCAGTTTTTTTGCTCTGTTGTAAACATCTACCAAAAGCAGGTTGTCCAGAATCAGGTTCTGAATAAAGTTGGATTTGTCAAAACGCTCTTTGTAAGCCACAATCAGGTTCTGAATCTCCGCTACTGCCACACGGCCAATCATGTAGGCATCTTCATTGCCTCCTTTGGCAACCAGTATATATTCTACTGTCTGATTATCATAAATCTTAAAGAAATGGCAGCCCTTCATCACCTGGCTGTCTGCCATAGATTCTGCAAAAGCTCTCACATCACCGAAATCTTCTTCCTCTGTAGCAAACGTGGTAGAGTTGACTTTCCCATCTATATCCATGACACACAAATCAATTCTTGTAATCATTCTCAGTTCATCTAATGTTTTTTGTATTACCTGGCTTGAAATCATAATTCCTCTCTCCTTTGGGTCCGTCCCGGGATTTTCTAAAATAATAATACATTATTTTTTTTTAATTGGCAAGCCGTATATGGCAAAAGTCCCCCGGGTAAACGGTCAGATACCGCTTCCCCGGAGGACTCTTATCTTGATTCTTCAGGTATATTGGAATTTTAAAGGTTTAGTCTATAGGCTGCCTCATTCCAGCGAAGTTCATTTTTCAGATTGCAAATGGTGGTATCTTTGTCAATGTAAACCGCCTCAATGCCCATGGCTGCTGCCCAGTCTCCCATCTGCTCTGAGGTTAAATCGTAGGAGAATGCTGTGTGGTGCGCACCGCCTGCCAGAATCCACGCCTCAGCACCTGTCTGCAGACTTGGTTCCGGTGTCCAGAAAGCCGTAGCTACCGGAAGCTTCGGCATTGGCTGTTCCACCTTTTTGCAGTTTACCTCATTGATAATCAGACGGAATCTGTCTCCTAAATCAATAAGAGAAGTTGCAATACCCTTTCCTGTCTTGGATGTAAACACCAGTCTTGCCGGGGCTTCCCGGTCTCCCATGGACAGCGGCTGGCATTTGATGCTGATTGGCCCTTCTGCAATCGTCGGGCACACTTCCAGCATGTGAGCCTCCAGAATTCCTTCTTTTCCCGGAACCAGATTGTATGTGTAATCTTCCATAAAGGAAGTTCCTTTTGCGTCTTTTTTGCCCTGTGTCATAATTTTCATCAGACGAACCATGGCCGCTGTTTTCCAGTCACCTTCTCCGCCGAAGCCATAGCCTTTTTCCATAAGCCTCTGAATAGCCAGACCCGGAAGCTGCTGCAGACAGCCCAAATCACCGAAATGTGTCACAATAGCCTGATAGTTTTTCTCTTCCAGGAAACGTTCAAAACCAATTTCAATCTGTGCCTGTACAGCCACATGTCTTCGGAATTCATCCGCATCTCTGCCTTCCAGAAGAATGTCATATTTATCATAATATTCTTCCACCAGGGCATCGGTATCTCCCTTAGAAACCTGATTTACTGCGTCTGCAATCTCATTGACCGGATAAGCGTCTACTTCCCAGCCGAACTTAATCTGCGCTTCTACCTTATCACCTTCTGTAACCGCTACATTTCTCATGTTATCCGCAATTCTCATAACACGGATATGGCTGCTTTCAATCACCCCTACTGCGGTACGCATCCAGGAAGCTATTCTCTTTTGCACTTCTTTGTCGTCCCAGAAGCCTACAATCACCTTGCGCTCCATTCTCATGCGGCTAACAATGTGACCGTATTCTCTGTCTCCGTGAGCAGACTGGTTTTCGTTCATGAAATCCATATCAATGGAATCATATGGAATTTCTCTGTTAAACTGTGTGTGCAAATGCAGCAGCGGTTTTCTGTATTCCTGCAGTCCCAAAATCCAGGATTTTGCAGGCGAAAAGGTGTGCATCCAGGTAATCACACCTGCACAGGTCTCCTCTGCATTGGCCTCATTAAAGGTCTGACGAATCATAGCATTTGTCAAAAGAGTTGGTTTCCATACCACTTCATAGGGAAGTACCCCTGATTCATTTAATCTGTCTACCATAATTTTGGAGTGCTCTGCCACGTGCTCCAGACATTCCTGTCCATATAAATCCTGTGAACCTGTACAAAACCAGAACTGATAATTTTTCATTTCCAACATATTAATTTTCCTCCTATTATACTCTGCCATCCGGCAATTTTTCGTTCCTTTTTCTACGTTTCAGTATACTCTCCAGCGCAAAAAAAGAAAGAACTTTGTTGCCGCAATATGGACATTTATTATCTTTTTTGTTACAGTATAAGAAAAGTTTCAGTATACCAAAAGGAGGGCTGCATATGCTGGCTAATTTTGAAAAACGGGAAGGAAAAGAACGAGCCTGGACAGGACGCTATGAAAACCTGCACAATTTGCCTCACTGGCACCTGGAATTTGAACTGATTTATATTGAAAAAGGAAGCGTAACGGTTTCCCTCAACCATACTGCCTATGACCTTCACAGCAGAGAAGCGGCTCTCATTGAAAGCGGGGAAATCCACTATATTAAAGGGGAACCGGGAAGCATTACGTCCATTCTCATGTTTGACGGCTCTATCATTCAGGAGATTACCCGACGGGCACAACTCGCCTCTCCTCTTCTGGACTCCTGGATGGCTGCCTTGATTCCGGGGCTCTGTCAGACTGTAAAAAATGAATTAAAGGAAAAACAGCCCTTTTATGAACTGAAAATCACCAGCCTTATCCGCAGTCTTTTAGTGGACATTTACCGCTGTGAAGCGCTGTCGACACATAATCTTGTGGAACCAAAAGCAAACCGCTTCCATACTTCCATGGAAAATTATAAAAACCTGCTCAGTGAAATTGAAGAAAAATACAGCTATCTCACCTTTGCGGACGCCAGCAGCTTTATGGGACTGTCTCAACCTTATTTTTCTAAATTTTTTAAAAACATTTCCGGAATGACTTTTTCCAGATATCTGAATATCATACGGCTTGAAAAAGCTATTGACATGCTTCGGCACAACACAAAACACCTGTCCATTACGGAAATCGCTACTCTGTGCGGGTTTGATACCATACGACACTTTAACAGAACTTTCAAAGAAATGACCGGATTTTCTCCTCGTGAACTTCCTGAAGATTATGTGCTGACTTCACGCTCTATCAAGAGTATGAAAGGAAACTTTAATCCCACGCTTTCCGGGTCACGGCTGCTGGACTAAAATAAATATCACCGATTTTCAAAAATCCCGCCTGGAAACTCCAGACGGGATTCTATTCTCATTCACATTTTTTAGTTTGTAATAACCTGCTCTGTTTCTTTGTCAAATACATGAACTTTTTCCATGTCTAATGCAAATTTAACAGTATCGCCTGTTCTTGCTGTTGTACGAGGATTTACCCTTGCTGTCATAGAGAATCCTTCTGTATCAAAGTACAGATAAACTTCAGCACCAAGTAATTCGTAAACAGTAATTTTTCCTTCGATTGTGCTGTTCGGGAATGCCTGGATACGAGCTTCATCGTCATATACATGCTCTGGACGAATACCCATAACAACAGTTTTTCCATCATATCCGCCTTCGATAAGGGCTTTTTTCTTGGAAGCAGGTACCTGAAGTGTAGTGCTGCCAATCTGTAATTCAACATCGTTTCCTTTTACGTGTACAACTGCATCTAAGAAGTTCATCTGAGGAGAACCGATGAATCCAGCAACGAATAAGTTACATGGAGCATTGTATAATGTCTGCGGTGTATCTACCTGCTGTACAACACCGTCTTTCATAACAACGATTCTTGTACCCAGTGTCATAGCCTCTGTCTGGTCATGTGTAACGTAGATGATGGTAGCACCTAATCTTTCATGTAATTTGGAAATCTCAGTACGCATCTGAACACGAAGTTTTGCATCCAGGTTTGACAGAGGTTCGTCCATTAAGAATACTTTAGGCTCACGCACGATAGCACGTCCCATAGCAACACGCTGTCTCTGACCACCGGAAAGAGCTTTCGGTTTACGGTCTAATAATTTTTCCAGGTCAAGAATCTTAGCTGCTTCTTTTACCATTTTGTCAATCTGGTCTTTTGGAACTTTTCTCAGTTTCAGACCAAATGCCATGTTGTCATAAACTGTCATATGTGGATACAGAGCATAGTTCTGGAATACCATTGCAATATCTCTGTCTTTTGGTTCTACATCGTTTACTACTTTGTCGCCAATCTTTAATGTACCGCCTGTGATTTCTTCCAGACCTGCAATCATACGAAGTGTTGTAGATTTACCACAACCTGAAGGTCCTACGAAGATGATGAATTCTTTATCTGCAATTTCAAGATTGAAATCTTTTACTGCTTCAAAGCCATTTGGGTAAGTCTTGTTAATATGCTGTAATGATAAACTTGCCATTTTAATTATCCTCCTAAACATATGCGATTGCTCTCGTTTGAACTGTGTTTAGTATACCTCTATCCCTGCTTTTTTTCCATAGGTCAAATGCCCAAATATTACTTTAAGTCTTTGTAAGCATGGACAATCCCCTAACCAATCCCGTCATTTTGACTGATTTTCAGAAATTCCATATACAATCTATACAACCTGTCCATAAAAGATTTGAAAACAGGCTTTACAGCCCTTCTCATCTTCCTTATAATAAATATCACAATGCGAAATAGAAGCGATTACAATACAGAAAGGACGTTTTTCATGTTCCGATTAATGGGAAATATTTATAAAGACACACGCATTCAGAAAAGCACGGTGATCTGTGATGATACCAAAAACAGCCGGACAAAAAAGGTATTTCACTGTCTGGACTGCATCTGCCATGAGTTTGATCTTCCATCCCCCATATGGCTGGATGCCAACATCAAAGACTTTCAGAAATTTTCAAAAGTACGGTTTTCGCAGGATAATTTTATTGAAATCCTGGACTTTGACTATCTGGAACTACAGATTATTGAAGAAGACTGACAGACAACAAAAGGCTGCAGCCTGCTCCATTTTTTATTAAAAAGAGCATCCTGCAGCCTTTCTGCTATTCTCGCTTTTATCCACCTTTTATTCTTTGAGAAGACCATCCAGTTCTTCTTCCAGCATGGCCTCATCCTCTTCGCTGAGCAGTTTTGAAATCTGGAGCGCCAGCTTACTGTCTTCGTCTTCCTCGTCCTCTTCGTCAAACTCTTCCAGTTCCGCAATATCCTCCATGGCATCCATGATGTCCAGTTCCTGGGTATCTCCCAGATGCAGTTCGTCGTCCACTTCTGCTTCCGGATGTTCTTCCTCCGGGATTTCGATTTTATGGATTTCCAGTTCCGTATCCTCCCCGATATCGCTCAGAGATGTAGGCATACTGCTGATAATCTGATGTACCTCCTTATAAGAAGACATAAATCTTCTCTGAGCCTGATTAATCAGCTCTACGATACCGTTCATTTCTTCCTGTACAGCCACATATTTCTTCTTACCTTCCAGAAGTTTATCATCAATCTCTGACTGTACAGCTTCCACCCGGCGTTTGGCTTCTTCTTCTGCTTCCGCTATCATTTTTTCACACTTTTCCCGTGCTTCATTTTCCATGCCCTCCGCCTTTATCTGGGCTTCAAATACCAGCTTTCCGATACTTTCGTAATTGTCAATATACTTCTGGTATTTTTCCTTGATATCTTCCTCCATGCGGGCCTGATAAGCTTCTTTTAATTCAATTCGTTTCTGAAGCTCTGCAATCTTTGTATCCCGGTCTGCAATCTGCTTCTTATAGTTGACCTGAATCTCTGCCATTTCGTCTTTCAGCTTCTGAATCAGTTCCTGCACTTCTTCCTTGTCATATCCGCCCATAAGGGTTGTCTTAAACATTTCGTATTCTGCCATGATACTCCACCTCGTATTTTCTTTTCTTACTGTAAATATTTACCGATGATTTCCCAGACATCTGCCCGTTCAAATCCCAGTTTCCATGCAGCTACACCAGCCAGCTCATACTGCTGAACCAGCTTCATTTTCTCCTCCAGGGATTTTTCATCTTCCAGCCAGATTTTCTGTGTTCCCTCAGCTGTAACAAGTTCTCCGTAATTCTGGGAGACGTCTTTGTTCCAGTAGACCTCCATCCCCTTTTCCTGGACATACTTGTCCGCCTGGTCCATGCCAAAGACCTCACTGGATACCATACCGTTGTTATTCTCTGTCCATAATCTGGTATAGAATGGTACAGCGTTAATCACCTTTTCCCTGGGAACTTCTTTGAGCGTCTGCACAATTCCTTCCTCCACAAACGGCAGAGAAGCCACTGAGCCGGCACTTTCGGAACCTGTGGTATGCTCGTCATATCCCATGATAATCACATAATCCGCCATAATTCCCTGTTCCTTCCGGTTATAGAAAGCCGTATACTGCGGCACCGGGTCATCAATAGACAAAACCAGATTGTTTGCCCTGCAGGTGACAGACAGCTCCCGGATAAACTGGATAAAATGCGGTGCCTCTTCCTCTGTCAGGGCTTCAAAATCCACATTAATGCCATCCATTCCCACTCTTTTTGCCTCACTTAGAAGCATTTCGATAATATGAGTCCGAGCGCTTCTCTTTGACAGAGTTTCCAGTGTGCTTACATTTTCATCAAAATTATCAATCAGTCCCCATACCTCCATGCCTTTTGCATGAGCCTTGTCCACATACTCAGCGCTGGCCAGGGAAGAAATGGTACCCTCGCCTCCCGTAACGGAAAACCAGGTGGGAGAAACGACATTCACCCCCTTTACCTCCTCCATCGTCTGGTCAAATGCAGAATTGGCTGCCTCGGATGTTACCTGATGCCAGGCCAGGTTAATCTTATAATCTCTGGTAAGACTGGTATAATTCTCTTCATAGCTGCCCTCATATACCAGTTCCGTTTCTTCTGCTGCTTTTAAATCTTCTTTCTGCACATAGCCATCCAAACCGTCCGCAGTCATAACTCTGGACCAGTTTTCCATTTCCTCCAGAAGCTGCAGGGAATCACCCTCTTTCACTTCTGAAAGAATCGGACTTTTAATCCCCCCCTGATAACGCACCACGGTATCCTTTTTTGCTTCCACAGTCTGCATGCTCTGCCATTTATAAGAAATCACAGCCCTTGCCGGACTTTCATATACCTGACTTGTTATCTGCATGTATTTCTCCAGAAAGTTCAGAGCAATGTAATAACTGCCGTCAAATTCCTTTACAAGAACATAACCTTCCTCCTGCTCTGTCCCGGCGGTTGTACTGAACGTAGTTTCCGGCTGAATCTCCATCACCGCATCGGGTGTGGTATACAGCATTTTCTGTGTCTCTTCATCCCAGTAAAATCTTCCGTCCAGCGTATCCGTTACCACGCTGTAGGGGATATAGATTTTTCCGTCTGCCACCCGGCCTTTGCTGTCACTGACCGTATCCTGCAGAATCAAAGCAGCTTCCTCCTGACCTTCCAGCTTATAGTACTGTTCCAAATCCATTCTGGTATCTGACGGTGTATATTTCTTTACATAACTTGTAATAATACCTGCTGCACCAACAATTACGATAAGAAATAATGCTATAAACACGGGAGGAATCCCTCTCCTGCGTCTTCTTCTTTTCCTTCGTTTTGCCATTTTCCAGCTCCTTTTAAACTCTCTTTTTATGTGTATTATAGCATATTTTTTTCTTTCGTCATCTATTTCTTCCAGGATTTCATGTTTTTTTCAGATTTTTTTCTTTTTTATACACAATTATGGTGATTCAGCCCTTTACCAAATCAAAGGAAACGGCCTGAAGCTTTCCATCTTCATCTTGAATGTAATCCCGCATATAACCGCCTTCTTCTGCCATCTTATATGCTTTCTCAATACGTTTCGGTGTGGTAGACCTTCCGTTCAGATACAACGTCACCCCCATATCCTCATAAGTCTCCAGTTCCCGGTGCAGAATCTTCCTTTCGTTTTTATCCATACTTTCCTCCCGCAGAATGCAAATGTTTGTGATATATTATTATCCTGCTTCTTCTTTTTTTCCGCACAAAACGCCTCATTCAGTTACAAACAGATAAAGAAAGACTCCCCGTATGTTCTGGTATAAGTGGAAATTTGCAGTGATACAGAATGTATCCGCCTGCTGCAGCAGAATGCTGCATTTCTTGAATCATAAAATCTGCCGAACATGAAAAGACTACCTGAGTTTCACTCCTTCCTGTAAAATTTACAGGGCAGTCTTCTCTATCTGTTCCCTATTATAGCATCTGTACGGTAAATTAGCAAGTATTTCTTCTTTACAATCCGACGGTGCATAGTATATAATATAAAAGGAAAAATAGCATCTTTAGATAAATAACCAGACAGGATGTGATGTTATGAAAATAGAAAAAATAAATGAAAATCAAATACGCTGCACACTTACCAGAGCTGATTTGGAAGAGCGGCATATTCGTTTAAGCGAACTGGCTTACGGAAGTGAAAATGCCAAAAGTCTCTTTCGCGATATGATGCAGCAGGCTAACCTGGAATTTGGCTTTGAAGCAGACAATACCCCTCTGATGATTGAGGCCATTCCCGTATCTGCAGACAGCATTATTTTAATTATTTCCAAGGTAGACGACCCAGAAGAACTGGATACACGTTTTTCCAAATTTACTCCTCTGGGCAATTCCGGAACATCGTCTGAGGAAGCCCCTCCGGTGGAAGTAGAAGGTGCAGACGATATTCTGGGTATTTTCCAGAAAATTTATGAGGCAAAATCCAGAGCCATGGAACGCAAAAAGAAAGAAAGAAATTCTGAAGAAACTACAAAAGAGACAAAAAAGACTGAGATTTCTGAGGAAACTCCGGTTTCCGTAAATTTAATGCGCGAGTACACATTCCGGAATCTGGATACTGTCATTGAAGCCGCTCACGGACTGAATAATTTTTTCCAAGGTTTCAGCGCTTTGTATAAAAACGAAAAGGACGGTACCTATTCACTGATACTGCGTCAGGAGAAAACCCTGCCGGAAGATTTCAACAAAGTATGCAACATACTTTCCGAATATGGAAGCGGTACCTCTTTCTCCCCGGCCAAGCAGGCTTATCTGGAGGAGCACGGCGGTTGCATGATTCCGCAAAATGCACTGACACAGCTGACAAAAATCTAAGATGCAAGCAAAAAACCTCCGCAGCAGAATCTCTGCCCGGAGGTTTTTCACATTTTTATTTATTTTCCAGAAAATCGTTAATCTGAGCAACTAACATATTTCCGTCAATTCCGTGAACCATAGCTGCTTCTGCCAGTGATTCTCCCTGTGCGGAAGGACAGCCGATGCAGTGCATGCCTGCTCTCATAAGAATCGGCACAATATTTTCATCTAAACGAAGCAGTTCACCAATTGTCATATCTGGTGTTACTTTCATGGGTAATTCCTCCTTAAAATTTTCTATTATCTTATTATAATCTCTTTTCTCATTATATTCAACTGTTTTTCTCCATTTTACGCTTCCCTTTTTTCCCCTGTATGCACAAAAAAATCCTGCTATGTTTCTAAATTAAGACTTGTATTATAGAAATAAATATATTAGAATAACCCTAAGAACTGAATCGCAAGGTTCAGAATATATAAGGAGGGTACAATCATGGCATACGTTATTACAGATGAATGTGTAAGCTGCGGAACATGCGCTGGTGAATGTCCAGTGGAAGCTATTTCCGAAGGTGATGACAAATACGTTATCGACGCTGATACATGCGTTGACTGCGGAACATGCGCTGGTGTTTGTCCTACAGAAGCTATCGTAGAAGGCTAAGATTTACATAATACAGAAACATCTATGATGTTTTGTATCATGAAGCGTATACGAAGAGGCAGGAATTTTCGTGATTCCTGCCTCTTCGTTTTATTTTTTCTGAAAAAACCGTTTCTTTTTCTGCCCTTCCTTCTCCACAGCCGCTGCCGCTTCCCGCCTGTACTGCTGGCAGCTGCGGATTCGCTCATCCAGTCTTTTATACCTCTCTTCCCCGGAATTTTTTTCCTGAAGCCTGTCCGTTACAAGTTTACTGATAATTTCCATAAATTCCCTTGATACGGAAAGGGTCGCTGTTCTATGTTCAGGTTGTTTTTTCTCTGCCTGATTTTTATAAAAAAGGGTTGTCAGTTCTCCTATTTCTTTCAGTGCATACCCTTTTTTCTTTAGTTCTCTAATACTCAGAAAAACCTGAATATCCCATCGGGTGTAGTATCTGTGTCCCATTTCGTTTCTTCCAATCGGAAGGCACAGTTCTTCTTCCCAGTACCTGAGCACATGGGATTGAATTCCCAGAAAGTGAACTGCCTCCGAAACCGAATAAATGGCCTTCTGCATATACTGACCCCTTTCTTTGTTTCTCCTAATTATTATAACAAACCCCTGTTAAATTGCAAGAAAATACGTTCGACAAAAACTGTTGACAACTACTTAAAGCGGTGCTAAACTGATAAAAAATAACCAGGGAGCCCCATGGGCTGAGAGGAAGTTTGGCTTCGACCTGTATTACCTGATTTGGATTATGCCAACGTAGGGAGTTTACACATACTGATTTTATATGTCTGTGCATCCTTTCGGCACAGACTTTTTCTTTTTTGTGGAAAATGGCTGTGCCGCAGGTTCGGATTCTCTGGTTTAAAAAATAAAAGATTGGAGAAAACCTATGACTTACACTACACAAATGCATGCCGCAAGGCAGGGTATCATCACAAAGGAAATGGAACTTGTTGCCGAAAAGGAAGGTATCTCTCCCGAAGAACTGCGTCAGTACATGGCAGAGGGAAAAGCCGTCATTCCGGCCAACAAACTGCACAAATGTCTAAATCCCAACGGCGTGGGCTCTATGCTGAAAACGAAAATCAATGTGAATCTGGGAACTTCAAGGGACTGGAAAGACGTTGATATGGAATTGCAGAAGGTACAAAGCGCCGTGGAAATGGGTGCAGAATCCATTATGGATTTAAGTTCTTACGGGGATACCAGAAAGTTCCGCCGGAAGCTGACTCAGGAGTGCCCTGCCATTATTGGAACTGTACCGATTTATGACGCTGTGGTTTACTACCATAAACCATTAAAAGACATCACCACACAGGAATGGCTGGATATTGTAGAAATGCATGCCAAAGACGGCGTGGACTTTATGACTATTCATGTGGGTATCAATAAAAGCACTGCCTGCCGTTTCAAAGAAAACAAGCGGCTTACCAACATTGTTTCCAGAGGGGGCTCTATTATCTTTGCCTGGATGGAAATGACCGGACTGGAAAATCCGTTTTATGAACACTATGACTGGATTCTGGATATCTGTCAAAAATACGATGTGACTTTAAGCTTGGGAGATGCCTGCCGTCCCGGCTGTATCGCAGATGCCGGGGACATTTCCCAGATAGAAGAACTGGTGACACTGGGCGAGTTAACCCGACGGGCCTGGGAAAAGAATGTACAGGTCATTATCGAGGGGCCGGGGCACATGCCTTTAAATCAGATTGAAGCCAATATGAAAATCCAGCAGACCGTATGTCAGGGTGCACCTTTTTATGTACTGGGTCCTCTGGTGACAGACATTGCACCGGGATATGACCACATTACAGCTGCCATAGGCGGCGCTGTAGCAGCTTCCCACGGTGCATCTTTCCTGTGCTATGTCACTCCCGCAGAACATCTGCGTCTGCCGGACGAACAGGACGTAAAAGAAGGGATTATCGCTTCTAAAATAGCGGCCCATGCTGCGGACATTGCCAAAGGAATCCATGGGGCTTCTGACTGGGATTATGCCATGAGCACGGCTCGAAAAAGGCTGGACTGGGAAGAAATGTTCCGGCTCAGTATGGACCCGGAAAAAGCCAGACGCTACCGGGCAGAGGCCAAACCGGAAAAAGAAGATACCTGCAGTATGTGCGGAAACTTCTGCGCTGTAAAAAATATGAACCGGATTCTGGAAGGGGAAATTGTCAGCATCTATGACGAGTGATACCGGATATTCCAAGAGGCAGCCGCATGAAAGCGGCTGCCTCTTATTTTTTCATATTCACAAATTTCGTATAATTCGGCATCCAAACCAGATTTACGGTACCAATAGGACCATTTCTCTGTTTTGCAATGATGATTTCCGCAATGTTTTTGTTCTCGGAATCTTTATTATAATAATCATCACGATAAATAAACATAACCACGTCCGCATCCTGCTCAATGGCCCCTGACTCTCGCAAGTCTGAAAGCATGGGTCTGTGGTCGGGACGCTGCTCTACTGCACGGCTCAACTGGGAAAGAGCCACCACCGGTACATGCAGTTCTCTTGCCAGTGCCTTTAGAGAACGGGAAATCTCTGAAATTTCCTGCTGTCTGGACTCGCTTCTTCCGCTCCCCGTCATCAGCTGCAGGTAGTCGATAAAGATAATGCCCAGATTGTGTTCCATCTTATATTTTCTGCACTTGGAACGCAGTTCCGAGATAGAAATACCAGGTTTATCATCAATAATCAGGTTTGATTTTCCGATAATATTGGCGCCTTCAATCAGCTTCGCCCATTCCTCGTCTTCCAGATTACCGGTTCGAATATTCTGGGAATCCACCTTGGATTCCAGAGCCAGGAGACGGTTTACCAACTGCTCCTTTGACATTTCCAGACTGAATATAGCCGTTGTCACATCGCTGTGAAAGGCCATATACTGGGCAATATTCAATACAAAAGCCGTTTTTCCCATAGAAGGTCTGGCCGCCACCAGAATCAAATCCGAAGGCTGAAATCCCGACATCTTATAATCCAAATCGATAAAACCTGTGGGAATACCGGTAACGCTGCCCTGGGTTCTGGAAGCCTTCTCGATTTTTTCAATGGCGTTTAACACCACCTGGCGGATAGGCACAAACTCTTCACTTCCCCTATTCTGCACCAAGTCAAAGATTTTTTTCTCCGTCACTTCCAGAATGTCCTGAGTCTTCTCTTTGCCCAGATAGCAGGCATTGCTGATTTCCTCTGTGGTCTTAATCAGTTTCCGTAGCATGGATTTCTCTGCTACGATTTCGGCATAGTATTTTACATTGGCTGAGGTGGGAACTGCTGCCAGCAAATCCCGGACAAATTCCATGCTGGAAATTTCCGGCGGCAAATCCTTTTCTTTCAGTCTCTCCTGCAATGTTACAAGGTCAACTGCTTTTCCCTCGTCATGAAGCTCCACCATGGCCTCAAACACGATACCATACTGCTGCTGGTAAAAATCCGCCCCTGTAATCATCTCCGACGCCTCTACAATAGCGTCTCTGCTCATAATCATAGAGCCGATGACCGACTGTTCTGCCTCCATACTGTGGGGCAGGATTCTCTTAATCAGTGCTTCTTCCATTTCGGCGGGAACTCCCTTCTTACGCTTCTTTTACTACAACTTTCAAGTCTGCAGTCACCTGTGGATGCAGTTTTACCGGAACCAGTGTGGTGCCTAATTCCCGGATTGGATTTGCAAGCTGCATTTTCTTCTTGTCAATGTCATAACCAAGCTGCGCTTTGGCTGCTTCGGAAATTTCCTTTGTAGAAACAGAACCGAAGGTTCTGCCGTTTTCTCCCACCTTAATGCTTACCATCACCTGTTTGGTTTCCAGTTCTGTCTTAAACTGTTTTGCCGCTTCCAGATTTTCTTTTGCCACTTTGTCTTCGTGTGCTTTCTGAAGCTTCAAATCATTGATATTCTTCGGGGTTGCCTCTACGCCTAACTTTTTGGGAAACAGCATGTTTCTTGCGTATCCGTCGCTTACATTTACCATCTGTCCTTTTTTGCCCAAAGATTTTACGTCTTCAATCAGTATTACTTTCATACTTCTATGTCTCCTTCTTTCATCATCTGGTCAAGTGTTGCTTTTAACTGCCGGATTGCTTCTTCCACAGTTACACCCGGAAGCTGGGCACCTGCCATATTAATATGGCCGCCGCCACCCATTTTCTCCATAATCAGCTGCACATTGACTTCATCAATAGCCCTGGCACTGATAAAAATTTTGCCCTGATAATCCGTCAGCACGAAGGTTGCCTTAATGCTGTCCACATTCAGCAGTTCATTGGCCGCCTGGGAAGCCACTACGGTGGGACTATCAATACCCTCACTGGGGCATACGGCAATGGCAAAACAGGTTTTATACGTCTCTACATGGCGAATGGCTTCTGCCTTAGCCCTGTAAGATTTCACATCATCGCGGAACATTTTGCGCACTCTGGTTACATCAGCCCCGCATCTTCGCAGGAACGCTGCAGCCTCAAAGGTACGCACACCGGTCTTTGCCGTAAAGTTATTGGTGTCAATAATAATGCCTGAATACAACGCGTCTGCTTCAATATTGTAAATCCTGATATCATCAGAAAAATACTGCAGAATCTCTGCTACCATTTCACAGGCCGAAGACGCGTAAGGCTCAATATAGGACAGCACTGCATTCTGAATCACTTCGCTGCCCTGACGGTGGTGGTCAAGCACCACAATGGTCTTGGTCTTATGCAGAAGTTCTTCGCATTCTGTATAACTCGGCTTATTGGTATCTACCACCACAACGACTGTATTGTTATCCACAATTTCTTTTGCTTCATCGCTGTCTATAAACATATGCTCATCATAATCCGGATTTTTCAGGAAATTTTCCATAATCGGACGCACTGACATGGTGGGATGATTTACCACAATGTGAGCTTTTTTGTTCAGAGATTTTGCCGCCCTGTAGATACCGATACCTGCACCGATAGAGTCCACATCGGAAATCTTGTGTCCCATGACTACAACCTTATCCTTGCTGACCATAAATTCCCGGAGAGCATGGGCTTTCACCCGGGCTTTTACCCTGGTATTTTTACCCATTTGCTGGGATTTGCCGCCGTAATATGTCATCTGGTCCCTATCTTTGATAACCACCTGGTCACCGCCGCGGCCCAATGCCAAATCAATAGCGATACGGGAATATTCATAATTCTGGGCATAAGTAGGTGCATTGATACCGATTCCGATACTAATAGTAACGGCCATATCATTTCCGATATTAACCGTTTTCACCTCTTCCAGAATGTTAAAACGTTTTTGCTTTAACTCTTCCAGAGAACGCTGACGCATAACCAGAATGAATTTATCCTTCTCCAGCTTCTTAATGAGTCCATCCACATCGCTGAAATATTTGTTCAGCTTTCGCTCAATAAGCGCTACCAGAAGAGAACGTCTGACTTCCTCTACACTGTTCAGCGCTTCTTCATAATTATCCAGATACAAAAGCCCTGTTACCAGCTTTTCGTCTTCCTTCTGGCGAATGTACTGATTCAGTTCTGTCTCATCAAAGAAATAGCAGGCAATCAAATCACTGCCTTCCTCAATTTCCAGCAGACCAGACTCCTCCAGCAGCTTTTTCATGGAAATCCGGCGCATAACCGCCTTATAATCTCTTTTCTCAAACTGAAAAGCAATTTCTGCATCCTCTTCTTTCGGAAGTTTTTCCTGCGTGATTTCCGGAAACAGACTGCTGATAGCCTTACGGTATCTCCTGTTCTTCCCTGTCAGTTTTGCAAATTCTTCATTCAGCCATAAAATTTTTCCCTTATAATCCAAAAGGGCATAGGGTACAATAAATTCATTCAACAAAGTTTTCTGTACCTGCCCGTACTGAGTCGCAAAGGAAATCAACTCACTCATAATCGTAGCTCTGCTGTGGAAATACATGAAAACCGCAATGAGCATATAGACTGCAAGGAATCCTGTCACCAGTGCCCCGGCTTTTACATTCACGGTAAATACCAGTATATCCATGACCAGCAGCACTATGGTCAGAATGAAGGGCCACTGCATATAAAATTTCAGCTGGCCTTTAATTTTTAATTTTCCATTCATCTCTTCACCTGCCGATAAATCCCAAAAGAATTCCATCTTTTGATTAATAGGTAACAGTATTATATCATCTTTTAAGATTTTACACAAGAAAAAAGCGCACCGCCGAAGCAGTGCGCCTGTCATCTCAATTAGTCCTGAACATAAGGCATAATTGCCAGATGTCTTGCTCTCTTGATTTCTACTGTTAACGCTCTCTGATGTTTAGCACAGTTTCCTGTGATTCTTCTAGGAAGAATTTTACCTCTTTCAGATACGTATCTTTTCAGCTTGTTTGCATCCTTGTAGCTGATTTCGTTATTTTCCTGTCCGCAGAATACGCAAACTTTTTTTCTTCTGCGTCCGCCTCTTCTCTTCATTGGAGAATCCGGTCTATTACCTTTTTCGTAAGCCATGATTGTTTACCTCCTATCCATATTACTGCCAGCCTTAGCTAAATGGCAGTTCCTCGTCAATTCCATCGGGAATGTTCATAAATCCGTCTGCTGATGCAGCGCTTGGAGACGGTGCAGCCTGTGCAGGTGCTCCCATAGAAGCCTGTCCTACATGACTGTCGCTTACAGATTTGCTCTCAGCAAACTCCTGCTCTTCCACAACTACATCTGTGGTATAAACCTTGTTGCCGTCTCTGTTTGTGTAGCTGCCGGTCTGAATACGTCCAGTCACTACAATACGGATTCCCTGACGGAAATATCTCTCTGCAAATTCTGCCTGTCTTCCGAAAGCCACACAGCCGATAAAATCAGCGGTTGCCTCTCCGTCTCTCCTGAAACGGCGGTCAACAGCCAGTGTATATCTGGCAATCGCCATAGAATTTTCCCCTGCGGAATATCTTACCTCAGGGTCTCTTGTCAAACGACCCATTAAAATTACTTTATTCATCTTATCACCTCATAAATCTGGAAAGAAAAGGCTGTTTTTCAATGAGCCGATTCGTGCCGTCAAAAGAATTAAGCCTCTTTCTTAACAACTAAATATCTTAACACATTGTCCATAATGCGGATATGACGTTCTATTTCTGCAGGGCATGCTGCATCAGCTTCGAACTGGATGAAGTAGTAGTATCCTTCGCGCATTTTCTGGATTTCGTAAGCTAATCTTTTCTTGCCCCATTCTTCAACTTCTGTTACGTTTCCGTTGTAACGGGCAATGTAGCCTTTTGCTTTTTCCACTACTGCTGCACGAGCGTCATCTTCAATCTTTGCATTTACGACTAATGCTAATTCGTATTTGTTCATGCTTGTTGTACCTCCTTTTGGTCTTTTGGCTCCCTGATGAGCAGGGAACAAGGATAATAATATATCACAATTCCCGATTTTACCATAAGAGGACTGGGATTTCAAGCCTTTTTTTTCAATTCTCTGGTGTTTTTTTCCACCAGTCTGCGGGACAGCATGACCTGATGTTCGCAGCCCATGCATTTCAGACGGAAATCTGCTCCTACTCTCAGAATTTCCCACTCCTGACTGCCGCAGGGATGCTGCTTTTTCAGTTTTACAATGTCTCCCACTTCATAATCAAAATTTCTGTCTTTCAAGATTTTGTTTCTCCTTTGGTTTCACTTTCTATTCTGTCCTCTTCTCTTCCAGATACCTGCAAACTTCACCAATAGGGGCATTGATAACCAAATCCGCAATACGGTCTCTGGGGGTTCTGTCCTTATTGATAACCACCAGATAACGTCCCCGGAAATCATCTATCAGCGAAGCTGCCGGATACACAGACAGAGACGTGCCGCCGATAATCAGTACATCTGCTTCGGAAATAGCATGAACCGCTTCTGACAGCACCTTTTGGTCCAGTGCCTCTTCGTATAAAACCACATCCGGCTTAATCATGCCGCCGCAGGTTTCACATCTGGGCATGCCGCTGCTCTGCTTCACATATGAAAAATCATAAAAAGCGCCGCATTTCGTGCAGTGATTCCGGTAAACACTGCCGTGCAGTTCCAGAACTTTACGGCTTCCTGCCATCTGGTGCAGATTGTCGATATTCTGGGTAATCACAGCTTTCAATTTGCCTTCCTTCTCCAAATGTGCCAAATACTTGTGGGCCGCGTTTGGCTTTGCGGTATCACACAACATTTTAGCCCGATAAAAGCGGTAAAATTCTTCGGGATTCCTTTGAAAAAAAGTATGGCTTAAAATGGTTTCCGGCGGGTAATCCCACTGCTGGTGATACAGACCGTCTACACTTCTGAAGTCGGGAATCCCGCTTTCCGTGGACACGCCTGCCCCTCCGAAAAACACCAGATTCTCTGTATGTGCAATGATTTCTCTCAGTTTTTCTACTGTTTCCATATGCCTGCCTCCTTACCATTCCTGCCTAATACGTTCCCTCTCTCTTGGCCTGCACCACAAAGCGGGTAGCGTCATTTCCCGTACAGGTGGAAAGAGTAATCACCTTATCCTCAGCCGTCACCTCTGTCTGGAAATCCACCAGGGACTGGCTTTTCATCTTTTCCAGATAGGACGCAAACTGCTCATCCGGAGCGGAAAACAGGGTGTATACTTCTCCTGCCGCGTCTACCACATGGCTGCTGAAAATTTCGTATCTGTAATTTTTATCCGGTGTGCAAATCCATATGTAACGTCCCGGAACGGATTCCTGGTCTTTAAAATGTTTTCTTAAAAGTCCGAACATGGAACCGTTTTTCATATTATGTCCGTAAATAATGGTATTGCAGTCTTCAAAATTGCTATTATTGGTATAGTCAATGAAAATGGAACCGGCGGCATTATAATTCCCTTCAAAGGTATGTTTCAGATAATACTCATTGTCCGTCCCCTTCATAATAGGGTAACTGATAGAAGTGCCTTCTATCTGAATCCAGCCGATAACATCCGGGTTAATGGCTTTTAGGCTGTCAAAATCCACCTGGGGCGGCACAGGCTTCGCTTCCTCTGCTTCCGGCTCGGTCTGGGTTTCCTCCTGCTCTTGCTCCGGTTCCGGCTCTGTTACGGTAACATATTCCCGCACTCTATTATATTCATCTGTTCCTGCCTTGTATTCCAGGAAGATTTTTCCAAGCTGGAAAGCGGAAAACGCAAACACACCTATGGCAATCACTAAGATGAGATTGCGTATTATGTCCCCTGCTGTCCGTTTTTTCTTTTCTTTTTTGCTCATGTTTATTCCTGTCCCTCATATCCTGTAGTATTTTCGTAAATTCCCATATAATCTTCCCCCGAAATTTCCGGACTGGGAACCAGTCTTACACTGATATCTGTGGTAATCTTCGTTCCTTCAGGCAATATCATGCTTTTATAGGAGGAAAAATAATTGGGATTTTCCTGTGTAGGGTTTGTTTCCAGTAAAAGGACACTGTCCAGGAACAGTCCCTCTTTTTCTTCATCCAGCTTCATCTCTAAAAGTCCAAATTCCGCCCCTGTGCTTTCTATATCATATACACCGGCCGGAAAATCCTGTCCCACAACAACCTCCGTCCCTGTCTCAATTTCCACACTCTCTGTAAGAGGGTTCGCCATTTTTTCTGTCATGTCCTCTGTCTGGGCATTCTGTGTAGAAAAAGCCACCGGATTCATTCCCGTAACGCTGACAAGCGTACCGGCAAACAGCTTTTGTCCTTGGGCAGAGTCTGTATCATATTCCTCCGTTCCGAAAGAATACGAAGCATATACTGCATGATTTACATCACGAATTGCACAGGAACTGCCCTCTTCCCCTGTAATCACATACTCTCCTTCCGGAATGTCTGTGCCAACCACATACAGCCCTGCCGGGAGCGCCTGCTCCCAGGTATCTCCTATAGGCGAAATCTGGTCTTCTATATACTGGTAAGGGTCATACTCCTCCATAAAATCATCGTAGTTCTCCCCCTGTGTATCTGTTTCCAAATAGGAATCCGACTCATGGGATTGAGAAACTCCCACTATACACAGTATCACGATAAGAATAAACATTCCCAAAAAGAACACCATGAGACCACTTCTTCCCTTGTTCCCTCTCCGGGCTGCACTATTACTCCTTAGTGACGCATAAGACCCGGCAGAAGCATACGGTCCGGCTGCTGTACGCGTTCCGGAAGGCGGGTAAACCTGCTGCTTTAACGGCTGTTTCTCTCCTGGAGAGGTTTCGGGCTGCTGCAAAACTTCTTGTCTTTCCTCCCTCTGCCCCTGTGCCTGAGGTTCCTTTGCCGCAGATTCCCGTGTCTGATATTGCCCTCGATTCAGAACACCGGTATACATATCATCACACTTACGGTTATCCATACCACATTCCATACAGATTCCGTTTCTTAACTTTCCGCCGCAGAGGCTGCATTCATTTTTTCGATTCCCCATAGGCCAACTCCTTCCCCATATAGAATTCAGTTTTTGTAACACTTTATCTTATTATAACATTCCGATTGCAGTTCCGTCATTCTTTTTCTTTCTGTTTCTGCAAATTTTTAAAGGGCTTCCCTCCTTGCGGAGAAGAAACCCTTTCTTGTCTCTCTTTATTTGATTTTGCTTCGATTGTTTTCCCAGACAAATGCTTCCAGATTTTCTCCACTGACTGCCGGTCCCGGAAGCGCAGATAAGCCTCTGTGATTTCCGAAATAGTCCTCATTCAGAATAAGGTCAGTTCCGTCCGGATTTTCATATCGTTCTTCCGGCTCAAACGCCTCACCCAGAATATCGCTGTTGATAATACCGTCTTGCATCCCCTCCAGAAATTCATAAACATTGGTTTTCACTTTACAGTTTCCCTTTTCTTCCGTCAGCTTCACAAAGACCTCATGCTCGGTATCCACCAGCTTGTTTTCCTCCCGGTTCCACGGTTTTGCGCCATTAAAATATGCATTACCATCAATCCAGACAGGCAGGTGGTCAAAATGGGCGTGCATCAGTTCATGCATGGTATCCATATCCGCTCTTTCACCCAGCTTAAATTTGGCAATCCATTCCTCATATGTGGGATACCCATTAAAAACAAAGCTTCCCACATCCAGCTTTTCCGTATCCGGAAGTACCATGTCTGCCGGAATTCTCTCTTGGGGCGTCCAGTTTTGTATAAAAATGTTGTTGTAAATCCGGTTGTCCCCATGAAGAATGGTCATAAAGCCTGCCACCTCTGTGCGGTGTTTGATGTGATAAGGGGTGTAACGGGGCTGATTCTTACCGTTGGCTGTCATATCTGTGCCAACGCCCACTGCTGAAAAGGAGCCGCAAATCAGATTGTGTACCAAAGCCACACCCTGGGTAGCCCAGCGCAGCGCTGTTCTGGACAAAAGGAAATTATTGTCCACCAAAATAGGTCCATGTCCCACTTCGATAAACAAATCCATGCCAAATCCCATGCCATTGTCTTTCATAGGAAGAAATTCCGGCAGGAAGTTGTCATGAAGCAGATTCTGGGTGATTCTGGTTCCCTGGGCCTGCCAGTCTGTCCAAATCCCCATGGTGCAGTGGTGAATGTGATTTCTTCTGAAAATCACATCAATTGCCGCATGGAATTTAATTCCTGCCACTTCAGCCCCGGTCAGCTGCTGCATGTTGTTAATATGATGAATGTGGTTGTCTTCAATAATAGAAAAGACACAGCCCATACGCCCTACAATTCCCGCCTGTCCGCAGTCGTGGATATGGCAGCGGCGCACAATATGAGAACCCACAGTTTCTTTGGTCCAGCCGTCATACTGGGCAATACATACCGCATCCCGTTCCATCTGGGTAGGGCTTTTCACATGTTTGCGGGTAAAATAATTGTCATTCTCCTTCTCTGTCTGATGATAATTTCCCAGAGAAATCCCGCAGCACTTGCTGTTGGAAATGTCACAATCCTCAATAATCCAGCCCTTGCTCCAGTGCGCGCCAATCATACCGTCCTGATAGGCAGCCGGAGGCGCCCAGTTCGTCGCTGCCTTGCTAACCTGAAATCCGCTTAAAGTAATGTATCCCACGCCCTTTTTGTCCGGCATGAAACAGTTGCGGCGCACATTAATTTCCACATTTTCCTCATTGGGATTTTTACCCTGGAAGTTGGCATAAATCACGGTTTCCCTGCCGTCCTGCTCTGTGTACCATTTGTATATGGAATATTCCGGTTCCCAGGAAGCCGGAAACGCTTCTCCTTTTAGACATTCTTCCAAAGTTGCGGTCTCGTACAGCATACGGTCATCTAAATATACTGCGCCTCTGTGCATATCCGTAAATTTTCCGGTTTGCGGGTCTTTGGGTGAGAAATACCAGTCCCCCTCCACAATTTCTGTGTAGGGATTATAAGTTCCGAACACACCGTTATCTATACGAAGCACCCAAGTGTTTCCTCCATAGTGTTTCCAGCCCTTTGCCTCCTCTGCACCGGTGATAACCGCGCCCAGCGGTTCTGTAGAACGGTACACGATTCTGGCGTCCTCCCGCCCTGCATTTACAGGATTAACGTATTCCCGGTAAATGCCCGGAGCCACCAGCACTTCGTCTCCTGCTTCTGCCACCTTTGCAGCATCGTTGATGTGTTTAAAAGGCATTTCCTTACTTCCGTTTCCCTGGCGGGAAGCTTTTTGATTTACATAAATCTTCATGATTTTCCCTCCTGCTTTCGCAATTCTTATAGGAACATTGTATGGCTTTTTCCGGAAAAAAGTTTATAAAAACCAGGATATTTCTTTCACAGAACCGGATATATTTTTAAAAATCAGTCTGCCTGTTTTTTTCTCTGTATTCTTTGGGAGACTGGTGCATTCTTTTACGAAAAGCCCCACTGAAATGACTGACGCTTCCATAGTGGAGATACTCGGCAATCTCCTGAATTTGACGGTCAGAATATTTTAACAGGTTGCAGGCAGCCTCTGTCTTTACATTGGCAATGTATTCGGTAATGGAAATCCCTTCGTGTTTTTTAAACAGCTTTTGCAAATATTCTTTGGAAATTCCAGACGCTTCTGCCAGTTCCTGAATGGAAATTCTGCCAAACCGCTTTGTGAGAATATTCTTTTTCGCCTCCTCCACATGAAAATTGACAGCGCTCTCCTTCTTGTGAGCAGCTACCAGACGTGCAAAATAAAGCTGACTTTCCCGGCGCAGACGATTCATTTCAAATATGGTTTTACATTCAGACAGTTTTTTCAGATAAATGTCATTGTTGATAAAGCCTTCCGCAGAGCTTAGTCCTCCTTCAATGGCGGCTCTGGCTGCCAGAGAAATACTGATAACAGCCATATACTCCTCATTTTTCTTCAAATCCTCTATGAGTACGGGATGGGATGGAGTATGATACAATTCCCTGTTTTTCAGATACTCCACATCCCCGGCTTTGATGTGGTCATATAAAACCTGCTCTTCTATATAAGTGTGGTTTTTCTGAAAGGCATCCAGTTGGCGCAGTTCTTCGTTGACAATCAGATTGCGGTTTTCTTTGTCTTTGGTCTGAAACATTTTCCCGTCCAGAAGCTGCATACTCTCCTCTTCCGATAAGGCCTTTCCCATGAAAAATCCCAGTATTGCACACAAATCCTCTAACTGGCAGGGAGGACATTCCCGTATCCCGCGGCTCCGGATAAAATTTCTGCCTTGAAAGTTGTCCGTCTTCCCATAGGAAAAAGGCCCCAGGATAAAATATTCCTCCTCTCCTTTGCAGCCGCACAGGGCAATGGGGACATGGGTATCATAGGGCAGAAAATACACGGATTCCTGGTGCAGACATTCTTTCAATTCATCAAATTTTTCCTGTTCAAAAGACTCCGGCTGCTCCAAAACGGCAGGGAAACTTTCCTGCAAATCCCAGGTCTGGTTGTACACAGCCACCGGGATTCTGCTGAGGCGGAACAGGAGTTTTATGGTATTCTTTTCGTACATGAGAGGACTCCTTTTGGGTTCATTGCCATCAGTATATCATAAAAGTGCCCGGGAGTATCATTTCTCCAGGACACTTTTCCACATTTTCACGCTTAATTCTGTTTCATTTCCAACACGACAGCCTGATACCCTTCCAGAATCAGCTCTTTCCCCTCCAGTTTTATGTCCGGATAGTTATTGAGCAGTATGTTCTCCACTTCTGCAGGCAGGGTCACGCTCTGTCTCTCTCTCTGAAAGTTTCCAATAACCAGCACGTCTTTGTCTGCCTTTCTGTGGTAAGCCATAAGATTATGCCGTTCCTCTTCAAAGGGAATCACGTCTCCGTACACAAAAGTTTCCTTATATTCCGGAGTTTTTCTTAAAGCAGTCATCTTTTTATAAAAGGCAAGCACGGAGTTTTCGTCTGTTTCCTGGGCAGCTACGTTAATTTTGGTATAGTTGGGATTGACCATAAGCCACGGTATACCTGTGGTAAATCCTGCATTTTTTTCATCGTTCCACTGCACCGGAGTTCTGGCATTGTCCCGGTTGTAAAGGGAAACGATTTTCAAGGCCTCCTCTTTGGTATAGCCTGCATCCAGACATACCTGATACTGATCAAGGGCACTGATGTCGTCTATTTTTTCAATGGGAATCACACCCAGGTTTTCCATACCGATTTCCTGTCCCTGATAAATAAAAGGCAGTCCTCTCATAAAGAAATACAGCGCAGCCAGCATCTTCTTGCTTTCGTCGCACAAATCGCCTTCCGGAATATAATAGCTTACCCCACGGGGTTCATCATGATTCTCAATAATATTAGAATAAAAGCCCACGTCTCCTATTTTTTTCTGGGAATGAAAATAACACTGTTTGTACGCGTCCGGAGTAATACGCTCATTGGCATACCAGCCTTTATCATTCTTGCCCCAGGAAGTTGTGGCAAAATCAAAAATAGAGGAAAAATATCCATTGTCTCCGATAAAATCAGGAAGTTCTTCTTCCTTTTCGTTAAATACCTCTCCTACGGCAAAAGAATCGTGGGGTTGAAAGGTACGTCTGTTCATTTCTCCCAGAAATTCCCCCACCCCTTTTGCATCTGCCAACATGAGGGACATATCGCTTAAACCATCAGCACGGTCAGAAGGATAGTCCTGATAGGGCAGTTTTTTCTTAATATTGATAATGGCATCAATGCGGAATCCCCCCAGTCCCTTATCCAGCCACCAGTTAATATTTTTGTAGACTTCTTCCCGAACCTCCGGATTCTCCCAATTCAAATCCGGCTGTTTTTTGTGGAATGCATGCAGATACTGCTTATCCTCATGTCCCGGCAGGGGTTCCCACACGGAACCGCCGAAGTAGCTTCTCCAGTTGCAGGGACGTTCTCCCTCTTTGCGGTCTTCTATGTAGAAAAAGTTTCCGTACTTGCCTTCCGGGTCTTCGCAGGCTTTTTCAAACCACTCGTGCTCATCGGAACAGTGATTTACCACAAGGTCCATTAAAATATACATATCTCTTTTTTTTGCTTCTGCAATCAGGCATTCCATATCTTCCAGTGTGCCAAAAGCCGGGTCAATATTATAATAATCCGAAATATCATAGCCCTGGTCTGCGAATGGAGAAGGATACATGGGAGAAATCCATATAATATCCACTCCTAAATCTTTTAAGTAATCCAGCTTGCTGATGATTCCGGGAATGTCTCCGACTCCGTCTCCATTGGAATCATAAAAGCTCTTTGGATAAATCTGATACGCTACTTTATCATGCCACCATTTCTTTGTCATAATCAATACCTCCGTCGTTTGCGTATGTTCTTTATGAGTTCTATTATAATGTGCAGAGACACAAAAATCTTACGAATATTTGATTTAAAACTACGATATTATGACTTTCCATCCACATAATGCTTTCGATACTGAAGGGGTGTAAGTCCGGTGTCCTTCTTGAATTCCCGAAGAAAATTCCCCAGATTGTAAAAGCCGCAGTCCAGACAAATCTCCATAACTGCCATGTCCGTGGTCTGCAAAAGAATAATGGCCTGCTTAATCCGATATGCATTCAGATAAGATATCGGGGACTTTCCCAGCGCTTTTTTGAAAAAGCGGCAAAAATACTGTTCGTTCATGTTGGCCTGCTGCGCCAAATCCCGGATATAGATTTTCTCCTGATAATGGGAACGGATAAAATCCAAAGCAGACTTAATAATTTCCACCCGGTAATCGTCCTCCTTTTCCGGTTCCGTCAACAGGGAATACGACGAAAACACAGCCAGCATATTCAGCAGTCCGGCACGAATAAAAAGCTGAGAGGACAAATTCTCCGTAACGGTCTGTCCCTCTTCCGAAAGGAAAGAACCAGTCTCATGAAAAATGCGCAGAATCTCCATGTACTCCTGCCGCACTCTGGCAAAAGCAGGCGACGCCCCAGCCAGATATCTTGGAAGGCGGATACCTCCTTTGGACAAAGGCTGCAGCAGCCGGGTCTGTGCCATATCATAATGTTCGAAGCTGAGAATCCTGGGATGAAAAAGGACCGCAGACTCCAGCCCCTGTGTCAAAGGCTCAATGGAATGCAGTTCGCCGGGATTGATAAAGTAAAAGCATTCTTCCTGAATCCGAAAAGTCTCCATATTAATACGAAGCAGAAACTCTCCCTTTCCAAAATAAAGAATTTCGATTTCATCATGCCAATGGTGTTTTACCCCCTTCCAGGAACAGGTTTCCTCCACCTCGTAAAGCCCGCAGGGAAAGACGGCTGTTCCATGGTCTTTCTGCTCTTTCAACCTGGAAGTATCTGCCATCATATGGTTTTCTCCTGCTTGTGATGGAACATGGCAAGAAAAACTGCCAAAAGTCCGATACAGCTTACCCATACAGCATTTGCCCCCATATGCAGTGTGAGATAGCTTCCCACGGCAGCGCCTATAATAAAGAAAACAATTACATTATAATACTGCAGACTGTTTTTCAGACATTGAGCGTCTCTGTTTTTTAAATAGCGGTAGAGATTTTCCGTAGCGCTTCGCAAATTTCCGGTACACATGGTGGTGGCATAAGAATTGCCGTTCATTTTGCGGAATGCTTCCACCTGCAGAGCACAGACAAAGGAAACCATAACATTAACCAGGGTATCCGTTTTCCCCAGCGGCAGAAAACCTGCAAGAATCAGGCAGAACAATTCTACCAGGACTACCAGCTGTCTCCAGTGTATGCTTTCTTTCCATTTAAACAGGGATTGAATCATTTCACAGACGAAAATTCCCAGGACAAAGGCCAGTATGGGAAGCACATAATAAAAAGCTTTGCCCCAGTTCTGATTGGTCAGATGAACACCCAGAAGCACAATATTTCCCGTCTGGGCATTGGCAAAGACGTGACCGCGGCAGATATAGGTATAGGCATCCAGAAATCCACCTACTACAGCCAGCAAGATTCCCAGCAGGTGCGTTTCGGACATTTGTTTCGTTTGTTTCATGGAAAAAGCCTCCTTTGTTTCTGTAATTGCTGTTTTGTCTTTAAAAGGATAGCACAGAAAACAAAAAGGGACAAGGCAAATGCTTGACAAAGAGAAATATAGGGTCTATACTAGATTCATACAAAAGCAACTAACGCGGGATGGAGCAGTCTGGAAGCTCGTCGGGCTCATAACCCGAAGGTCACAGGTTCAAATCCTGTTCCCGCTATTGAAGAGAAAGCCATTGACCAGGAAAGTCAAGGGCTTTTTCTTTTTTGTTTCCGTATTTTTTGTCACGCTGTCTTTTTTCTCTCATATAATACACTATATTCTTCTGCGGAAAAGGAGTTTTTCCATGCTGTCCATACCTTTATGTAAACTAAAAAAAGACCAGTGTGCCATAGTAGAAGGAATTTCCTGTCCTTCGGAACATCAGATGGAAAAGTCAGAAATCATCCGGCGCTTTCTGGATTTGGGTTTCTGCCAGGGTACACCTGTAAAGTGTATCAACACAGGTATTTTCAAAAATCCTCATGCTTATCAGATACGGGGAAGTGTGATTGCCATACGCAACGAAGATGCCCAGATGATTTTGGTTCATGCTGCTGACCCTTCCCAAACTATGTAAATGGAGGTGGTTATTTTGTATCTTCATTCAGAACCAGTCTCTTCTTGTACCATTGCTCTGGCAGGAAATCCCAATGTGGGAAAAAGTACGATTTTCAATGGCCTTACCGGTATGCACCAGCATACTGGAAACTGGTCCGGAAAAACCGTTTCTCTGGCAACCGGACACTGTGCTGTGGGAAAACATCTCTATACTTTCACAGACCTTCCCGGCTGTTATTCTCTTCATGCCTGCTCTGAGGAAGAGCGCCTGGCTGGTGCCTGTCTCAGAGAAACTACACCGGATGGGGTGCTTGTTATTTGTGATGCCGTATGTCTGGAACGCAATCTAAACCTTGTGCTGCAAATTCTTTCTGTGACTGCCAATGTTATTTTATGTATTAATCTCATGGATCAGGCAGCCAAAAAAGGCATACATATTTCCTGCAGCACACTGGAAAAAGAACTGCACATTCCTGTCATCGGTATTACGGCCCGCCGAAAACGGGAGATTCGGCGTTTAAAACAATTTCTGGATGCCTGTATGTTTCAAAAAGCAATCGTTCCTCCCGTGCTTAAGAAGCTTTCCGAGGATCCCATACCCCGGGCCGAGATGGCCTCAGAACTGTACCAGAAAGCCGTCCGACTGGAAAAACCGGATACCCGCTCTTTTGATGGTACTTTAGATTACCTCTTTACGGGAAAATACACCGGCATTTTCTGTATGCTGATGCTTCTTCTGTGTATTTTCTGGATAACGCTTCTGGGCGCCAATTACATTTCTTCCCGGCTTCACAATCTGCTGTTCCGTCTGGAGCCTTGGCTGTATGAGCAGTTTTCTCTCCTTCTCCCGGAAAAATTATGTCAACTGCTCATTCAGGGCTGTTACCGGGTAACTGCCTGGGTTGTCAGTGTCATGCTGCCCCCAATGGCTTTGTTTTTTCCTCTGTTTACGCTTTTGGAAGATTTCGGCTACCTGCCCCGGGCTGCTTTTAATATGGACTGCTGCTTTTCCCGCTGCAAGGCCTGCGGCAAACAGGCTCTTACCATGCTTATGGGCTTTGGCTGCAACGCTGTAGGCGTAACCGGCTGCAGAATCGTGGATTCTCCCAGAGAACGTCTCATTGCCATTTTGACAAACAGCTTTGTTCCCTGCAATGGACGCTTTCCCACCATTTTGGTGGTTCTGGTTCTTTTCTTTACCACCAAAAAAGCGACATGTCCGCTGCTTCATACCCTCTGGCTTGCCCTGCTGCTGACCTGTGTCATTCTCTTTGGTGTACTGATGACTTTTTTCTCTTCCTGGCTTCTTTCCAAAACCGTTTTAAAGGGAGTTCCTTCTTCTTTCGTTTTGGAACTGCCGCCCTACCGCAAACCGCAGATTTGTTCCGTGCTGCTGCACTCCGTTGTCCATCGGACACTGCTGGTACTCACAAGAGCAGTTACCGCTGCCATTCCTGCCGGACTACTTATCTGGCTTATGGCAAATACCATGGCAGGAGGCCAAACGCTTCTGACCCGAATATCTGCATGTTTAGACCCTTTTGCCCGGCTTTTGGGTCTGGACGGCACCATTTTACTGGCTTTTATTCTGGGAATACCTGCAAATGAAATCGTGATTCCCATTATCATTATGGCCTACACCTCCCAGTCCTCCCTGGTGGATTTTAAAAATCTTTCCGCTTTGCACACTCTGCTTCTGGAACAGGGATGGACGCTTTCTACAGCCGTATCCATGCTGATTTTTTCGGTTCTTCACTGGCCCTGTGCAACCACACTTCTTACCATAAAAAAAGAAACCCACAGCTGGAAATGGACAGCGCTGGCCTTTTTGCTGCCCACCTGCATGGGATTTCTGTTGTGTTTTCTTGTCACTTGTATGTTCTACGGATTCTCCTGCGTGTACTCTTTCGGTGGCTGATTCACCAGATAGATTCCCGCACAGACCAGTACCAGGGCAGTGAGAATCTGCCACCCTTTGGTCTGGCTTTCTTCCCGAAGAATCAGAGTGGATAAAAGCACGCCAAACACCGGATTGGTGAAACCAAAAATAGCAATTTTAGACACTGGATGATACTTCAGAAGAATTCCCCAGAGGGAAAACGCAACCGAAGAAACCAAAGCCAGATAAACCAGCACGGCAATTCCCGGCAACGTCACGTTTGCAATTTGGCCGCCCAGAAAAAAACCGCCTGTCACCATCACCAGACCTCCTGCCATGAACTGCCAGCCGCTTAAAGTCACAGGGTCTTCCTCTTTGGAATAAATTTTCAGCAAGCTGGAGGAAAAAGCGTAGGCCACCACAGAAATCAGCAGAAATCCTTCTCCGTCCAGCCGGAAACTCATGCCAATGTCTTCTCCGTTTAAATTCACCAACACTACACCTGCAAATCCTATGATACAGGCCGTAATTTTTCTCCCGGTCAGCTTCTCCTGATGAAACAACAGGCTGGCAACTAAAATAGCGACAAAGGTGTTTGACGCAATGATAATCGAACCTTTTACTCCGGAAGTATGAGCCAGGCCCAGATAGAAAAAGATATACTGCAAAACCGTCTGGAAAACAGACAGTTTTAACACCAGCGGAACAGAGGTCTTCTTTGGAAGCAGCACTTTCTTCTGTAATAAACTGCCGAAAAGCAGGGCCAGAAATCCCGCCAGGAAAAACCGGATTCCTGCAAACAGAATCTGTGAAGCCGGGTCATCTCCCGTAATGGCAAAAAGACGGTATCCTGACTTTACCGCCGGAAAAGCGCTGCCCCAGAGGGCGTTGCAGAGAATGGCAAGAAAACACACAATAAAAGGCTTCTGCAAAAGATGTGGGGGTTGTGATTGTTTTTTCATAGCAGCTTTTCTTCCATCTTTTTGATTTCCTCATCCAGCACATTATAATGCTCCCGAATAGCCTTAATGCCTTCCTGCACGTCTTTTTTCCGCAGGTTTTCATAAACCCGTCTGTGGCAATCTCTCAGCTTTTCCCACTCTGCCTGTCCAGCCCGGGCAGAAGCTTCACTGATAACCCGCTCAAACATATCGGACAGCGCGTCATTTAAAATGCCCAACAGATTATTTCCGGAAATTTTTATCAGTTCATCGTGAAAATTCTTATCCTTTTTGGGCCGTTCCTCAGGGGAACAACACTCCAGTTCCTCCAAAAAATAGGCCAAACGTTCCAATTCCTCCTCTTTCGCCTGCCTGGACGCCAGCAGATATGCTCCAATTTCAACGAAACGGCGAAGCTGGCTGATTTCTATATAATTGCTCTGCTGCGTTACCAACAGAATGGAGAACACACTGCCAAGGCTGTTTCCCACATGATTTACCAGGAAGTTTCCCTGTCCGTGCCTGCTTTCGATAATTCCCATATTTTCCAGACAACGCAACGCTTCTCTGACGGAATTTCTGCTTAGTCCGAGAGTGGACATCAGTTCCCTTTCTGACGGAATTTTGCTTCCAAACTCTACCTCTCCGCTTTCTGCCAGGTTTTTAATATGTTCAATAACCAGATGGTATACCTTTTCTGTGTCCTGTGTCTTTTCTGTTTTTTTCTCATCTCCTTTATTTTTCATCTGTCAAACCTCTGCTTTTCAAATAACTGTATATCAGCTCCACCGTTCTCTCTGTTCCCAGTACGCCTGCATTGATGCACAAATCATAATGATTCATGCAGCCCCAGACCTGACCTGTATAATATTTGTGAAACTCTGCTCTTTCCTCTTCTGCCTTTTGTATTTTAGCTTTTGCCTTGTGAACGGAAATCCCTTCATGGCTGGTGACCCATTCCAGCTTTGCTTCCATATCCGCATAAATAAACAGCCTGACACAATTTTCTTCTTCCTGAAAAATATAATTTCCACATCTTCCAATCAACACACAGGATTCCTGACCGCAAAGTTCCCGAATCCTGCGAAAAGGGATTCTTCCCGCCCGGCTTTCTCCCTGGTTCATGGCAATGGCATACAGCAGGCTGTTGACCGGCTGTTCCTCATAGAAAGAACGCACTTCCTCGTAATCTTCTTTTCCTTTGGCAATTTCCATTAATTCATCCTTACCATAAAAAGGAATGCCCAGCCGCTTTGCCAGTTCCTGTCCGATTTTCTTGCCTCCACTGCCATACTGTCTGGCAATGGTAATCACTAATTTTTCCATGAAACTGCCTCCTTACATAAATCCTGCAAATACAGATGCACCAATTACTGTCAAAAGTCCCGCTACTGCAATAGCAAGACTGCTCATAGCTCCCTCCACAGGACCCATTTCCATAGCTTTCGCAGTGCCTATGGCATGGGATGCAGTTCCAAGAGCCAGTCCCTTGGCTATGGGTTCCTGAATGTGAAACACTTTACACACAAGTTCAGCTATCACATTTCCCAGAATGCCGGTGATAATAATAACTGCCACGGTAATGGTTACAATGCCTCCCAGTTCCTCTGAAATTCCCATCCCAATGGCTGTTGTAATGGATTTGGGAAGCAGGGTTACATACTGCTCATGGCTCAGTCCGAAAAGCTTCGCCAGCACCAGCACACTTACCAGACTGGCAAGAACACCGGAAACAATGCCTGCTGCCACCGCTTTAAAATTTTTCTTTAAAAGTGACATCTGTTCGTAAAGGGGAACGGCCAAACACACCGTAGCCGGAGTCAGAAGATAACTGATATATTTGGCGCTCTCATTATACTGGTCATAATCTACTTTAAAAAGTACCAGAACTGCCATGACACAGATGGTTGCAATCAGCAGAGGATTTAAAATAGCCAGTTTAAATTTTCTTCTTAAGAGCAGCCCTGCTTCGTAGGCCACCAGACTTAACACAGCACCGAAAAAAACGGAATTACTCAAAAATTCTTTCATCTTACTTCTTCCCTTTCCGAATCATAACCTGAGTCACCTGTCCTGTAACCGCCATAACAAACACGGTAGTCACAACCGTAATCACCACTACCGGAATCCACACCGGCAAAAGAGCGTCTTGGGCCTCCAACAGACCTACGCCAGCCGGAATAAACATGACAGGCATAATTTCTATAAGAAAACCCGCTGCTTCCTTCACCTGGTGAATCTTCAAAATTCCGGTTCCCAGGGCTGTCAGCATAAGCACAAGTCCGTATACGCTGGCAGGTATCGGCAGGGGAATCAGCCTGCGCAAAAGCTCTCCTAAAAAGGAGAGCAGCAAAATAACACTGAATTGTTTCAAAAACTTCATCTTTCTTTCCTCTTTTCACTGGTAGTACCAGTCTATTATAGGCATGCCCTTTGCTAAAGTCAAGAGATAGCATAAGAAAGACTGTTATTTCGGAATTTCTCCGTCTGGACAACCTTCCTTCCTTGTGTTAGCATAATTTACAGAAAGAATTTTTTTAAGGAGATTTCACTATGAATGTAAAAGAACGTTTTCTGAAATACATTTCTGTGGACACGACTTCTGACCCATCCTCAGAAACTTTTCCAAGCACCAAAAGCCAGCTGGCCTTTGCAGCAGATTTAGAAGCAGAAATGAAAGAAATGGGACTTGCAGAGGTGTCCCTGGACCAGTACGGTTATGTTTTCGGCACCATTCCCTCCACCATTCCCGACTATCAGGGAAAAATTCTGGGCTTTATCGCCCACATGGATACCTCCAGCGCAGCCTCCGGCGCCAATATTTCTCCGCGTCTTATTGAAAATTATGACGGAAAGGACATTGTGCTTCACACTGAGAAAAATATTATTATGCGTACAAAGGATTTTTCCAATCTCAGTCAGTATCAGGGACAGGATTTAATTGTGACGGACGGTCTGACCCTCTTAGGCGGGGACGATAAAGCGGGAATCGCCGAAATTCTCACAGCCGCTGAATACCTGCTGGCTCACCCGGAAATTCCCCACGGTCCCATTCGTATCGGTTTCACGCCGGACGAGGAAATAGGCCAGGGAACAGACCACTTTGATGTAGAAAGATTCGGTGCGGATTTTGCGTATACGATGGACGGCGGCGAATGCGGCGAACTGGAATACGAAAACTTCAACGCAGCCAGCGCTTTTGTTACATTTCATGGCGTCAGTATTCATCCCGGCTCTGCCAAGAACAAAATGATAAATGCCGTTCTTCTGGCCATGGAATTTCAGAGTATGATGCCTGAAAACCAGAAGCCTGAGTATACCCAGGACAGAGAAGGTTTCATTCACCTGGACGGCATTGAAGGTTCTGTGGAAAAAACTGTTTCCGAATACATTATCCGTGACCACGATATGGAATTGTTCCGGGAGAAAAAGCAATTTATGGAACGGACGGCAGCTTATATGAATGAGAAGTACGGAAAAGGTACTGTGGAACTGAAGCTTGAGGATTCTTACTTTAATATGAAGCAGCAGATTGAGCCGCATATGAATCTCATTGAGAATGTGCTGACTGTTTATGAGAAGCTGGATATCCGGCCCCAGGTACTTCCTATCCGGGGCGGTACAGACGGCGCACAGCTTTCCTTTAAGGGACTTCCCTGCCCGAACCTGGGCACCGGCGACCATAACTGCCATGGGCACTTTGAGTTTGTGTGTGTGCAGGCCATGGAGAAGTGCGTGGATGTGATTGTGGAATTGGCGAAGATGTGTGTGTAAAAGGTATCGGATTTGTGAATTTCCTACACCAGAGTAATTCATGGCATCGCCCTGAATTACTCTGATTCCATCTAAATTCATAGTTTCAAACCTGTCTGGGGTACCGGGGTCTCCATCGTGTCTAATCAAGCGCCAGTGTTAATTCTCTTGCACTCCAAAATTCCAATCCATTTTCACGCATATTCTTAATATCTTCAAATCGCTTATATTCTTTTGCAATTAATTTGCTCACGAAATCCCCAATACACTCTATTCTAAATTATAGTTCAATCTTAAATTTTCCTCTGCTCCACAACCACATAGGCGTATGTATATCGATTGGTACATATTCCGTATCTTTAAGTATTGCCTTCCATCTATCTGCAACAAGCATCTGTACATTTGGCAGTGCCGCCTCTTCCAATGTAATGATACCCAATTTTGTACTCGCCTGTATTACATGAGTATCCGGAGCTACGGTAATATTTTCCCGGTCATGGAATTTTGTGTCCGTATACTGTTCCATAACATAAAGCCAATAATTATTAATTTTATTTCCACCAAGGTATGGAAACATTTTCTTATGCTGCTGAATATATGCTTTAATTTCAGCTACGCTGTCATCCATCCTCTTGAAAAAATTTCTGATATCCCCCTCAAACTCTTCATAAAATGTTTTGCAAAGTGTTCTCCATATGACAGGCTGTTTATTTGGCTGCGATGCAACTTTATATGCAGTAAGCAATTCTTTCAGTGTAACATCCGACATTTCCATAACTTTTTGGCAATCATATACCTCAGGAGCATCCTTATACATTTTATTCGCACATTCCCACAAAATATAAGAATTTCGCTGATAATTCAGAGCCATAGGGAGCGTAAAGTACAAATAATTTTCTTTAGAACCTCTATCTAATGCCGGATTTTCATGTTCAGGCATTTTCTCACCCCCAAGCAATCCTTGATTATATGCACTCATCAAGTCATATACTCTTATTAAGATTTTTGTTTTATCTTCCATACAATTTCCTGTCTCCTAAATTTTGTTGCTCTTTCGCCAAATAATAGACTTACGCAAAAAGATACTTCTTCACTGCTAACTGCCTGCCCCCTGAGTATATCAATTCCCTCATATCCACTCTGTGTAAATAGAAACACACATCTATTTTATCTCCAAAATTGTAGAAACCTTTGATTTATTGGGCTTTTCTCATAAGCAGAGCGACTATTTCGTCGTGCATTTCATTGGGTAGGAAATAGACAGAATCGTCTTCCTCATTCTTTTCTTCTCCATCTCCACGGAAACCAATACTATCATAAAAGGTTCCATCCACGTCTAACGGCACTTTAAATCTCACATTTCGCACCCATCGACCGTTTGCCTGTCGTTTTGGGAATAGCTCTACTTTATCCAGTACAAGTCCCATCAACTGTTTTATTCGATTCTCTGGAATTTCTTCCATATACCGCACGATTGCATCCAGCAATTCATAATACTGTTCAGCAGTAAAGGTCTGCTTTTGCACATTCTCAATGGCAATGTTATTTCGCAGTAAATCTGCATCCAATTTTGCCAGCTTTTCCGTCAATTCCCGTACAACACCCATATAATCCTCAAAAAGAGTATCATATAATTCATCATCCACATCCATGTTTCCGATTTTATCTAACATTTTCTTTTTTCGGATTTCCAGTTTCTTCTTCGTATCTTCCAGACGTATTTTCTCTGCTACTAATTCATCCAGAGAACCGTCTTCCTTTCCACCAGCTTTTTGTGCAATCCTACGTTTAAATTCTTCGTCATTCAAAGCATATTTTACAATGCTGATAACCTCTGCATTGACAATATCCTGTCGGATATGTGTTTTGTAGGTACAAAAATGTCCTTCCACCTTGATGCGATTTTTACACTTATAATACCACATATCCTTGTAAAAATCATCGGAACCAGCCTTCTTTTTGCGATTGACTACACCATACATCTTCGCTCCGCACTCTGGACATCGCAACAAGCCCGATAGGATATGGCAATGCCCTGTATCATGGACTTTATCATACTTTACGCCTGTTACCAGACGTTTTGCATGAGCTTTCTGCCATAATTCCTCAGATACAATAGCTTCATGTATCCCTTGATACAGCTCATAGGCATCTTCTGCCTGTTTTACCACATGATATTCATTGCGTTTTCCTTCGATTTTTTCGGTCTTTCTTCTTCCGTATGCGATTTTTCCCATGTACACAGGATTATCTATTACCAGCTTCACAAAATTAGAGCTAATATTGGATAGCGTTCCATTCTGGCGTACTTCTTTTGTATAGCCATGGTCATTTAGCCATTTTGCCACAGCATTACATCCCATATCCGTATTGGCAAATTTATCAAAGATAATCCGAACCAGCTCCGCTTCTTTTTCGTTTATCTCAAGCACTTTCCCACGTTCCCCCTCACGAGGTACTAATGTATAGCCATACGGAGCAAAACCACCGTTCCATCTACCATCACGGGCTTTTTGCCTACGACCAGCCATCGTCTGCTCATGGATATTTTCACGTTCAATCTCTGCTACCGCAGCCACTACGGAAATCATCAACTTTCCAGCAGCTCCGGCACTATCAATGTTATCTTCCACACAATACAGATTCACTCCATAATCTTCCATGAATTGCAAACTATTTAACGTATCTGCTGCATTTCGCCCGAATCGTGAAAGTTTAAAGACCAGCACATAATCCACTTCATCTTTTCCAGATTGAATATCTGCAAGCATCCGCTGAAACTCTGGTCTTCCTGTCACGTTTTTTCCTGATTTACCTTCATCACTGTATGTTCCGACCACTTTCATGCCCCTGTGTATAGCTTCTTTCTCTAATCGCTCCTTTTGAGCTTCCAGAGAATAGCCGTCCACCTGTATCCCTGTGGATACCCTTGTGTACAGGTAACATCTTAACTTTTTCGCCATTTTCCTACCCACTTTCTTTTCTCATTACAATCGTGCTTTTATTATACTTGTTATTTTCTAATATATCAAGTTTTATCACACCTTATAATCAAGAAAAATCCATAGAAATCAAGCTTTTTCGCATATATCTGTAAAACGCTCTAAAATGCGTTTTAAGCCACTTTTCCTTTTTTACGATATTTTTATCGTCAAAAGCAAAGAAAATCCCTCTGAGAGCCTTTTACGCCTTCAGAGGGATTATTATGCTTGTGTTTTGTTTTCTTATAAATCTGGTGAATTATCATCTTCTCTTTGAGCATTCCGAATCCGGGCAACTACATCCGAAGACCGCAAACGTGTCATATAACTTGCATCTTGACGTACTGTATTTAAACGTTCTTGCGTTTTTTCCCGATTCTTCTTTGCATCCTGACGCATTTTCCGTTCTAAAGCCAATGCCATCCAATCATTATTATCCCTAGATACAGGTTCATCTACCACATCCGTCATATCATCAATATCGTCTTCACCCATGAGCCGAACAATATTATTTGTTTGTGTTTGTGATTTCGGCATTGCTGGTCTTGCTACTGGCTTTTGAGCTGGTTTCTGTTTCACCCGATGTACTGGTTTTGGTGCTGGTGATACAGGTTCCTGTTCTTGTAACTTCGTTCTCGGTTCCTGTCTCCTCACTTTTTCTTCTGGAACTTCTCTTTGTGCCTCTTTTTGTTTCTGTAACTCCTGTTCCTTTTTCAGAAAATAGGATTCAATTTCTTCTGCATCGTACCTTGTACCAAGTTTATAAGACCTTGATTTCAAATTTGCTGGAATCTTTTTCCCTTCTGGGAACTTTGATGTATCCATCAATTCATACGTATAATATTTTCCACGTTTCTTTGAATCATGGACTTCCACGTTCACACCATACTTTGTAAGATTTGAAATCCAATCTTCTTCCGTCTCGGATACTTGCATGGATTCTGTAATACGGGATTTCAAATCATCCTTCCATACATACTCACCAACTTCACGCTTATGACGTTCTGTCTGTGTCGTTTTATCTTCGGTCTTGTCTCCAAAATCCAATTCCATATATTGTCCAGCAATCTCATTTGTCCATTCCATAATCTTCGGAAAGTAATACTGGTCTTTCGTACATCCCTTTGATGCAATCAAATCTGTATCACTGATAATTACATGATTATGTACCAACCCAGACTTTCCATCTATCTGTGTAAATACCATTGCCTGTCTGTTTGGATAATGCTTCTGAACAAACTCCTGTCCAATCATGTTAGCGGTCAGAATATCTTCTGGGTTATTTGGATTCAACTCGTTCCTACTGAACGATTGTACGATACGTAACACTTGTGTTGTATGATTTTTTCTCGCTTTGTTCCATCTCGTCTGCATCTGGTCTGCTGGGTCAACACCGGGTAACAGGTTCACATAACTAACCATTGCATTTCGTTGTTCATGTCCATTATGTCCCTTTGTATGTCCAGCAGCATACATAAGTGCTCCTCTACCATTTGCAGTTCTGGTTACCCTTGTATATGCCATAATGCTTTCGATACCCCCTCGGTGGCTCTCTCATATCGTTGCACATATTCTTCCATATCAGATGGCTGAACCACACGCAATAAGATTTCATTTTGACACTTCTGTAAGAACTGAACTCGTTCTACAATTTCGTATCTCTCTTTTGCTGTCTTACCTGCCATACTCTGTTTTAATTGCACAATTTCTGCTTCGATATTATTCCACTTTGCAATCTGATTTACGTTTACCCCAATCTTATTCAATTCATTTCGGATATGTTGCATCTCTGTTCCAAGTAATGCACATCTCATTCTGATTTCTTTTCCCTGTTCTGCATCCATGTATTGCACATTTCCGAAATATTGTTCCAAATGTCCATCAATGGCAAGTCGTACCACTTCGGAAAAAGATACGCCATATTCCTTCGCCATCTCACGCATAACATCGTCAATCTTCTGATTGATGCGTGCGGATATTTTCACAAGATTTACCTTCTCTGTTTCTTCACCCTGCACGCTATTGTTCGTTGCTGTTTCACTCATATATCCTTGCTCCTTCCACACGTATCTCCTGTTATAATTCTGCCAGCATCCCTAAAGGATGCTATTTTCATGTTCATGTGAATGTTATACCTAAGTTCAAGTAGGGCACTTTGGGCACCAACGGTATCTTTGTAAGATATGCAAGTATAGGGTTTGTCGGCGGATGCCTCCCAAACCCTAACGCAAGTCTTCGTTCCTTCGGAACTCGCCTTGCTTACTTGCAAGGGAAACAAAGTTTCCCCTTGACCCCTTCCTTGCTAACGCACGCTTCGCTGTTACGCTATCCCTGATAGTTTCCAGAGCCGTATTGTTGATTATGCATCTGTCTCAATTCTTCTGGATATTCTTCTGTATCATAACTCGGTTCACGTCTCCAATCATCTTCATCATCGTCTTCATACGTATCGTTAAAAATCGCATTGAATTGAGCCTGTCTTGCAGCTTCTTCTTTCTGTTCTTTTAATCTTTGAGCTTCTTTTCTTTTCGCTGTTCGCTTCTCTCTTTTAACACGAACATCATCTAATTCAGGCTTTGCACCTTGTACAATCGTATCAAAGTTCTTTATTACCCAACCTGCAATCGCACGCACATCTTCTTTCGTGAATTGCATGATTTTCTCACAAAATTCTGGATTGTTCTCCATTACATTTGAAAAACTCTGAACCAAAGGTTTTGCTTTTTGTTTGTTATATTCTTCTTCTTTCTTCTTCATTTCACGTTCCATACGTGCCAGTTCTAATGATACATCTCTTAATGTAGACATATTAAATTCCTCCAATCAGTTAAATTTTTTTCAAAAAATAAAAAGCGGCAAACAGAGTCAGGAAACTTTATGTTCCATCATCTGTTCACCGCTTTCTTCATCACCAATACAACACAAGATTGTATTGATGTTTGACAAGCTGTACTCATTCAATCACAGTTTGTCACGCCTGTGATTGTCTCAGAAGGTCTTACCCAGTCTCAATGCAAAGTGCCTTCTTTTGAGTTTTCGCTCATGAACTTTTTTATGTAGTTGTTGTTCTGAATATCATTCTACCACATTTTGTTTTGTTACACAAACATCTGCTGCAACAATCCCTTTTTCAGTTCCTGCCACTTTTCCAGTGTCTCTTTCTGTTTCTCAATAACAGCATCTAATGCAGATAAACAATCCGCAATTTTTTGTTGTTCAGGAAGAGAAGGAATTGAAACTTTTATTTTTTCGATAGCTGTTGTATTCAAAACCACTTGTGTACTTCCACCTTTTAAACGATATACTTGTTTCTCAACAACAGACGAATTAATATTATTAGTTAAAAATCGAGGATTTACTAAATCTAAATTTGGTTGAATAATAACAATATTTAAACAATTTGCATCCTCATCAGAATCATACAGCACAGCATGTCCACTATTTCCATGTCGTGCAATAAGAATGTCCCATTTTTTTAATTGAGATTTTTTATTCTTTTCATGAAATTGTCGTGTCACATATTTCATATCAGTGTCAACCAATTTTCCATCAATAAGATTTCCTGTTCTATATAATTTAACACCGTGTTTCTCCACGTAAAAACAATCACACGTTCCTACAAATCCAACTTTAATTTTATTTGAAACTTCTTCTAATTTCTTTTCTTCCCAATCCGGAAAGTCACTTCCGTCATCCGCTTTGAATCGCACTTCTTGACTGAACAACTTCTGCATCACGCCTTTTTTGCGTTCTTCCCATGCCGATACCGTTGCCCGTTGCTTTTCAATAATCGTGTCAATCGTGGATAAGAAATCGGCGATTTTTTGTTGTTCAGAAAGAGAAGGAATTGAAACACTGTAATTGCCAATCAATTTTAAATTTAATCCACCCCTTGTACCATCACCAGAGGAAATCAATCGTAAATTATTATACTGTAACTGCAAATATTGATATAAATAATCATCACAAATATCAGTATTTGTTTCAATAGCACAAAGCGACTGATTAGTACAAAGCGAAGTCCTTGTAATTGCAACCATTCCCCTTGTTTTTCCTTGTCCAGCCAACGCTATCACAACTGTATTCGGCTTCACCATTTTTGTACTACACTTATCAAACCCTAATTTTGAAATCCTTTTTTCAGTTTCAAAAATTTGTCCATTATTTACTTCACCTGAACTCATCCACTGAATTGTACCGTCTTCCCAATATTCAGGAATTTTTGTACTCGGTGTTGCACCCGCAAAACATGTTGCAATATCATTGATTTTCTTTTCTTCCCAATCTGGAAAGGCACTTCCGTCATCCGCCTTAAATCTCAATTTTGGTGCAATCATATTTACACCTCCTTTGAGCATACATATTTCCATTGTGTATTTCCATATTTCAAACGTAAAGCCGAGATATCAATCTTTTTATCAAGAATAATACCCACAATATCCCAAAGACCATTTTTCAAATTAGGATATGCATCCATATATTCACCAAATGAAACACTTGTAATATATGTTGCATTGGCATCCAATCCTCTAAAATAAATCCCGTATTCCATATCACAGGCTCCCCCCGTATAGCTATCTATTCCCAAAATTACAGGAGCATTAGCCGGACGCCCATCTAATAACGTCATAGAACAAGCTAAGTCAATAATTTGTCCATCTAATTCAATCCACGAATGGTCAAAATATCCCATATAATCATCTTTTACTTCACCAATACATGAAACTGGATTATATCCAAGCTCAGATAACACAACAAACATAACTGCTGTTGTTGCATGGCAAGCACCAATCCATTGTTGTGCTTTCATATAACTCATTAAATTACATAATACATCTGCAATATTGTCTGAATATCCTTTTTCCTTCACAATGTTACGAATAGCTACTTTTTCACTCGCACCATCTTTCATATATGTACCTTGCTTATTTAAACAGCAGTGTTTGTATTTCTTTCCGCTTCCGCAAGGACAAAGGTCATTACGTCCAACTTTCATATCAATCTCCTTTACAATCCCAGCAACCGCATCATGCTTTCCGCTTTATCAATCGCATCCTTTGTTTCTGTATCCAATTTCTGAATTTCAGCTTTCACAGCTACCAAATCCACAGGTTCTTCTTCCTCAAAGGTATCCACATATCTCGGAATATTCAAGTTGTAATCATTTTCAATGATTTCACTCATCTTTGCTTTATGAGCAAATTTTTCAATATCCTCACGCTTCACATAAGCATCTACGATTTTATCAATATGTTCCTGCTCTAATGTATTCTGATTCTTTCCCGGCTTAAATTCTTTGGACGCATCAATAAACATCACATTATCAGAATTGCCGTTCCGTTTGCTTTTTAACACCAATACACAAACTGGAATCCCTGTTCCGTGGAATAAATTTGCTGGAAGACCAATCACGGCATCCAAACGATTCAGGTCTTTGATGATATATTTACGAATGGCTTCTTCTGCTCCGCCACGGAACAGAACACCATGTGGCAATAATACTGCTACACGCCCATCTTCATCATCCATGTGATAAATCATGTGTTCCACAAATGCCAAATCTGCTGCTGACTTCGGAGCCAGTTTCCCAACGCCAGAATAACGAGGGTCATCCTCAAATTTCTTATCCGAAGACCATTTCAAAGAATACGGTGGATTGCAAACCTGTACGGTCATTTTTACATCCCCATATTTGTCATCTACCAGTGTATCCCCTTTGTAAATGTCAAAATTCTGCCAGTCCACACCATGCATAATCATATTCATACGTGATAAGTTGTATGTGGTTGCATTCTTCTCCTGACCGTAAAAGTGACCAACCTTATGTGTCGTCAAATGCTTCTGTACCTCTAACAACATGGATGCAGAACCACAGGTACAGTCACCAACCGTTTTCGCTTCATCCAAGCCCAAGGATGCAAGGGTAGCACAAAGTTTTGATGGTCCGGCAGGGGTGAAGAACTCTCCACCCTTTTTTCCGGCATCGCTGGCAAATAATCCAATCAAAATCATATATGCCGTACCAAGCACATCAAACTGAGAATCCTGCAAATCAAAATCAATATCGGATACCCGAACCATGACTCGGCTAATCATATCTGTTCTTTCAGAAACCGTTTCACCGAGACGGGTATCCTGTAAACGCATATCACTGAATAATCCATCAAATGCTTTGTTGGATTCATGCCCCATTGTAGAACCTACAAGGTCATTGATTGCCTTTTCAAAATCCTCTACACTAAATTTATCTGCATCATCCTGAAACTTTGTAATCTTGCGAACCAGATTGCGGAACAAGTTTTCAGGCTTAATCACATAGCCTAATTTCGATAAAGACCATTCCTCTACTACAGGTCTGTAATCCTCATCTGCAAAGGCATCTCCGTATGTGATGCCATCATTTTCCAAAATCTCAGCCATATATAACTCTGTACGCTCTGACAGATAGCGATAGAAAATCACACCTAAAATATAATTCTTAAATTCACTGGAATCCATCTGTCCTCGCAGCTCATTTGCAATCGCCCAGAGTGTTTGAGAAAGCTCATTTGCCTGAGCCTGATATGTATTTTTGTCTCCCATGTTTATTCTCCTTCAGCTCTGTATTTCTTATAAGTATCCTCCACAAAAGCTTTTACTGCCTTTGTCAGCTTTGTCATCTTCAGCAGTCCCAATTTATATGCAGTCAGTCGTTTACGAATCTCATCTTCTGAAACAGTACCACTGAATACATAACCCGAAAACAGTTCCGAAACAATGCTATAATCAATCTGATTTTCAAATGCAAAGGCTTCCATATCCGCCTGCATCTGCTCTTTCTCAAACTGTTCAAATGCTTCCATTACATCTACATCATCCGGCAACTCATAGAATCGAGATAAAATAAACTCTCGCATCACATCTTTTTTCAGTCGCAAAGATTCATTGTCAGAACGTTCAATCTCACGTAAAATCAAATCTACATCCTGCTGTTTTTCTTCCTCTGTTTTCGCATGAGATTTTGCATTTTTCAGCAGATTCAAAATATACACGACATTGATACGGTCTGTACGGACAAGCTCAATGTCAAAATCCACATCCACTGGCACTGGAACTGCTGGATTCTGTTTTTGCGTTTGGTCTTTGTAATACAAATACCAACTCTTGAATCCTTCGTATTCATTCTCATCCATTACAACCGCAAGGTCATCCCAGTTAAACTTTGAAAATGTCTTTAACGTTGCCAAAGTCTTTGCCATCGAACGAAACGCAATGATAAAATCACGAATTTCATCTTCGGATTTTAACTGCCCCGCTGTGTCCACATCTGGCGTAGTTTTCCTCAATACAGGTTCCTGATTCATCCACTGATTCAAATAATAATCATAATTTTCCAGCAGATATTCATTCGGGTCTCCGTCACCAGAAAATAAGGTCAACGCATCATCCTGCCACTGTTTGATATTCCGATAGGTCACAATCTGCCCAAACTGCTTTGTCATCTTATCTACACGATTTGTACGGCTATACGCCTGTACCAAAGAATGCCAAATCAAGTTTTTATCCAGATACAACGTATTCAATGGTTTTGCATCAAATCCAGTTAAAAACATATTCACCACAAGCAAAATATCCACTTGTGGAAGGTCTTTCTGTTTTAATCGCTTTGCAATATCCTTCCTATAAGCATCGAAGGTATCGAGTTTAAACGCTGTTCCATACAATCCATTGTACTCATCCATGCAGCGTTCCAAAAGTTCTTGTGAATGTTCGTCAGAACCATCATCCATATCCTCATTTGCCTGATAAGAGAAAATTGCAGCCACTTTTAACTTCTTATCTGCTGGAACCTGCTCATTCAATTTCTTAAATTCATCATAATATTTCCCCAAGGTCTGAATGGAATCTACTGCAAACAAAGCTGTATAAACATCCTTTCCCTGTGGATGTACGTGCTGTTCATGATGCTCAAAGATGTGCTTTGCAATGGTTTCCATACGTTTATCATCATGATACAGTTGACTCATGTCAATCTTATGCCGTTTGCAATACTCTGGGTCATCCAACTGTTCTGGGTCAATCCCTTTTGCAGCAAGATTTCTCGCAAAAATAGTACGCTGATATTCCACTGAGAAACGAAGCACGTTTCCATCTGCAATCGCATCTTTAATCATGTATTCATGCAAACAGGAATCCAATTTATCTCCTGCATGAAAAATATCGGCTGTTGTACGACCATCTGCCCCTTTATTCTTTTCAAAAATTGGTGTTCCTGTAAATCCAATATAATTTGCTTTTGTAAAATGTTTCTGAATCTGTCCATGCATTTTTCCAAATTGAGAACGATGACACTCATCAATAATAAATACCACCTTTTTATCTCTATACGCATCCATCACAGGTGCATATTTCGGATTTTTGACTGCATTTGCCATCTTCTGAATGGTTGTGACAATCATCTTTTCGCTCGATGATTTTAACCTTTGGATAAGCGTCGAAGTGCTGTCCGTATTATCAACACAATCCTTCTCAAAAGAATTGTATTCATCTACTGTCTGGTCATCCAAGTCTTTTCGGTCAATCAGGAATACCACCAAATCAATCCTTGCTTCATCTCGAAGAAGCTGTGCCAGTTTAAAAGAAGTCAGTGTTTTTCCAGAACCCGTACAAGCGAATACATAGCCATTCTGATTGACTTCTAATACACGCTTCTTTGCTGCCTTAACTGCATAAATCTGATAAGGTCTCATCACCATAAGAATCGGCTCTGTACTCTTAATCACCATATATTTATCCAGCATTTCGGTCAAAGCTGTCTTACGGAAAAATTCTCCTGTGAATGTATTCAAATCATTGATACGTACATTCTTTTCATCTGTCCAGAAGAAAACCAATGATTTCAAAATCGGATTGTATTGTCCATCTACCATTTCATTCTCATTACAGAAATATTTTGTCTGTACAGAGTTTGACACAACAAAAAGCTGTAAATATCGGAATAATCCCTTAAATGAGAATTTTCGATAACGGTTAATCTGATTGATTGCTTCGTTGATTTCCACACCGGGACGTTTCAGTTCAATCTGTACCACAGGTAAACCATTTATCAAGACCGTTACATCATATCTGTTTTTATACACCACATCATCTTTATGAGCTTTATCCATCGTAACCTGATGTGTCACTTGATAAAGATTTCGGTCTGTATCTGCTGAGAAAAACTCAATATATACGCTTTCTCCATTGTCCAACTCTAGTACAAATTTATCTCGTAATATTTTGGCTGATTCATATACGGAATGATTATCCACATGAATCATAATGCGATTGAACTCAGCATCCGAAAATGATGCAGCATGACCTTTTTCCGCCAACTTTTTTTCATTGAATTTTGCAAGCTGTGTACGGAAATTTGCCAGTACATCATCATAAGAGTTCATTTTTACGAATTTATAACCAAGACTCTCTAATCGGTCAATAAACATATTCTCAACCGCATATTCAGACGTATGTCCCATATTTTCATCCTACTTTCTTACCAATTATGATTTGCCATATATTCATCCGCAGCCAGACGGAAAAAAGCTGACAGGCTCAAACCGTGTGCTTTTGCCTTACTTGTCAGTCTTTCCTTCTCTGCTTTCGTCATAGAAACCAAAGCAGTTGCCCTTGAACTATCGGCTTGTCCTGTGGCTACTGCCACAGCATCATCATGTTCCTTTGTTGTATCACTTTCAAAGCTGTCTAACATACTTGCCATATCTTTTTTTGCCATGTGTACCTCTCCATTCATTGTAAATACTCAATATCTATATATAGCTACATTATAGATATTAAATATCTATTTTGCAACCAGTTTCTTACTCTTTGTCTGTCGTTTTTCCACTGGAAGACCTGTAAGAACACTGATTTTATCGCACAATGCATTGACTGCCTGTGTTGCTGGAGATGTACGGTTGATTTCATTGACAGAGCATCTATAATTTTCTGCCTGAACCAACACTTCTGATTGAGGAATCACCATAATGGCATCCAGCTTCTCTTTTGTACGAAACTTTTCCAACCACTCCATAAACGATGTGGTTGCACTGAACCGATTCGCTCCATTTACTACAATCATCACAGGACAATTCGCATGGTCTTTTACAAGAGCAATTGTTCTAGTAAAGGCTTCGATATTTCCACCTGTTGGACGTACTGGAACTACCACCATATCAGCACCTTCAATGGTCTGTGTCGTTTTCGTATCCATGATACGTCCCGGCGTGTCTACAATCGCAACATCTGGATGTTCTACTTTTTTATCTGTATTACGGTTCTTATACTGTCCATCAAAGGAATACAGAGAAGCCGGAACACCTTGACGAGTATAATAAAAATACAGCTCATCCGAAAGACGGGTCTTTCCCACTCCACCTTTCTCTGATACAAAGACAACTGTTTTCATAAGATTCTCCTTTCTTAGTATCTATTTTGTATATACTTAGTATCTATTTATAGATATATAATAGATACTGAATAACTATTTGTCAACCTATCAAGAAAGAAAAATCCAATATCACAGACCACATACAATGTAAATGGCAAGGGCTACGCCGTCCTCGGACCCATTGACATTGTATTTGCCTGTGAATAAGGGTAATCAAGCAGAACATAGCGTTGTTCTGCTTCGCTTAATCTTAATGTTCTAAAAGGGAAAGTTGTAAGGAAGGGGAAGATAGACGATGCTCTGCCCAGAGGGCAGAGCATCAGGTAATAAGCAGTAATACAAAGTAAATCTCGAAATGAGGAGTGCCTGTAAAATTTCTCGGTACCATTTTTGAAAACAAAAACGGTACCGGAAAAACCGCACCAACACTAGGAAAAGTGCTTCGGTACCGTTTTTCCAGCATTTCTCTCCTATAATATATATATTTGTTACCTAAATCAATACATTACACAAAGTATTGATAATAGTACACCCGCGTAATATTATAGAGAATATATATGGAAAAATGGTACTTTTTAAGAAATCCTAGTGTACATCAGGGATTGCGGGTACCATTTTTGTTTTCAAAAATGGTACCGCCCTTCGTTTCCACAAAAAAGTAATGCTCTTACAGCATTACCTCTAAGCTTTTTCTGTATTATGTCCGGCTTTGCGAAGCAAAGCCTATAAGTCCAGCGTAGCTGGACACCTAACTAGAGACGGCACATCGTGCCGTCTCCATCTTTTAATTATCGTTTCTAATAATTCCTCTATAATTGGCTTGTAACACAGGATGACATCGTTTCTCGATGTCGTGACTACCAGACATCATGGGATTCATCCAATCCTGTAAATTATATTCCGCAATCAGCGGTTCTGCTTTGTCCATTCTTGTACTCGGTTTGTATTTTTTTGACTTATCCTCACAGATAAATTCAGAATTTTCATCTAATACAGCTATCAGATTTTTAATGAATACCTGTTTCCCAACAACGTCACTTCTTCCGACATTCTTTACGTACCATGCTTTGTATAAATCATATAAGAATGTAAACGGAACCAAATCCCATTGTAATTCTGGAAAAATATCTGAAACAAATTGTCGTACCGGGTCATTAAATTCCTTGTATTCATTTAATGCCTGTTGACAACTTGCTGGAACATCCAATTCATAATAATCCATGTGTAATACTTTATGTAACACATACTCCAATACATCTTGTCTATGTAAGTAATCCTGTTTGATATACTTTCGTTCTACTCCAGTAAAACATTTTGTAAATGGAATGAAAATCTGTCTTCTGTAAAAAGAATCCGATTTATCTCTTACTCTCGGCATTTCATTTAAGCACTGTACCATAAATCCTCGGAACTGATAAGTAATCGGGTCTTTGAATTTACGGTTAATCATAATAGCATCTCCCGTAACAACTGCTTTTAAATTTGCAGCTTTATCAATATACGTTCCAACGTCATTTTCATCGACGATAATAGCACTGGCATTTAAGAGTTGTGTAAGATAAAAATCTTTACCGAAATCCGCAAGTGGAATTGCTGCATAGGATTTTTTTCCACATAACTCTCTCATCAATTCACAAAGGGTTCCTTTTCCGTTATTTCCAGATTCAGAATACAGCCAAGCCGTCTTATCCCATGCCACATTCGGTCGGATAATTGCCCCTAAGATTTGCCATAACAGATGCACAACTTCTGGGTCATCCGATAAATCTGCCATCCAACTTTCTACATCCCAGTCTGTTCCATCATCATTGTTATGAATCACTGGATTCTGTACATTTACTTTATAACTTACTCTGGATTTTGACAGAAACACCAAGTCCGGTGTAAATGGACGTAATTGCTTCGTGTCAAAATCAAAGATTCCATTGTTTACGGCAATCAAGTTTTTTGCTTTGCATTTTTGCTTTCGTGGAGCACAATCCTTCAAACAAGCAAACATTTCATTCAAGTCACCTGTTGAAATAAATGGATGATATTCTCTCGCTATTTTAATAAATACATCCTCGGAAGTAATATAAATACCTTCATCCAGTCCATCTTCCTGATACAATCCCAGAATGTTACCTGTATCGTCATTACGACCATCAATTGTTTCGATTAAGCAAATTGGATGTAATGTGTTTAATACCCATGCGACTTGTTGTGGTAATAAGGTTTCTGCAAGCCTTATTTTTTCTCCTTTTTCACGATTCACATTTTCCAATTTCACAGCACCACGGACATTTTCCATAATCTGATTTCTTACTTCTTCCGGTGTCACACTTTGCATATTTGATTTAATATCTTCCAATGTTTCCATTGTTACTCTATGCATAATTGAGATTCTATCATTTCCCATAGCTTTCAACTCCTTTTCATAATTATATTAAATTTTGAAAATCGGTTGATTTATGGACATTTTTTTGCTATAATTAACTTAAAGTTTAAAGATAAGCAGGCATTTTGCTGTAAATGCATTCTGCCATAAACCAACCAACAGTTACGAACGCCCATTCGTAGCTGTTTTTTCTTTGTATTTTACTTTTTCTTTTCTTCTTTGTCAAAGAACATAGTCTTAGAATGAATATAATCCTCTAATTCCTGTCGGCGAACCAGCATTTTCTTCGGACCCACCCAAATCAAAAATGGACAATCCGGCTCTCTTAACCATTTTCTCAATGTGACCTGTCCAATTCCTGTATAAACAGATGCTTCTGCTATAGACAGATTCATTTTTTCACCCAATGGAATATTTCCAATCGTTTTATTGGCAGCCATAGTTTTATACCTCCTGTTTGTTTTCTATTTATTCTGATATTTTTTCTATTTTTCTATATTATATCACATTTCGTTATATTTTCCTACCCACTTTTTAATTATTTTTCAATCGTGCGTTTATCCAGTGCCAGTGCGGGATTTCTGATTTTATAGTAAATCCAATCACTAATTTTATAGCTAAAAATATCTACTCTGTATCTATTTCAAGCA
>NZ_JBBKBX010000020.1:0-70992 GCF_037890365.1 Blautia sp. HCN-20427 | reverse complement strand
TCATGAATAAAAAAAGAGTTTGTTATCCACCTCTTCCATTCACAAAATTCCCCGTCTTCCGGATTTATCTGCAGAACATATTGAATTTTGCCAAGGAGTCTTTGGAGATATTTCTGTTTATCACCCGTATACTCAATATGAGATAAATGGTTTTCTAAGCCGAATTTTCGGATATAATAACACTCCTGACGCAGACGACGGCGGTAATTCTTCGGAACCTGAAGTTTTTCGTTCGCTACAATGCCTGTAATCTCCTGCCGGTTTTTCTGGGAGCAGATACGGGTTTTCTTATGGTTCAACTCAAAGCCCAGACGGTTTAAAAAGCCCTCTGCTTTTTTTAGTACTTCTTTTGGATGAAAGTCACCGGAAAAGGTCATATCGTCACAATATCTGGTATAAGCAATTTCTCGTACCCGGCACCAGTTTCCCATGTATTCGTCAAAAGGTTTCATGACAAGATTAGAAAGATAGGGGGAAGTTGGCGCGCCTTGAGGCAGTCTGTCTTTATAACAGCACAGATGAGCCAAAAGTGTGCGTACAGAATCCGGTATTCTCTCACAGGGAAATCCATGCTGATAGACGCTGATATAAGAAATACTGTCAAAAAAATCCTGTATATCCAGTTTCAACACCAGTTTTTGTGCCTGGTGAGGGAAAGCGTTGCTGCGAAGAGAGATTCCTTTTTGATAGGCGCAGGCATAGCCGGATACCGGAAATTCCCTTAGAACCTGCCGCAAAATTTGTGTTTGGACATACTTTAATACACTGTCCGGCGCATGAAGAATTCTTTTAGTGCCGTTTCTTTTAGGGATGGAGATTTTTTCGTAGTGTTCGTCTGCGTGATTGGCAAGAGCGTATAAAAGAGCCATTTCAGCGGTCGGTGTGTGGGTGAGATTTTCTGTCAGATGCAGAGAAAGAAGGAAATCCTGTGTCTGTTCTTTTGTATAATATTTCCAGAGAGAGGGAGCCATATGATACCTCCGTGTTTCCTGTATTGCTATTCATGAAAATGTATTTTTAAAAACACAGCAGACACTAAATGGTGATACCGGATTCGGCGAAGAGGTACGGCGCCGCAGGCGAGAAAGCACATGCAGTGTGCAGATGTACCTCGGAGCCGAAGGAGGGCTGGCGCAGCCATACCTTTCGGAATAAAAAATAGAAAAGCGACTCGCTTCTCTGACAGAAAACTGTCTCCTCTGTCTGCTGTGATTAAAATTACTGTAGCATAGGAAAGAGGGAAAGTAAAGAGTTCCTAAGTCCTAAATACTAAATCCCCAGCATACATTGTAAAAACAATGTTTTCGGGGGATTTTTCCTTGAAAGATTATATTGAGGAACGGGCGGTTGAAATAGCAAATTATATTATTGAAGAAAAGGCAACAGTAAGGCAGACAGCAAAGAAGTTTGGGGTATCGAAGTCTACGGTACATAAAGACTGCACAGAACGACTTCTTCAGATAAATCCGGCTCTGGCGGCGGAGGCGCGGAAGATCCTGGATTTGAACAAGTCCGAGCGCCATATCCGCGGTGGACTGGCTACCAGAGAAAAATATCTGCATATGGGGAATCATATAGAGGAGTAGGGATAAAATAGCAATAGGAAAATAAGAAGGACTGACACAGGTATTATGTTTAAAGAAGCGGTAAAATTTTTTAAACCATTCCTGTAAAAGTCCTTTTTTCATGTATTCATGAAAAAATGTCAAAATGTATAGGAACATTTGATTTTTAAGAGTAGATTGCACATATTGCCCAAAAGTGATAGTATAACTATCAAAAGTAGGAATGTGCAATGGGAAGTTCAGGAGTAAGAAAGCATCAGTATCAGCAGAGATACAAAAGAATTTTGTCGGCAGCGCTTACACTTTTCTGCGAAAAAGGAATTGAGGAAACTTCGATTGAGGATATAGCCGGGAAAGCAGAGGTGGGGCCGGCTACGGTGTACCGCTACTTTGAAACAAAAGCAGAAGTTGCCATTCAGGGTGGGATTTTGTATTGGAGGGAGGTTTCTGAGAAGTACTTGGTTCACTTATCAAAACAGAAGTATCTGGAAAGCAACGGCAGGGACCAGATTAGAAAGATTATGGATATTTTTGTGTGGATATTTGAACAGGAGTTTGATTTCCTGAAATTTCTTCAAGAGTTCGATGTGTTTGTAAGAAAATATCAAATTTCCCAGGAACGTTTAAAGGAGTATGAGCAGGAAATTCTGAATCTGAAACCGTATGTGACAGACGCTTTAGAGAAGGGAATTAAGGATGGCAGTCTGTATCTGACGCAGCCGGTGGAGAAAGTTTATTTTTCTGTGACTCATGCCATGCTCAGCCTGATGCAGAAGCTGGCTTCCAATGGGAGCATGCTTTCTTCTGACGAGAGAGTGGAACTGATTACTCAGATAAAGATTGTTTCGGAAATTATGATAAGGGGGTTACAGGCATGAAAAGATTGACGACGAGTAAAATATGGCTGTTTGCTGTGGGACAGTTCGGGTGGTCCCTGTTGTCGGGGATTATATCCAACTGGCTGGTTTATTTTTATCAGCCGGATAAGACAGCAGTGGCTCAGGGACAGAACATTTTTATCCCTCAGGGGATGGTTATCTTTGGAATTATAACGGTGATTGGAGGAATTACTGCATTTGGGAGGATTTTTGATGCTGTGACAGACCCCTTAATTGCTTCCTGGTCTGACCGCTGCCAGTCAAAAAACGGAAGAAGAATTCCATTTTTGAAATGGGCTTCCCTGCCCTTGGCCGTGTCCACAGTTCTGGTTTTCTGGTCACCGGTAGAAAAGACAAGCTGGATAAACGGAGTATTTCTGTTTTTTATGGTGATGATTTATTATCTTTCTATTACAGCTTACTGTACCCCTTATAATGCCCTGATACCGGAATTGGGCCATACGCAGGAAGAACGGTTGAATATTTCTACGGTAATTTCCTTTACGTTTATTGCAGGAACAGCGGTAGCTTATCTGGCGCCGGCTATTTGGGGGATGCTGATTCCTTCATTGGGGCGGGTGCAGGCCATTCGGCTTACTTTTACCGGAATGGCATTTTTGGCATTCTGGTGTATGCTGGTTCCTGTATTTTCTATAAAAGAGAAGGAGTATGTCAACACAGTGCCGACCAATGACACCGCATTTCGTTCTCTGGCATCTACGTTTAAAAACGGAGAATTCAGAAAATTTGTGGGCTCTGATATTTTTTACTGGATTGGGCTTACCATGTTTCAGACAGGATTGCCATTTTTTGTAACCAGTCTTTTAAAGCTTCCGGAATCCATGACTACCATTTATTTTGTGGGAATGACGGCACTTTCTGTGGTATTTTATGTTCCGGTTCATAAGCTGGTTTTGCGGTTTGGTAAGAAGAGACTGCTGGTGTTTGCTTTCGCAATATTTGCCTGTGCTTACTTTTATACGGGTTTTCTGGGGACATTCTCCAGGATTTCTCCTGTAGTGCAGGGCGGGATTCTTACTGCAGGGGCGGCATTGCCTATGGCAATATTTGGAATTCTTCCCCAGGCCGTGGTAGCAGACATTGCTCAGAGCGATGCCCTGGTGTCAGGCCAGAATCGGGAGGGAATGTTTTATGCAGCCAGAACCTTTGCCTTTAAGTTGGGACAAAGTCTGTCCATGCTGCTGTTTACGGCTGTTTCTACCATTGGACAGTCTGTTGGGACTGGATATCGGATGACAGCATTTTGCGCAGCGGCATTTTGTGTGGCAGGAGGAATTCTGTTCCTGCTTTATGATGAGGGGAAGATTAATAAACTCATACGGGAGGAAGAAAAATGAGAGGTTTCATCAGTCAGAAAGAGTATGAAAAGAAAATGCAGGATGTGGCAGAACCTTTTTTGAAACAACGGCGTGAGGATTTCTGGCTGGAACGGGAAACCGGAAGAAAAATTCATTGCGTGTATTATCGGGCAGACAATGCCAGGGGAATTGTAATTATTTCTCATGGGTTTACAGAGACAGCAGAAAAGTATAAAGAAAACATTTATTATTTCCTGCAGCAGAATTACAGCGTGTATATACCCGAACATTGCGGACACGGAAGGAGTTATGGATTGCTGAAGAAAAATTCGCCGGTGTATGTGGATTTCTGGGAACGTTATGTTTGCGATTTGCTCTATGCGGCTTTCTGGGCGAAAAAAAGAGAACCGGATTTGCCTCTTTATCTTTATGGTCATTCTATGGGCGGTGGAATCGGGGCCGCAGCGGCAGGGAAAAAGCCGGAACTCTTTCAGAAGGTCATACTGTCATCCCCCATGATTCGTCCTCTGACGCCTGGCGTTCCATGGAGAGCTGCAGTATGTATTGCGTACATAATGTGCTGTCTGGGGAAGGGAAAGAACTATATGCCGGGGCAGCATGATTACGAAGGGGAGGAATCTTTTGCACAGAGCGGAGCCTTATCAGAAGAACGGTTTTCTTACTATCAGAAAAAGAAAGCTGCAGAACCGGATTACCAGCTGGGAGGGGCTTCTTATGGCTGGCTGAAGGAAATGGCGGGATTGTACCATGTGCTCATGAGGAAAGCGTATCGCAAAATGCACATGCCGGTTCTGGTATTTCAGGCAGAGAAAGACTTTTATGTTTCTAATAAGGAGCAAAACCGTTTTGTAAAAAGAGTACATAAAAATACAGACAGTCTGATACATCTGATTTTGGTACCGGGAACAAAACATGAGATTTATCATGCAGATGACTGGACGGTACAGCAATATTGGGATACTGTTTTCAGATTCTTACAGTCGTAAGCTTCTGCAGTTTTTTACTGCGTCAGAAACTGTGCATATTTCTTCGGCGACACGCTGGTGGCCCTTGTAAAGGCCTTGAAAAAATTGCTGTAGTCATTAAATCCGCACTTGGCGCTGGCCTCAGTCACCGTATACCCCTCGGCAAGCAATTCTTTGGCATGGGAAATCCTCTTCGCCGTAATGTATTTATTAATGGTGGTTCCGGTGGCAGACTTGAAAAGCCTGCACAGATAAGAAGAACTGATGAAAAAATGTGCGGAAAGCTGTTCCAGGCTCAAAGGTTCTTCAATGTGCTGATTAATATAGGAAAGAATACTGTCCACCTGTGCATTGGAATTAATCTGAGTTTCCGTATCTGCAATGTGATTCTTCTGAAACCGTTTGTTCAGGAACACCATCAATTCCAGAAAAGCCGCCTGCTCCAGAATGTCGGTTCCGTATCCTGCTGTGTGTGTGAGCTTGTGTATGTAGTACAGGAAATTTTTCTGTTCCTCCAGGGTAAGGGAGACCTTATGGTTGGAACGCAGGGAACGATTCTGAAAACACGCATCTAAATCCGTGTTTGACGTGCTGAGGGATTTCACATAATCCGGGTAAATGGACAAGATAATCCGTTCATGAATCTGGCTGTCAATCTGAGTCAGATGGTGGCTTTCGTACTGATTAATGAAGAAAATATCACCCGGGAAAATGTTATAAAAGCAGTTATCGATGAGAAACTGTTTGCCGCCGGAAATGGAATAGTAAATTTCGTAACTGTCGTGAATATGCATGTCCATAGGCTTCTCGTCGCTGTATAAATGTGCGATGGAAAAAGTTTTATTCTGCAGGCAGTCGGTGATGGACTGTTTGCAGGAATTGAGCAGTTTCATATCCCGTGCCTCCTTTTCTGTAAATTCGTAAAATATCTGAAATAAAATTCCCATGTCGTTATATCCAGTATATAAAAGAATATTCTAAAAAGCAATGAAGAAAGTTCAAGATTTGCAAAGTTTTAAACAGGAAAAGAAACCTTCCCCAAAGAGCGGCCTGCTATAATAAAGTCATATGAAAGATTACCGTACAGGAAACAGAAAGGGGAACCAACATGGAAGTAAGAACCGCGTCATCACCAAGAGACGTAAAACATTATACAACAGACCGTTTAAGAGAGGAATTTCTGATTCAGAACCTGTTTGTGCCGGGGGAAATAAAAATGGTGTACAGCCATATTGACCGCATTATCACAGGTGCAGCAGTACCGGCAGGAGAAACACTGGTGCTTACTGCGGGGGCAGAATTAAGAGCAGAGTATTTCCTGCAGAGACGTGAGATGGGAATTATCAACATCGGCGGCACAGGTGTCATTGTGGCAGACGGCAAAGAATATGAAGTTGGACACAAAGAAGGCATGTACATTGGCATGGGTGTAAAAGAAATCACTTTTGCCAGCAAAGAAAGCGCAGTACCGGCAAAATTCTATTTTAACAGCACACCGGCGCACCATACATATCCGACGGTGTTGATTAAGCCGGAAGGAACACCGGAAGAGGGCGTTGTGATTGTAAAAGATGAAAATAAGGTAGAGCTGGGAACATTGGAACAATCCAATCACAGAACGATTTGTAAATACATTCTGCCGGGACAGGTAGAAAGCTGCCAGCTGGAAATGGGCATGACAAAACTGGAGCCGGGCAGTGTATGGAACACTATGCCATGCCACACCCATGACAGAAGAATGGAAGTTTATCTGTATTTTGATATTCCAGAAGATGCGTTTGTTATGCATTACATGGGAGAACCTACAGAAACACGCCACATTGTGATGAGAAATGAAGAGGCCGTGATTTCACCAAGCTGGTCTATCCACTCTGGTTCCGGTTCTCAGGCGTATACCTTTATCTGGGGTATGGCAGGGGAAAACCAGGACTTTGACGATATGGACCACATTGCAAATCAGGAATTAAAATAACAGGAAACTAAGTAGAAAAGGAGAACAGACATGGACGTTATGAAGAGTTTTTCACTGGAAGGAAAAGTAGCCCTGGTGACAGGTGCAGCATATGGAATCGGGTTTGCCATTGCAGAAGCTTACGCAAAAGCAGGTGCAAAAATTGTGTTTAACTGCAGAGGCCAGGAACACATGGATCTTGCTATGAAAGCATACGAAGAAAAAGGCATTGACGCAAAAGGATATCTCTGTGACGTAACAGACGAAGCACAGGTAGCAGATATGATTCAGGATATTGAAAAAACGGTGGGAACCATTGATATTCTGGTAAATAATGCAGGAATTATCAAACGTATTCCTATGACAGACATGAGTGCAGAAGAATTCCGTCAGGTCATTGACGTAGACTTAAATGCCCCGTTTATCGTGTCCAAAGCAGTCATTCCCGGCATGCTGAAAAAGGGGCACGGAAAGATTATTAACATTTGTTCCATGATGAGTGAACTGGGCAGAGAAACCGTGTCTGCTTATGCAGCAGCGAAAGGCGGACTGAAAATGCTGACAAAGAATATTGCTTCTGAATACGGGGAGTTCAATATCCAGTGCAACGGTATCGGACCTGGCTACATTGCCACACCGCAGACAGCGCCTTTAAGAGAAATCCAGCCGGACGGTTCCAGACATCCATTTGACCAGTTCATCATCAGCAAGACACCGGCTGCACGCTGGGGAAATCCGGAAGACTTAATGGGACCGGCCGTATTTCTGGCTTCCGAGGCTTCTGACTTTGTAAACGGACAGATTTTGTATGTAGACGGCGGTATTTTAGCTTACATTGGAAAACAGCCGAAATAATTTGAGATAAGGAATGAAAGATAAGCGGAGGAAAACAAGAATGAGAATTGCATTAATGAATGAAAACAGCCAGGGTGCAAAGAACCCGATGATTGAAAAATCTCTTAGAAAAGTTGTAGAACCCATGGGATTTACTGTGGATAATTACGGCATGTATACAGCAGAAGACGAGGCACAGCTCACTTATGTACAGGTGGGAATCCTGGCAGCAGTGCTCTTAAATTCCGGCGCAGCGGACTATGTAATTACCGGATGCGGCACAGGAGAAGGCGCTATGCTGGCTTGTAATTCTTTCCCGGGCGTTATCTGCGGACATGTAGAAGACGCTTTGGACGCATATACTTTTGCACAGATTAATGACGGAAATGCTATTTCTCTGCCCTTTGCAAAAGGATTTGGCTGGGGCGGCGATTTGAACCTGGAATACATTTTTGAAAAGCTGTTCTGTGAAGAAAGCGGACAGGGATATCCGAGAGAAAGAGCCGTACCGGAACAGAGAAATAAGAAGATTCTGGACGAAGTAAAGAAGGTTACTTACAGAGAATTCACAGATATTTTAATGGAAATGGACAGAGAACTGGTGAAAGGCGCACTGGCAGGAGAGCACTTCCAGGAACTGTTTTTCGCAAACTGCAAGTGTGAAAAAATTGCTGCCTGTGTAAGAGAAATCCTGGGCTGCTAGAGGAGAAAAGCATGTTTAGTTTAAAAGTAATTGATAAAAATGAACGAACGGTGGCGTGGGCCAGAGGGGAAGAAGAAGTCAATCTCATGGTGGCAAGAACCTACGAAGAAGGAGATAGAATTGTTCTGGAAATCTCCAAAGAAGGAGAATATGCATGGGTACAGTTTGACGATGCCCTGGGCAGAAATCTGGTTTATCTTACCGGCAATGCGCAGTATCAAATTCCTTTTGGCGAGAAGAGAATCAATCTTTCACCAAAGGCATTTTCCGGAAACAAGCACTTAATCAGTGTGCGGAAAGCCAGAGATTTTGAGGTGAAAAGCTATCGTAATTTAGCTTTAAATGTCAACGATACGCATGAAAATACCACCTGTTTTCCCCATGCCTTTGCCAATGTGGAGACAAGAGGCGAGTCTGTTTTTGCGGCAAAGAATGCCATTGACGGAGTGACAGCCAATGAATGTCACGGCGAATGGCCCTATGATTCCTGGGGAATCAACCGGAATCCGGACGCAGAAATGACTGTGGATTTCGGACGGGAAGTGGAAATCGACCGTATCATTCTCTATATCCGGGCAGATTTTCCACACGATAACTGGTGGAAAAAGGTGACTGTAACCTTCTCAGACGGAGAAGAAAAAGAGTTTTCTTTAAAGAAAACAGGCTGTGGACAGGAATTCACCTTTGAAAAGAAAAAAGTGACCTGGGTGAAGCTGTTCAAGCTGATTCCTTCCCCGGAACCGTCACCATTTCCGGCTCTTGCGCAGATAGAAGTGTACGGAACAGATTTGTAAAAAAAACGGGCATACAGGAGCAGAAGCATTCCTGTATGCCTGTTTTTGTTGTGAATCTCTTTCTTTTAAAATACGCACCCATGTGATAAGATAAGAATATCACAGATTTGAAGACAGGACGGGCTTATCATGGCGCAGACATATTATGAAGAGTTGCAGCAGTTTCTCCCCGGACTTTCTCCGGATATGCCGGATTCCTGCATGAAACTGGCAGAATTGTTCCGGGCACAGGCCTTTGAACTGCATATTAGAACATGGCCGACCGGGGAAGAAAAGTATTATATTCCTTATATGATGAACGACGCACTGGAGTGTTTGCTGATTCTGGAGCAATGCCGCATGACAGGCAGGTATCTCGTGGATTTTAAGGGAACAACACAAGCACATATGGCAAAAGACGGGGAAGTTTATCTTTTGGTAGTCAGGCAGGGAGACGACAATGTATTTACCATTTGGTTTTCGTCTATTCGGGAAGAAATGACCTGTTATCAGTATCACCGTATCGGACATTTCTGGGTAAAAGGACAGGAACAGTGGCGGCGGCTGGTATATATAGTAGGAACCCTTTACGATAAATATTCTTATATGGGGGATACTGTGTGTACACAGGCGGAAAAAGAACTGCTTCCTCTTATGGAACTGGCGCCTTTTCGTGCTTTTTCGCCGGTGAAGGAATCCCTGGATGAGGAATATCCGGACACGCTGGAAGGGGTGGAATGCATGAAAAAGCTGGCATTGGAAGCCGGGGATTGGAGATTGGCACACCTGCTGAAAGTTTACCGAAGATTTCCTTTTCCCTGGGCAGAAAAACGGATACAGAGGCATATGGAGAGCAGAGCGGGAATTCCTCTTTATGAGGTGCTGTACAGGAAAACAGAAGCTGCGTCCAAGGTCTATCCCATCCGTGATTACGGAAGAAAAAGCAATGAGGAAACAGAGGAGAAAAGGCGGGCAGTATCCCGGAAATTACAGGAAAAAGGTTTTACGGGAGCGTATCCTTTTTTCCGAAAAGGCAGTATGCAGATACTGGCCATGGAGGAACATCCTTTTACGCTGTTGGAGGCAGAGGACTTTTCTTTTCGGATTCAGTTTATGGTTTCTGTCAGCAAAAAGGATAGTGAGAGGTACAATGGCGGCTTTTTTAAAGGAAGGCAAAACCGCGGATGGATAGAGAAAAATCTGGATTTTCTCGGAGGAAAACAGTCAAAGGGAGAGGAAGAGTAAAATGACAGAATATCTGCTGGGAAAGAACCCCCATACCATATCAGTAAGTCTGATGAATCTGCAGGAATTTTCTGCATTAAAGGGAAATTATCCTCATAAGAGAGAACTGATTCACAGCATGGAGCAGGCAGTTTCCTGCAAAGCGGAAGTGTACGCCCAGTGTCTGTTCGGAGTGCTGAAGATTCCCGATAAGAAAAATTTAGAGAAAAAGCCCTGGATTGCCGCCTGGTATTTTATGAAAAATAAACTGATTTTTCTGGATGACGGAGGGCAGATTAGCCGGATTTTAGAGAAAATAAAGGATATGGAATTTGGTGGAAATGCTTTGGAGGGACAGCTTCTTTTGGCCGTGTTTAACGGATTGATTGATGAGGAAGTTCCTTATCTGCAGAAGGTGGAAGAAAAGATAACAGAACTGGAAAATATTCTTCTGGAGGAGACACCAAGGGATTTTCCAATGGTTTTGATGGGACTTAGAAAAGCAATGATGAGGCTTCATACATTCTATGTACAGCTTCTGGATATGGCGGAGGAACTGCAGGGAGCGGCAGGAGAAATTCTGGTGAAGGAAGAGGAAAATGCCTGGTGCGTGTTTTCAAACAGAGTGTCCCGTCTTCATGATTACACAGAAAATATCAGAGAGAATCTGCTGCAGCTTCACGAATTATATCAGGCACAGATAGACATTCAGCAGAACGAAATTATGACTATGCTTACCGTAGTCACAACTATTTTCCTGCCTCTGTCGCTGCTGGCAGGCTGGTACGGTATGAACTTCGGAAACATTCCCCTTTTAAACTGGAAGTACGGATATCTCACCGTGGTGCTTCTGACCCTTGTTATCATTGGACTGGAGCTTCGTTATTTCAGGAAAAAAGGTCTTCTGAAGAATAAAAAGAAATCTTAAATGCCAATACTAATAAAAAAGAAAAGAGGGCATTTCAGATGGAATCACAGACCAGAAACCTGCTGCGGGAATGCAGTACAGGATGTAAAATGGCAATCAACAGCTTCAATCAGATGCGGGATTATGTGGAAGATGAAAAGCTGAAAGAACTTATGAATACCTATGATAAAAAACATAAGGAATACGAAGAACAGGCTGGAAAAATGCTGAAGGAGGGAGGAAGCGAAGAGAAAGAGCCGGGCGTTATGGCTTCTGTCTTTTCCCGACTTTCTACGGATGTGAAACTGCTTATGAAAGATGACAGCAGCCAGATTGCAAAGATGATTATGGATGGCTGCAACATGGGGATTCAGACCCTTGGGGGATTTGTGAATCAGTATAAGAATGCCTCCAGACAAAGCCTTGCGCTGGCGGAAAATATCATAAAAACAGAAGAAAAACTGATGAAGGAAGTGCAGGAATTTTTATAATCTGCAGGAAAAATTGGTAGAGATACAGAGGGCAAAGGAAGGGTTTATGGATAAATACAAGGTTTTAAAGGATGTTTTTGGATACGATACATTTCGAGAAGGCCAGGAGGGGCTTATAGACAGTACCCTGGCAGGACGTGATGTGCTTGGCATTATGCCTACAGGGGCGGGAAAATCCATCTGCTTTCAGGTGCCTGCCCTGCTTTTTCAGGGGATAACCATTGTGGTGTCGCCTCTGATTTCGCTTATGAAGGACCAGGTGGCTGCTTTAAATGCAGCAGGCGTACATGCGGCTTTCATCAACAGTTCGCTGACAGAAGGACAGTATAGGAAGGCCATGGAATTTGCCGCCCGGGGGCGGTATAAAATTATTTATGCAGCACCGGAAAGACTGATGACAGATTCCTTTCTGGCGCTTGTCAATCAGGTGGAAATTTCTATGGTGGCTGTAGACGAAGCCCATTGTATTTCCCAGTGGGGACAGGATTTCCGTCCAAGTTACCTGAAAATTGCAGAATTTATTCAGGTTTTGCCGAAACGCCCTGTGATTGCCGCTTACACGGCAACAGCTACAAGGGCAGTAAAAGAGGATATTTTGTGTATTCTGGGACTTCAAAACCCCTTTGTGGCTGTAACAGGATATGACCGGAAAAATCTCTGTTTTGCAGTGGAAAAGCCAAAGGATAAGATACAGGCGCTGTTAGATTATCTGGATAAAAACCGGGAAAAAAGCGGTATTATTTATTGCAATACCCGGAAAAATGTGGAAGAAATCCACCGTCGTCTGATACAGGAGGGATATCCTGCTGTGCGGTATCATGCCGGGCTGTCTGATGAAGAAAAGAAGCAGAATCAGGAAGATTTTATCTATGACCGGATGCCTGTTATGGTGGCAACCAATGCGTTTGGGATGGGTATTGACAAGTCTAATGTGCGCTTTGTTCTGCATTTTAATATGCCAAAAGATATTGAAAGCTATTATCAGGAGGCAGGCCGCGCCGGGCGGGATGGTGAGCCGGGAGAGTGCGTGCTGTACTATGCCGGACAGGATGTGAAGACGAATGAATTTCTTATTAACCAGCAGATGGAAAACGAGGAATTTGACAGGGAAGACATGGAACTGATTCGGGAAAGAAACTTTGAACGGCTGCGGAAAATGACATTCTATTGTTTTACCAACGAATGCCTGCGGGAATATATTCTGCGGTATTTCGGTGAATACGGAGGAAATTACTGCGGAAACTGCAAAAACTGTCTCACGGAATTTCAGGATACAGATGTGACGAAAGAGGCGGAAAGTATTTTGAAACTGGTAAAAACCAGTGGACAGAGATATGGAATACAGGCTGTTACAGACGCTGTTCATGGCTCGGACAGCGCCAAAGTACGGCAGTTTCATTTAAACGAAAATACATATTACGGAGTCTTGAAAGACCGAACCATTGTGCGGATACGACAGATTTTAAATGACCTGCTGGTAAAGGATTATCTGGTTCTGACAGCGGGAGATTATCCTGTTTTAAGGCTGGGGGAAAGAGGAAAAGCAATGCTTGACGGGGCAGAGGAACAAGTGCTTTTGAAACTGCCAAAAGAGCAGCCTAAGATGCAAAGCAGTGCGAAATCCGGCAAACAGAAAGTCACAGATGAGGTGAAATATCCCCTTCTCTTTGAACGTCTGCGGCAGAAACGGTACAAAATGGCCCAGGAGGCCAAGGTGCCGCCTTACATTATTTTTTCCGATAAAACACTGCGTCAGATGAGCACCTATCTTCCGGTTACGAAGGAAGAAATGCTTTCCATAAATGGGGTGGGAAACAGTAAGTATGAGAAATACGGAGAGGCATTTGCAGAGGAAATCCGAAATTTTATAAAGGAAAACGGGATTGAGAAGTGAAAAGGGGTGAAGAATCAGAAAAATAGCATACAGAAGAGACTGTAATTCGCAGTCTCTTCTTTTTTTGCCTTTTCCTGCGTAAACTGAACAAAAGACAGTAAGGAGACACACATGAAATTTCTGATTTTTCTTTCAGAGGTTAGTATTCCTCTTATCCTGTTTTACATAGTAGGCTTTGGTATTCTGATGAAGTGCCATGTATACGAAGAGTTTGTAAAGGGTGCAAAGGATGGACTGAAAACTGTGGTGGGAATTCTGCCCACACTTATTGGCCTCATGGTAGCTGTAGGGGTTCTGCGGGCTTCGGGATTTCTGGATATGCTGGGAGAACTGCTGGGAAAGTTTACTGCACATGTGGGTTTTCCCGCGGAGCTGGTTCCCTTAACGATTGTACGGATGTTTTCTTCCAGCGCCGCTACAGGCCTGGTACTGGATATTTTCCGGGAATTCGGCACAGATTCCCGTGTAGGACTTATTGCGTCTATTATGATGTCCTGCACAGAAACGATTTTTTACACGATTTCTGTATATTTTATTGCTGCAAAAGTGAACAAAACCAGGTATACGGTGTGGGGGGCGCTGCTGGCTTCTTTTGCGGGAATTGCAGCCAGTGTGGTATTGGCGGGAATGATGTAATAGAAAAGTTGTTGACAAAAATACATCATAATGCTAATATGGTAACACGCTAAAGCAAAGGGGGATAAAGATGAGATACTACGATAAAATAACACCGGACGGAACCAGGGATTTGCTCTTTGCCGAGTGCGACCAGCGTTCTCAGGTGACGAAGACTTTAAAGGATTTATTTGTCTCCCAGGGATACCGCAGGGTGATGACACCGGCACTGGAGTTTTACGATGTTTTCGGAGAAGCAGCGAAATATCTGCCAAAGGAAACCATGTATAAGCTGACAGATTCCAAAGGAAGACTCATGGTGCTGCGTCCGGATTGTACAGTTCCTGTGGCAAGGCTGACGGCAACCAGACTGAAAGGAATGCCACTGCCTCTCAGACTGTATTATAACCATAATATTTACCGGGGTTTTCCTGAGAGAAAGAGTAAAAGTGTGGAAATCAACCAGGTAGGAATCGAATTAATAGGCGGCTCCTCTCTGCGCAGTGACTTGGAAGTTGTGGAACTGGCCGCAAGAAGTCTGGACAAAATCGGCAGTGGAAAGTACCGGCTGGAACTTTGCCACATCGGATATTTCAAGGCAATTATGGGAAGTCTGGATGCAGATGAGGATACGAAAGAAGAGATTCGTCTTTTGATTGAACAGAAAAATTATGCCAGCCTGACAGATATTTTAGGCAAGGCCAAGGAGAATAAAGCGGCCAGAGCGCTGCGAAAACTGCCGAGACTGTTCGGTGGGGAAGAGGTCTTTGAAAAAGCCTATGACTTGTTTGATGAAAATGGGGCAAAGGAAAGCCTGGATTACCTGAAAGGCATTTATGAATACCTCTGCAGACTGGGCCTGGGAGATAAGGTTATTATTGATTTGGGACTTGTAAATCTGGCGGAATACTATACGGGAATTATCTTTCGCGGTTACTTTGACGGCGTGGGAGAGCAGGTACTCTCCGGGGGGCGGTACGATACGCTTCTGGGTCAGTTTGGAGAAAATCACGGTTCCATTGGCTTTGGAATCAATGTGGATTTGGCAAGTCAGATGGTTCATCCGGAGCCGGAAAAAATACCGGAAATTCTGATTTTTGCCAGGGATATCAGTGCAGTTCCGGATAGTGTGCGCTATAGAAAAACACTGGAAGAGCAGGGAAAAACAGCAGAAAACAGTGTCTTTGATACCTTAGAGGAAACTCTTGCATATGCCCGTAAGAAAGGGATTTTAACAGTCCATTTGGTTGGTGAAGAAATCACGGAATATCAGACAGGGAAAGGAAGGAAAGAGGATGAAACCAATTAGAATGGCACTGACCAAAGGGCGTCTGGAAGATAAAACCATAGAAATGCTGGAGCGGCTGGGATATGACTGTACCAGTGTGAGAGAAAAGGGAAGGAAGCTGATTATGCCCATAGGGGACGGCAGTATTGAGATTGTGTTGGCCAAGGCGGCGGACGTGGTTACTTATGTGGAAACCGGAGTCTGTGATATGGGTGTGGTAGGGAAAGACACCATTATGGAAAAAGGTGGAACTTTCTATGAAATTGCAGACCTGGGATTCGGAAAATGCCGATTTGCCCTGGCAGCTTTAAAGGGGGCAGATGTGTATCGCGGATATAAAACCAGAACGATTGCCAGCAAGTATATGAATGTAGCGAAAGCCTTTTTTGAAAGCAAAAATATGGACATTAATCTGGTGAAAATAGAAGGTTCTGTAGAACTTGCCCCGGTGCTTGGACTGGCGGATGCCATTGTGGATATTGTAGAAACAGGCACTACATTAAGGGAAAACGGACTGGAAGTCAAAGAGAACATCTGTGATATCAGCGCTCGTCTGATTGTCAATATCGCCAGCATGAAGCTGCGAAAAAATGAGATAGAAAAACTCATTGAGAAGATAGAGCAAGATGTAAAAAGCAGAGAATAGGGAGGTGCACTTATGGCATATCAGATACCGGAAAAATTGAAAAAACTCCAGGCTTATGAGCCGGTTACAGAAGTTTACAAAGTGCGCCTGGATGCCAATGAAAGCTTTATAGACCTGCCGGATGAGATTAGAAAAGAGGTTCTGGAAGCTATCAGTCAGGTGGAATTTAACCGTTATCCGGACCCGGAAGCAAAGGAACTTTGTCAGTGTTTTGGTGAATTTTTTCAGGTGGATTCCAGGCTTCTTACTGCAGGAAATGGTTCGGATGAATTGATTTCCCTGATTGTGCAGAACTTTCTGGAACCTGGACAGACTATGCTTACCGTAAGTCCGGATTTTTCCATGTATGGATTTTATGCGCAGGCTGCAGGAGCCAAAGTTGAAATTCTGGATAAGCAGGATATGGTGCTTTGTGCAGAGGATATGATTCAAAAAGCAAGAGAAACCGGAGCAGAATTGATTATCTTTTCCAACCCCTGCAATCCCACGGCTCTGAAGCTGGAGCGGCAGGATATTCTTCAGATTGTGGCACAGACAGATGCACTGGTGGTTGTAGATGAGGCTTATATGGATTTTTCAGAAGGTTCTGTATTGGACGAAATCGAGAATTACGGAAATTTAATTGTATTGAAAACCTGTTCCAAGGCCTTTGGAATGGCGGCTATCCGCTTGGGATTTGCAGCAGCCAATGAAGAAATTACCCGGATTTTAAAGGCGGCAAAATCTCCGTATAATGTGAATTCCCTCACTCAGGCGGCGGGCTGTGCTGTCTTAAAACACAGGGAATATCTGCAGGAATGTACGGAGAAAATTAAAGAATCTGTGGGAGAATTATATGCTGGGTTAAAGGCGCTAAAGGAAAAAAAGCAGCAAATCCGTAAACTGTATCCTACCAGTACAAACTTTGTTTACGTCGATATAAAAGCTGGGGAAACTGTATTTGAAGGGCTGAAAAAGGCGGGGATTTCCGTGCGTTTTATGAAAGGATATCTGCGTATCTGCGCCGGTTCTCAAAGAGAAAACCAGGAAATTTTACAGAGCCTTGAGAACTTGCTGCAATAGGAAAACCGCTGCAAAAAGAAAGGGGAGAGACCAGTGAGAACAGCAAAAATAGAGAGAAATACAAAGGAAACGCAGATTGCGCTGATTTGGAACACAGACGGGCAGGGAATTTATGAAGGCACTTGCGGTATCGGCTTTCTGGACCATATGCTGCAGGCTCTGTGCGTGCATGGAAAGTTTGATATTCAACTGTCCATGAAGGGAGATTTGGAAGTGGACTGTCACCACAGCACGGAAGATTTGGGCATTGTTCTGGGGATGGCTCTTGCAAAAGCATTAGAAGAAAAAGGCGGCATTCGTCGTTATGGTACGGCATATATTCCCATGGATGAGACATTAGGATTCTGTTCTTTGGACATCAGCGGCAGGGCTTTTCTGGTGTATGAAGCAGAATATGAAAACCAAAGTATTGGCGCCCTGGACTGCTGTATGATAAAAGAATTCTTTCGTGCGCTGGCCTTTCAGGCAGGGATTACGCTGCACATGAAAATCCTCTATGGTGAGAATGACCACCATAAGGCAGAAGCCCTTTTCAAAGCATTTGCTCATGCATTGAAAGACGCTGTAACAGAAACCGGAGGCGGTGTTCTTTCTTCAAAAGGAGTGTTGTGATGATAGCAATTATTGATTACGGTGCGGGGAATCTTTTCAGTGTGAAAAATGCCCTGGATTACCTGCAGATAGAGAATTGTGTGACAGAAAAAGCAGAGATAATACGCCGGGCGGACGGGCTGATTCTTCCCGGGGTGGGAGCTTTTCCGGATGCCATGGAAAGGCTGGAAAGGAAGCAGCTGGTGTCCGTAATTCAGGAAGAGGCGGCAAGGAAACCCCTTCTGGGAATCTGTCTGGGAATGCAGCTTTTGTTTGAAGAAAGCTGGGAATTTAAGAAGACAAAAGGATTGGGCCTGATACCGGGCAAAGTCATCAAAATAGATGGAAAAGGGGAAAAAATTCCCCATATGGGTTGGAATCATCTGGAGGTATTAAAACCCTGCAGTATGACGGAAGGAATGGAGGAAAACAGCTATGTGTATTTTGTTCATTCCTACAGAGCGGATACAGAGCCTGAATACCTTTCCTGTACCACTTTTTATGGGGAAGAGATTCCCGCACTGGTGCAGAAAGATATGGTTTACGGTGCACAGTTTCATCCGGAAAAAAGCGGAAGTGTGGGATTGAATATGTTAAAAAATTTTGCGAGGCTGGTGGAAAAATGATTATATTACCTGCAATAGATGTAAAAGATAAAACCTGTGTACGCCTGGTACAGGGGGATTACAGCACCGCGCATAAGGTAGCGGAAGACCCCTTAAAAACAGCAGAAAACTTTGCGCTGCAAGGGGCAAAATGGATACATATGGTAGATCTGGACGGTGCAAAAGCAGCCTGCCCGGTCAATGAGGAAATCTTTCTGAAGGTGGCAAAAGAATCCGGACTGCACACAGAAGTAGGAGGCGGAATCCGCAGTATGGAAACCATAGAGTGGTATTTGACCAGGGGAATTTCCAGGGTGATTCTGGGGTCTGCAGCAATCAAAAATCCTGTGCTTGTAGAGGAAGCAGTCCGGATTTTCGGCAGTCAGATTGCAGTGGGAATTGACGCCAGGGACGGTGCACCCGCAGCAGAAGGCTGGTTGGAAAGGAGCAGTCTTTCCTATCTGGAACTGGCAAAAAAGATGGAACAGGCAGGTGTAAAAACCATTATTTATACAGACATATCCAAAGACGGAACCTTGCAGGGCGTGAATCTGGAGCAGCTTGCAAAATTAAACGAAACGGTGTCCTGTAATATTATTGCCAGCGGAGGTGTCCGCTCCATAGAAGATATTGAAGCGTGCAAAAAGCTGGGGCTTTATGGCTGTATCTGTGGAAAAGCCGTATATACAGGCAGCCTGGATTTGCGGGAAGCGATAGAAAAGGCAGGTGAGCAGTAATGCTGGCAAAAAGAATTATTCCCTGTCTGGATGTCAGGGATGGCAAGGTAGTCAAGGGGATTCATTTTGTAGGTATCCGGGAGGTTGGCGACCCGGTAGAATGTGCTGTTGCATATGACAGACAAGGGGCGGATGAACTCTGTTTTCTGGACATTACAGCCACCCATGAGGGAAGGAAAACCATGGTTGATGTGGTAAGAAAAACGGCGGAAAATGTCTTTGTTCCTTTGACTGTGGGAGGAGGAATCCGCAGTGTGGAGGATTTCCGGGAAATCCTCCGGGCAGGTGCAGATAAGGTAGCGGTAAATTCGGCTGCGGTGGATCATCCTCACCTTATCCGCCAGGCGGCAGAGGTATTCGGAAGTCAGTGTGTGGTTGCGGCTATTGATGCAAAAAGAGATGAAACAGGCGCATTTCATGTGGTGGTTCACGGCGGAAGAAAGGATACAGGACTGGACGCTGTCTGGTGGGCAAAAGAGTGTGAAAGGCTGGGAGCCGGAGAAATTTTACTGACTTCTATGGATGCGGACGGCGCAAAAGAGGGGTTTGATTTGGAACTTTTAAGGGCTGTTTGTGGGGCAGTTTCCATTCCTGTCATTGCCAGCGGAGGCTGCGGAAAGACAGAGCATTTCTCTCAGGTATTTGAAGAGACAGGGGCGGATGCAGCGTTGGCAGCTTCTTTGTTTCATTATAAAGAATTGACGGTAGATGAGGTGAAAGCTCATTTGGAAGAACATAAAATACCGGTAAGGAGACAGAATAAAGGATGAAAGAGATAGAGGAATATTTTACAAAAGCAGACCTGCTTCCTGCTATTGTACAGGAGGCGGAAACAGGAGAAGTGCTGATGCTGGCTTACATGAACCGGGAAAGCTTTCAGAAAACCCTTGAGACGGGATACACCTGGTTTTACAGCCGTTCCCGGCAGGAATTGTGGAACAAGGGAGCGACCTCCGGCCATGTACAGAAGGTAGTGGATATTAAGGGAGACTGCGATAAGGATACGGTTTTAATCACCGTGGTTCAGACGGGAGGGGCCTGCCATACAGGTGCCCACAGTTGTTTTTTCAGAGAAATCGGAAAGGAAGAAATGCTATGATGGATGTCGTGAAAGGTTTATATGAAGTTGCAAAGCAGAGAAAAGAGACAAAGCAGGAAGGCTCCTATACCTGTTATCTTTTTGAGCAGGGGCTGGATAAAATCCTGAAAAAATGCGGAGAGGAATGCAGTGAAGTGATTATTGCAGCCAAGAACGGAAACAATGAGGATACGGCCAATGAAATCTGTGATTTGCTGTATCATCTTATTGTCATGATGGTACAAGCCGGGATTTCTGTAGAGGAAGTAGAAGGGATTCTGGAGGAGAGACGGCAAAAAATAGGAAATTTGAAAACGTTTCATGTCAGTGACCACAATACCTGAAACAGAGGATAAAATTTCTGCCGATTTGTTCATAATTTATTCTGTGAAAATCCTGCCGGATATGATAAACTGTGGGTAAGAAAAAAGACAGTTTATGGAAATGCGGGTAAAACTATGAAGGAAGAAAAGAAGAGGATTGCGTTCAAGATATTGCTGAAAATCCTGTTGGCAGTACCGCTGACAGTTATATTTATTCTGATACGGTGCGTACAGTTTTTCTTAAAGCTGTGCGGACCGGTTGTTTCGTTTGTCTGCATTTTGTCATCCGTGGTGGTTTCCCTTGGAGTGCTGATAGAAATTATTTTGCAGATACAGGGAAAAGGACCGGGAATCGCGCCTGTTTTTCTGACAATGGCCCTTGCCGGAGGTCTGGCTTATGTACCGGTGGCAGGCGTAGGCATGGTTATGGTGGTTTTGGAGGCGGTGTGCAGCTGGATATGGAAGTTTTACATGGGAAATTCGGACAGCCTGAAGGCTTTTTACAAGCGTCCTGATTACAAATGGTCCGCTTTTGATGAGAGCTATAGGGGCGGAGAAAGCAATGATTCGGAAGTGCACATACACTATTTTAAGGGAATTAAGAATCTGGAAGAATTGAAAAGAAGATATGGGGCGCTGCTTCGGATTTACCATCCGGTGAATGATTTTGGTGAGGATGAGATTACCAGAAGTATTGTGAAGGAATATCATTATCTGAAAGACAGGTTTCTGGAAGAAAATTATAAAGAAGAAAAAAAGAGAAGAGACTAGTAAGTGAAAAAGAGTCTCTTCTCTTTTTTGAATCTTAAAATAGTTGTGATTGGGAAAAGTGCATAAAAATAAGGCTGTATAATTAAGACAAGTGACGAAAAGTGAATAATATATTGACAATTATCAGGTGAAAATGTAAAATATGTGCATAAGAAAATAATTTAAGAAAACACTTTCTTGAAAACGGAGTGTGGGGAAAGGAAAAATGTATATGGGAGAAAAACAGAAAGAATGGGAAACATTTACAAGTTCAGAAGTAGCAGAATACAAAGTAGACAATGAAAAACTGGTTAGAAGATTAAAAAAGCCCAAAGGGAAAGTTGATGTAGTTCTTGATACAGATACATATAATGAAATTGATGACCAGTTTGCTTTAGCCTATCTAATCAAATCAGAGGATAAATTAAATCTGAAGGCTATTTATGCAGCTCCTTTTTTCAATTCAAAGTCTTCTGGACCAAAAGATGGCATGGAAAAAAGTTATAGTGAAATCTTTCATATCCTTACATTAATGGGACGAGAGGATTTGAAAGCGCATGTTTATAAAGGCTCAAAAGAATATTTGTTTTCCGAAGATATACCTGTAATATCTGAAGCAGCAGAAAATTTAGTGCAAAGAGCTATGGAATATACGGAGGAAAATCCTCTTTATGTAATTGCTATTGGAGCAATTACGAATATAGCTTCGGCTTTGCTTTTGAAACCCGAAATAAAGGAGAGAATAGTATTAATTTGGTTAGGTGGAAATGCAGACTTTTGGCCACATAATAAAGAGTTTAATCTTTATCAGGATGTAGCTGGTGCAAGGGTTGTATTTGGCTGTGGAGTACCATTAGTTCAACTTCCATGTATGGGGGTTGTATCAGCCTTTACAACCAGTGGGCCCGAACTAGAATATCACTTAAGAGGGAAAAATAAACTTTGTGATTACCTTATAGATGTGACAACAAAAGAGGCTATAGAATGTTCGGGAAAACCGACATGGACACGACCAATTTGGGATGTAACAGCAGTAGCTTGGCTTTTGGATGGAGAGTTTATGTATGATTGCTTAAAACATAGTCCAATACCAGAATATGATAATAAATATGCATTTGATGTAAATCGGCATTTTATAAAATATGTTTACCATATTAATAGAGATGAATTATTTATGGATTTATTCCAAAAACTTACAAGATGAGGGAGGAGAAGAGATGAAATTAAAAAAAGTGATGGCGATTTGCTTAACTATGTTGATGGCTGCTTCGTTAAGTATGACAGGATGTGGAGAAAAGTCAACGGATGGGGAGAAAAAAGGAGATAAAGATTCCGTAACAATAAAGTGGATTTCTCAAGGTCCGGGAGAAGATTCATGGGAAGGGCTTACAAAATCTATTCTTGAAGAATATGAAAAAGATACAGGTGTACATGTTGAAGCAGAATTTTATTCTTTTAGTGATTTATTTGAAGTGATTGAGACAAAATCAGCGTCGAAAAGTGCTGATTTTGATGTCATGAGTGTGGATGTAACTTATGTTGCTAAGTATGGAACAAGCGGTTATTTAGAACCTCTTGATAAGTACTTTACTGATGAAGAAAAGGCCCAGTGGGATGAGGCGTCTTATCAGGCAGGAGTGTGGGACAATGTAATGTATGCAGCACCGGAAAATACTTCTACACAGGTTTTATATTATAACAAAACACTTTTGAATCAGGCTGGAATTACAGTACCGGAAAGTAGCGCAGATAATCGCCTTACTTACGAAGAGGTGGCTGATTTAGCCCAGCAGGCACAAAAGAAATTAGACCCGGATGGTTCCAAAGGAATTATTGGTTTTGATTTTCAGCAGGTAAGCCGTGTATATCAGATGAATATGTTAGCAAACTCTATGGGAGGAAAAAATATTGGAGAAGATGGATTTACTATTGAGGGAGTGGTAGACGATGAGCCATGGATAAAAGCCATGACATGGTATCAAGACCTGGTAAAAGAGGGAATTGCATCTCAGGGATATGATGCTGACCAGTTGGGAGAGCAGTTTTATGCAGGAAATATGGTATTTATGGTTGGAGGAACTTGGACGCCATCAGGAATGAAGTGTGATGACGAAATTGGATGTGCATATGCACCATGCTTTGAGGGATATGAGAAAGAGATTGCAACTTCTACAGGAAGCTGGTATTTCGGAGTGAATTCACAGTCCCCAAATAAGGAAGCTGCTGCAGATTTCGTAAAATGGTTTACTTTAGAAAAAGGAAATGATTTGTGGTTAGAGGTGAATGGAGATGTTCCAAGTCGTTTGGAAAAACAGAAAGAAATTGAGGAAGACCCGGAAGCAAGAGATGATATGAAAATTGCAGCATATGAGGCAGCTAATACAGCGGTTCCGCGAGCAGTAACGCCTGTATTTGGAGAGTACTCTACAGCCCTTGACCAAGCATGGGAAGATATTAGGAATGGGGCAGATGTGAAAGAAACGTTATCATCTGCTATAGAGCAATATAATTCTGCAATAGCCTCTTATGAAAAGTAAATAACTGAAAATAGCGGCAGTCAGAATGAGATGCTGCCGCTATTTTTGCCTTTTATTTTGAAGGGAAAGGAGAAGAACATGGGTAATATTTACATAAAGAATAAATGGCTTCCATATCTTTTGATTTTACCGACGATTTTGCTGATTTGTATTTTTAAAATATATCCCATTTTTGATAGTGTGATTCAGGGATTTTTATCAAAAGACGGTGAATTGACAATTAATAATTATGAGCTGCTTTTTGCAGATAAAATATTTTGGGAATCTTTAGCAGTAACAGTCAAATTTAATGTTATCATTATACCGTTTCAAATTATTGTAGCTTTTGCTATGGCTATGATTGTTAATGTTAAGGTAAAGGGAATTGAATTATTTCGTACTATATTTTATCTTCCATTTTGTATTTCTCTAACAGTTGCAACAGTTATTTGGCAGACAATGTTAAATGTGAATAATGGTGTTATGAATAGTATTCTTGGAATATTTGGAATCGGAAAAGTGGGATTTTTGATAGATAAAAAATGGGCATTATTGTCTATTATTTTGATTGCTTCATGGAGAGGGTGTGCCTATTGGATGATGTTTTTCCTCGCTGGATTAAAAGGAATAGATACATCTGTTTATGAGTCAGCTAAAATTGATGGTTCAGGATTTTTCAGTACATTGTTTAGAATTACATTGCCACTTTTAAAAAACACAATGATTTTTGTTATTATTGCAAACACAACAGCAAATTTTTTGCTATTTGCACCTATACAGATTGCGACAGAAGGAGGGCCTCAAGGCAGTACCAATGTCTTAATGTATGAGGCTTATAAATCGGCGTTTAAGTATTCAAACAGACCGAGACAGGCATGCATTGTGACTATACTTTTAGTTATTATTATTTTTGTTTGCATTATTCAGAATCGGTGTATGAAAGAAAGGGAGGCATAAAATATGACTTTGAAACAAAAAAGAATTACGAAAAAATTAGCCATATATATAGCATTGGTTGTTATGACAGTAGTATCTTTGTTTCCTGTTATTTTTTGTTTATCAGCATCTTTAAGAACTCAAGAAGACTTGTTTAAAAATATGTTTCCTTTTACGATTAAGTCTCTGTTGCCTACCGAATTGACGGCAGTTAATTATATTGCAATTTTTACAGAATATGACTTCTGGCGTCCTATAGTGAACACGTTAATTGTGACAATATTAACTATTTTGTTGGGATGTGTTATAAATTCTATGGCAGGATTTGCCTTTACATGCTTTGAATTTAAGGGAAAGAAAATTTTTTATCCCTTAGTATTGGTATCTTTTATGGTTCCTTTTGAAGCTATAGCTATCCCTCTTTATAGCGTTGCAGATACATTTGGAATGGTAGACACTTATGCAGGCATGATTATTCCGGCTATAGCGGATGGGTTAGTTACATTTTTGTTTATTCAGTTTTTTAAAGATATTCCCCCAAGTCTTATAGAAGCAGCGCGGGTAGACGGAGCAAAGTGGCCTGTCATTTTTACAAAAATTATAATGCCTATTTCGGTTCCTGTATTCATTACAGCAGGATTGATGATATTTATGAATCAGTGGAATTCATATTTATGGCCGTTACTGGTAGCGCGCTCCAAAGAAATAAGAACTATACAGATTGCCATTAGCCAGTTCAGTGGAGAGCGGTCTATTAAATGGACGTATATATATGCTGGATCAATGATTTCGGCCATCATACCAATAGCATTATTTTTACCGTTCCAGAAATATTTTGTAGAGGGTATTACAGCCGGGAGTGTAAAAGGGTAATAAAGGTGAAAGTATGAAAAAAATTTTAGTAATTGGAAGCTTAAATATGGATATGGTGGCAGAAGTAGACCATACACCTCATGTAGGTGAAACCATAATAACAGAGCGTATGGAATTAATTCCTGGTGGGAAAGGTGCAAATCAAGCATATGCGGCGGGAAAATTGGGAGCTCAGGTAAAAATATTGGGAGCAGTAGGCAGAGACAGTTATGGAAAAATTGTAATAGACAGTTTAAATTCAGCCCGTGTAGATACGTCTTATATTATCAAAAAGGAAAAAATGAGCACGGGTTCTGCTTTTATCACAGTGAATAAAAATGGTGACAACAGCATTGTGGTGGTAGCAGGGGCAAATGCAGCTCTCTCTGAGAAAGACATAGAAGAAAATATTAGATTGATAGAAGAATGTGATATTTTGGTTCTGCAAATGGAAATTCCTATCACAACAGTTCTTTACGCAGCAAAAAGAGCGAAGGAATTAGGAAAAAAAGTTATATTGGACCCTGCGCCTGTTCCAATGCTGTTTCCAGAAGAATTGTATTCTTATATAGATGTTATCAAACCGAATGAAACTGAAGTAAGGATGTTGACGGGACATGGTATCGATGAATTGGAAAAAGCAGCAAAATATTTGAAATGCAGAGGTGTGAAGAATGTAGTAGTAACATTGGGGGGGAAGGGGGTATATATCAATTCTGAATCAGAGCAAATAAAAGTAATTCCGGCCAGAAAAGTGGAAGCAGTAGATACAACTGCAGCTGGAGACACTTTTACTGCAGCTGTAGCATTGAAATTGGCATTAGGTAAAAGTCTGGAGGAAGCAGTAAATTTTGCAAATTATGTTTCTTCTATTGTAGTAACGAGAAAAGGGGCTCAAACGTCTATTCCATCCATAAAGGAGGTTACACAGTCGTTGGTTGTACCACTAAAAATGCAAAAATTAGATAAAGAATCCTCTGCCAGAAGTTGACAAGCCCCACGAAAAAGCTATAATAAAAGATAGTGAATATTTCAAAAATTGGAGGATTTAAACATGAAAGTATTAGTAGAAACATCTGCAAGACATGTGCATTTATCACAGGAACATCTGGAAGCTCTGTTCGGAAAAGGACATGAATTAACAGTGAAAAAAATGTTGAGCCAGCCGGGTCAGTTTGCTTGTGAAGAAAAAGTTGAAGTAATCGGAACAAAAGGCAGCCTGAAAATGTCTGTTTTAGGACCGGTTAGAAAAGACACACAGGTAGAAGTTTCTTTAACAGACGCAAGAAGTCTTGGCGTAGTTGCTCCGATTCGTGAATCAGGTGACATCAAAGAATCCGGTGTCTGTAAGTTAGTAGGACCGGCAGGTGAAGTAGAACTGACAGAGGGCGTTATCGCTGCAAAACGTCATGTACACATGACACCGGAAGACGCTGAAAAAGCAGGCGTGGCTGACAAACAGATCGTAGAACTGGCTATCGAATCTCCAAATGGAAGAAGCCTGACTTTCGGTGATGTAGTGGTTCGTGTAAGCGCATCCTACGCAACAGCAGCGCACATTGATACAGATGAAGCAAATGCGTTAGCTCCTGGAAAAGAATGCTACGGAGAAATGATTGTAAAATAATCGGATTATAAAAATCTCATTGTGTTTGCTGCCTGAATCAGCTATAATGAAAGCAATAGGAACAAAAAATACAGTAAAAGCAGAAAAGGCAGTGATAAAGTGAAGCATTATGAGGTTTTTCATGATATTCTGGTGAATCTCTTTCAGGAAATCATGGATATTGAAGGGAAGGCACTGATTACTCCTGAATTTAAAGATATTTCTGTTAATGATATGCATATTATAGAAGCCATTGGAGAGGAAAGCCCCAGAAATATGTCTTCGGTTGCCAGAACCTTGTCTGTGACCGTGGGAACCCTGACCATTGCTGTGAACGGTTTGGTGAAAAAGGGTTATGTACACCGGGAAAGAAGCGAAGAAGACAGACGAGTGGTGCTGATTTCGCTTACGGATAAGGGACGCAAAGCCAATGCACATCATAAGAAATTTCATGAGGGAATGATACAGGCAGTACTGAAGGATTTGGATGAAAGCCAGCAGGAAGTTCTGGTGAAATCCCTGTTGAACCTGAGAGAATTCTTCAATTCTTATCAGAAAAAAGAACAATAAAAAGAGCCGATACACCTTTAAATAGCAGGGGGTGTCGGCTCTTTTTGCTTCAGTACCGCATAAGCAAATATTTTTTCACAATGGGGAAGGGCGCGGGCCCGATTTCCAAAAGGTTTTGATGAAAGAGTTTTAGGTTGAAATCCGTTCCCTGGATTTCCTGGACATTGCTTTTGAGCGCTGTAAAATTTAAAAATCCCAGATAATATTTCAGGTAGTTGGCAGGATTTTCTACGATGTATTGAAAGATTTCCCGGCAGGCATTTTCGTCTGTAATGCCGAAACTTTTCAAAAGTTCCTGAACGGTTTGCAGATTCCAGCCGGTATCGTGGATACCGATATCCAGAATGGAGTACAGGCAGAGGGTGACGGAGCGGTTCAGGCGGAGAAATTCCATAACCTCCGGGTCTGTCTGCAGGAAGCAGCAGCTGTATTCATAAGCCATATTTTCCACATAAGTGGCCCAACCTTCCACATAACCGCTGCAGCCGAGAAGATGCCGGATGGGGGGACAATCCTGCTTTCCGAAATAGACGGTCTGGTACAGATGGCCGGGAAAACCTTCGTGGGCCAGGGTGGTGAAACGCTGGACATCTGAGACGGTAGTGCTTTGGTTAATGTAAATGGTATTGGGTGTCAGAGTATCCACAGGCGGCGTGAGATAAAAGGCAGGACTGGAGAATTCTTCCATGGAATCCGGAACGTATTTTACTTCATAGTCTTTGACCGTCAGTTTGGGAAAATCGTCTGTCATAACCCGGCTTAAATAATCCAGCATTTGTTCCGGAGAGGAGGAAGCAGTCTGGGGAAGTTGTGCTGCTTTTGTAAAAATGTCAGGGTCTTTCTGCACCAGATTCTGAATTTCTTCAAAATCCAGGAAGAGCTGCTGATACAGATGTTTCTGAATTTCCCGGACAGAACGATAGTCTCCGGTACTGCTTTTTATCAGATAAGCATAGTATTTTTTGCCCTCTGGAAGGTGACAGAGTCCCCCTTGGTTTTTCCCGCTTCCCTTCAATTTTTCCAGACTTTGTGCAAGGGATTTATAGGCGGGAAAGACACAGTTTTTTAAGATTTTTTCGTGTGTTTTTATGTAAGAATCCCTCTGTTTTTTGCTTATGACCTTGAGTTCCGTCAGCTTCTGAGCCCGGTCTTTAAAAGTCTCGGAGAGATAGTGGGAGTTTAGGTCTTCACAAAATTCTTTACACTGCTGTACGGTTCGTTCTGCGCTGTCGTCGCTCATGAAGAGTCCCTGGCGGGATTTTTCCTGCTCAAACTGCTGGATTTCCTTAAAATAATCCGGGAGAGAAGTGAGCAGGGAGAGATAGTCTTTGACATCTGCCGGGGTTCGGAAAGTATACTCTGCCAGAAGGGCAGGAAGCTGAGCCTGTATTCCAAGATTGGGACTAAGGGGTTCCTGAAGCAGATAGCAGTTTTCAGAGGAGAGTTCTGTGGCAAACTGCAGCCGCAGGATATCATAAACCATTTGATTTTCTGTGGAAAGTTTGGAGGCAGGAAAACGCTCAAGCTGCTTTTTCAAAGCCTTTATGGAGTCGAAATTTTCCTGCAGATTCTGGGGTTTCATACTGCCAAGGCTAATGCTGTAATTCTCTATATTGTATTTTTCAGGATAAGCCAGAGTATAATGGAGATTCAGCGTATTGGATGAAAGTTCCTGGCAAAAAAGCTGCCGGGTAAAGGCTTCAAAGCGTGTATCCCAGGAGGAAAAAGGACGGGTTTTCAGACAGAAAAGCGAAAAAATGCCAAGAAGCAGAAGAAAAACAGCAGCAGTGATTTTGCGGGAGAATCTGAAAGAAAACTTTTTCAAAGGAGGGCCTCTTTGCATAAAATACTCTTTACAGTGTATGAAAAAAACGGCAGGGTATGTGTATTTTTCATGGAAAAGGCCATACCTTTGTGTTAAGATTTCTTATATAGGGAAAACTTAGTGATAGCAGGAAATCCGTCATGGAAGGAGAGATTTTTTTGAAAAAGAAATGGATACTTCTGACAGCAGCTTTGCTGTTGGCGCTGGGAGGATGTCAGGGAAAGGATGAGACTGTGGTACAGAACGAGGAAGCATTTCGGGAATACGAAGTGAATTTGTCAGATAAACTTTCAGATTTTCAATTTGCCATGAACGAGGAAGTTTACACCCTTCCGGAAAGCATGGAAGTCTGGAAGGAACGGGGATGGGAAATCCCCTCTGACAGGGGAGAAGAACATCTGGAAGCGGAATCTTTTATAGAAGGGGAAAGTCTGAAAAGAGGAGAAGACACTCTGACAGCAGCATTTGTCAATCAAGAGGGGGAAAGTCGGACTCTGGAAGACAGTATGATAGGCGGTGTGACTTTGGAATACCGGGAAGGGGGCACCGTGTACCAGCTTCCGGGGAAACTCTGTCTGGGAAGGGCAACTTTGAACCAGGTGACAGAGCAGTACGGTCCACCTACGGACGAGTATGAAGAAAAAGAGGATGTCTATGTTACCTATGAATTTGGTCTTTACAAGAAGGCAGAGTTTGTATTTCATATAGAGGATGAAACCCTTTATCGGGTTTCTCTGCAGAACTACCGCGCATCCCAGGGGGCAGATGAAGAGGTGAGTAAAGAGGAGCCTCAGGCCGTAAAGGAATATGAGAGACCGGAGCAATTTTCGGAAAATCCCAGAGATTATGTGGTTTCTTATGATAATCAACTGTACCGTATTCCCGCACCGGTGTCTGAGTTTGTAAAACATGGATGGAAAATACAGGAAGAGGGTTCGGATACCTATGTAAAACCCGGACGCCACGGATATGTAACGCTGGAAAAAGATGGCCATACGCTGTATGCAGTGGTGAGAAATTACGGAGAGCAGACCATTGCTGTGAAGTATGCATTCCTCACCAGTCTGTCGGGAGATTTTGATGTGACAAAAGTGCCGGTTGCTGTGGGGAACAACATTACACTGGGGATGTCAGAGGAAAATATGAAAATTCTTTTGGGAGGAAATGCCTTTGAAAGCCAAGAGGAGGAAAAGGGAACTTCTTATTATTTGTATTCAGATGAGACGAAGAAAAATTTTGTCCGGATTTTCATAGACAAAGACCTGGGTCTTGTACGGGAAATTCAGGTATCCAACAGCCCGGAAAGTCTTTCGGACGGGAAGGAAGAGGAAGTTTCCGGGGAAGAACCGAATTCGACAGTCCTTCCCGACGAAAATAAAGTGCCCGCAGAGGAATAAATCCAGTGGCGAAAAGCTGCCGGGTATGATATGCTCTTTATAGACAAAAAATTCTAAAAACTTACAGGAACAAGGAGGAGGAATTGACATGAAAAATTCCGCAGTTTTAAAGGAAGAATTACGTCAGGGGAAACACAGTGCATTATTTCAGGATATTTACCTGGATGAAAGTCTTCTGGAATATCAGAACAGAAGGTATGCAGAGGCAGTAGCAAAATTTGAAGAATTATTTGGGGAAAAGGAAGTGGAAATCTACAGCGCTCCGGGAAGAAGCGAGGTAGGCGGAAACCATACAGACCATCAGCTGGGCATGGTGCTTGCTACTTCTATTAACCTGGACGCTATCGCAGTTGTCAGCAGAACAGAAGGAAATCTTATTCGTGTGGTATCAGAAGGATACGACATGGTGGAAGTGGATATTGAAGATTTAGAAGAAAAGGCTTATGAAGAAGGAACCACGATTGCCTTAATCAGAGGTGTGGCGGCAAATCTGAAAGAAAGAGGATATAAGCTGGGTGGATTTGAAGCCTATATTACCAGTGATGTGCTTATTGGCGCAGGTCTGTCTTCCTCTGCAGCTTTTGAAGTCATTATCGGAACCATACTTTCCGGTCTGTTTAATGATATGAGTATCAGCCCGGTTTTGATTGCCCAGGCAGGACAGTTTGCAGAAAATGTTTATTTTGGAAAGCCAAGCGGTCTGATGGATCAGATGGCTTGTTCTGTAGGCGGCCTGATTCACATTGATTTCAAGAATCCGGAAGAACCGGTGGTAGAAAAAGTACCGTCTGATTTTGAGGCATATAAATACAGCCTGTGCATTGTAGATACAAAAGAATTCCATGATGATTTAACCGAAGATTATGCAGAAATTCCTGCAGAAATGAAAAAAGTGGCTGCATTCTTCAAGAAAAAAGTGCTTCGTGAAGTGGACGAGAAGGAATTTTTCCAGCAGATATCAGGACTGAGAAGTGTTCTGGGTGACCGTCCGGTACTGCGTGCGCTGCATTTCTTTGAAGAAGAGAAGCGTGTGGAAGCACAGGTACATGCTCTTAGAAACGGAGAATTTGAGGAATTCTTAAAATTGGTGAAAACATCCGGAGATTCCTCTTTTAAATATCTGCAGAATATTTATACCAACAGAAACGTACAGAAACAGGCCATGTCCATTGCTTTGGGCGTCAGCGAAAGCGTCCTTGGCAGCCACGGTGTCAGCCGTGTTCATGGAGGCGGCTTCGCAGGAACCATTCAGGTCTTTGTAGAGAACAGCTTTGTAGAAGAATACAGAAAAGCTATGGATAAGGTGTTTGGAAAAGGAGCCTGCCATGTGCTGAAGGTACGTCAGCATGGCGGAATCCATGTGCTGTAAAGAATGGCCATAGAGCAGAAAAAAATACAGGATTTTTTAGGAGACTGCCGTTTTCAGCAGTCTCCTTTTTACTTAAATCACATGGGTGCTTTCCAGTTTTTCCATGAAAGCATTGTTCAGTTGAATGACTGGTTTTCTCAGAAGCAGTCCCAGCAGCAGGGAGGGAATCAGGAAGAGAGCCAGCATACCCATTTCCTGCCAGTAGTTATTTCCATAAAATCCTGCTATACATTCCCGCATGGCGTTCATGCTGTGCGTAAACGGAAGCAGAGGATAAACCTTCTGGAAAAATTCCGGCGCCACCTGAATGGGGAAAGTACCGCCGCTTCCAGCCACCTGCATAACCATCAGAACCACGCAGATGGCTTTTCCGATATCCCCGAAGGAAACGGACAGGGCGTAGATGATGTTTACATATACCATGCTGGTAAACCAGCCTGCCAGCAGAAACAGGAGGGGGTGCTTGCACTGGATGCCCAGAAAGTACAAATCGCCCAGGCAGATAAGCCCGCTCTGAAAGAGCCCAAGCAAAAGAAACAGTACCATGCGTCCCAGATAAAGATGCCGTTGTTTTGGGTTTTTCAGCTTATCCATAGTGGTTTGGGAAACGGCTGTCTTCAGCATGGCTGCCATAATGACGCCGCCTACCCAGATGGCCAGTGTGGAGTAAAAGGGAGCCACTGCAGAGCCGTAGTTTTCGATTCCGTAAAGCTTGATTTCCTTCAGCTTTACAGGAGAAGCCAGAAAGGAACTGATGGTTTCCGGGCTTTCGGACAAAATGGTTTTTAAGGTCTGCTGTCCTTCGCTGTCCGGGGAAGCCAGGGCCGAAATCGCAGTATTTAGCTTATCTGAGGCTTCTTTTAAGAGCGCTGCGGAATTGTTCAGCGTCTCTTCTGCCTGGGTCAGGTCGGAGGAAGCCGTGTCTGTAATATCGGAAATATTTTTTACACTGTTGTCCAGCTCGCTCATAAGACCGGCCACAGAGTCATCTGCACGATTCAGGTTTTCTGTAAGGCTGTTCAGCTTGTCTTTTACGGAAGTTTCATATTCTTCTTTCACTGCAGTTACAGAATCTTTACTCTGGGAAATCAGGGTATCCATATCGCTTTTTAATGCGGCAGCATCCGATACCGCTCCTGTGACATCAGAGGCTGCGTTATCCAGTTTGTCTTTTACAGCAGTCTGTCGGTCAATCGCTTCCTGTATTAAGTTTACAGCCGGGCGAATAACAGGTTCCACCACAGGGTAAGCGTCTGAAACACTTGTCAGAGAGTCTCGCACGGTCGTGTATCCGTCAATGATTTTCTGTACCCGTTTACTGATTTCAGACAGGGAATCGGCAGCCGCAGCCGCATCATTGGAATAGGAGTTCAAAGCGTTGTCGATTTCATTCGATACAGCCTGATAGAAGGCTTCGTTTTGTGCCATGGCATCGCTGATGGTTTGTGTTGTGCCGGAAACGGCAGTATTCAGAGAATCTGCGCCGTCGGTGGATTCTTTCAGCCGGGAAAGGGTATCTTTGGCTCCGGTCCGGGAGTCTTCCAAAAGGGCAGATGTGGTTTTCAGCATTTCCGTTCCTGCACCGGCCATGTGAGAGAAAGCCTGCACTGTATCAGAGGCGGCAGACAAATCAGAAGAAATTTTCGTCAGGTTTGCCTGGAGATTGGAGGCAATGGAATCGTCGCCTGCCTCGGCCTTAGAGGTATTTACATAGTCCAGAGCCTCCAAAGCCACTTCGGATACAGTTTCTGTAAAGGTGCTGTTTATTTGCTGCTGAACCGTTGTGGCGCCTTTGGAGGTTACCTTGGGGGCAATGGCATTTTCTTTTTCATTGGTGTAGTAAATGATTTTCGGGTGCTTTACGTCAGAGGAAAAAATACTCATCATATCCTGGGTGAAATCCTCCGGCAGCACAATGGCGGCATAATATTTTCCGGATTTTACACCGTCAGCCGCTTTTTTGGCAGAGGTAAAAACCCAGTCCATCTGTTCGTTTTCATGGAGTGTGGAAAGTACCTCATCTCCCATGTTCAGATGGATGGAAAGCAGTTTTCCGGTGTATCCCTTATCCGAACTTGCTACGGCAATTTTAATGCCCTGCGTGTTGGAATAAGGGTCCCAGCTCGCCGCAATGTTAAACCATGCATACAGAGTGGGCATTACGAGAATTCCCATAATGACTACCATGGCAATGACATTGTTGTGTATTTTCTTTATGTCATTACGGAAAATAGAAAAAATATTTCTCATCAGTCGTTCTCCTTTCTGCGGAAGGTTTCCAGCATCTGTTCAAAGGACATGCCTGCCAACTGCTGCTGTTCGGCCAGTTTTGTGTGAATGTATTCTATAATAATCAGCCACAGGCAGATGGCGATAATGGAGACAATCCAGAGCACCAGGAAGACCAGCTTGGATTCCAGACTGAACATGAGTATCAGGAATATCAGCGGGATTATGAGAATCGCCAGAAAACCAAGGCGAACCATTTTCCTGTAGTTTTTCTCAAAAGCCTGTGCTTTTTGGGTGGTCTGCAGCTGCAGCTCCTCCTGTGACAGGGAAGCCTTTAAAAGGAGAGAAAGCTGTGCGCTTCGACCCGGCTCCCTGCCCGGTGTATCGGAAATCATAAACTCCGTTTCAGACAGCTTCAGGTCAAATAAGTGATTAAGCCCTGCCAGCATAGGGCGCAGCCCAAGTCCTATAAGAAGGAAAACCGGTATATAGCAGAGCAGAAGCAGCATATCTTTTGCGTAGACGTTTCCATACATGCCGGCAATACATTCCCGCATGGCGCCTACCCCGTAGGTAAAGGGCAGAAGCGGGTGCAGCTTCTGGAAAAAAGCAGGGGTCATTTCCACCGGGAACGTACCGGAGGAGCCCGGAATCTGCAGGATAACCAGAATGACGGCCAGAGCCTTTCCGATATGCTTAAAGGTCAGGGAAAGGACATAAATAATCGTTACATACACAAAAGAACAAAGCATGCCCGCAGCCAGCATGGCAGCAGGATGTTTGCACTGGATTTTCAGCAGCCAGATATCTCCGGCACATACAATCAACCCCTGGAATACGCCTATGAAGACAAAAAGCAGCCATCTGCCGAAAAATCCGGAGACAGGACGAAAAGAAGGAATCTTTTTGTCCCGGTCTACTTCCAGCTTCAAAATGGCAATGAGGACAATGCCGCCCACCCAGATAGCCAGGTTGGTGTAAAAAGGAGCCATGCCGGAGCCGTAGTTCTTCATAGAATAGAAGGTTTTCGTCTCAATTTCAGCCGGAGAGGCCATAAAAGAGGAAACGGTTTCTGCGTCAATGCCTTCCAGTGAAAGGAACTTCTGGAAAGAATCAGAGCTTACAATGGCATTTACATCGGTGCGTACAGTGTTCAAATCTTCCTGAATCTTAGCCAGGGCAGTCTGTGTGCTGTCCAGGGCAGTCCGGGCATCTTCCAGTCCGGTTCCAAGCTGGGTCAGTGCTCCTTTTATCTGGTCAGCGGAGGCAGGAACATTGTTTAAAATCCCGGAAAGCTCCCCGGAAAGCGCAGAAAAGGTATCCAGAGACTGACTGAGTGCAGGCAGGACGCTTTCGTTTAAAGAAGAACGCAGTGTGTGAAGCTGGTTCAGGTTCTCTTCAGTAAGGGAGGTCAGTTCTTCTCTGGTAGAGCCGGTGACGGAAATAGCATTTTTGATTCCGTCATTGCTGGCTGTAAGGCTGTCCACCAGTTCTTTATTGCTTTGGTTGTGTTCCTGCAGTTTCTCAATGGCTGTTCCGATTTCATCCGGTACAATAGGGAGGTACTGGGAAATAACATCATTAATTTCCTGCATTTTATTCAGAATCTGACCGTTTAAGTCTACTACGCTATTTACGTTATCCAGAGCATTTCCCACATGCCCGTTGATTTTATCTGCCTTGGATTCCAAATCCGTCAGCCCTGCAGAGGCGGAGCTGTTTGCCTGATTCAGAAGCAGTTCCCCATCAGAAAGGGACTTGGAGAGAACAGAAGAAAAGGAGCCTGCCGCTGTTCTGGTATCTTTAAGCAAAGAATCTGCGTCCTTTAAGGCAGAAGCAGAGGATTGGGCAGCTGTCTTCAGATTATCAGAAGTTCCCTGTGTGTCCGAAATCAGAGATTTACTGCTGTCTGCATGGGTACGGAAGGTATCCAGAAGAGTTTCATATTCAGCGATATTCTGCTGGGTTTTGTCCAGCATATCTGTAATCTCAGAATTTACGGAGGTTACAGTTCCGGAAATATCACGCACAGCAGTTTTCAATATTTTGGAAACCGATTCAGAGGCTACAGAAGAAAAGGTGCTGTTAATCTGTGTCTGAATGGTCGTAGCCCCGGCGTCTGTAATTTTAGGCGCTACGGCGTTGGGTTTTTCATTTATGTAGTATTTTAATTCCGGAATTTCGATTTTGCCGGATAAAACGCTGACAAGAGAACTACTGAAATCATCAGGAATGACAATGGCAGCATAGTATTTGCCGGATTTCACGCCCTTTATGGCCTTTTCTTCGGAAACAAATTCCCAGCCCAACTGGTCGTTTTTCTTCAAATTATCTATAATTTCCTTGCCGGCGTTGATGGAGAGGTCTTTTTTCACCGCTTCTTTGTCATTGTTTGCAACAGCGACCTTTACGCCGGAAGTATTTCCATAGGGGTCCATATTGGCGGCGATATTCACCCATGCGTATAAAGAGGGGAGAATCGTAATGCCGATAAGAACAATCAGAGCCACGGGATTCCCCGCCAGCCGCCGCAGGTCGCGGAAAAAAATCTGAAACGATTTTTTCAAAACATACACTTCCTTTCTATAATTATAACGGAAATATTATCGTACAAAAAAAGGAAAAATGCAACGGTAATATTTAAAAGAAGTTTTAACCGAAAATGGTTGGATTTTGGGTTACATAAGAATACCGAAATAACAGTCTTCCCGTCGAATGTAGAAAAGAGCGGAAACACTTCTGTTTTTATCAATTATTGTCAGAATATTCACGTTTGTAAAAAATATACAAAGAATGTCGAACTGTGGAAAGTTTCCCACATCTTATCCTCAAAGTTATACACATTAAAAATTTCTCAAGACAGGGGAAAAGTCCAGTTATACACCAAGTTATCCACATTGTCCACAAAAATGTGTGTGGATGAATGTGATTTACATAAAGAAATAAAGAACAAAAGTTTTGTGTACTTGTTATAAAAAGGGTTTTTTTGTGGAAAAAAGGAGAAAAAGAGTTGATTTTTCTATAGTCAAATTTTTAACAGGAAGAAATACAATTTGGTGAAATAACGAAAAAATTAAAATAATTGTCTGATAATATCAGTTTACCATAATTTATAAAAGGGTAGAAGATATTTAGGTGAGGAACGTTTGTGTATCTACTATATATTGTAAAAACAGGTGAAATGTAAAATGGGGGTCTGCTTTTGTAAAATTTGGATTTTACAAATATTTAACCTTTTTACGATTGGTGATTTTACAAAACTTTTTTATAGTTGATGTTGTCAACAGGAAAGCAAAACAAATTTAAAGGATAAATAAAAAACGAAATTTACAGTGAAAAGGAGATTCTGGTAATGAAGAAGAAAGTATTAACAGCAGTACTCACAGGTGTTATGGTATTTGGTATGGCAGCATGCGGAAGCAATGGAGAAAGCACTTCTGATGCGGGCAGCGACTCCGGTTCTGATAAGGAAGCAAGCGCAGAGGCGCCTACAGGAGAAATTTCGGTAATTTCCAGAGAAGATGGTTCCGGCACAAGAGGTGCATTTATTGAACTTTTCGGTATTGAAGAAAAAGATGATTCAGGAGAAAAAATTGACAATACAACGGAAGACGCGCAGGTTACCAACAATACTTCTGTTATGATGACCAGCGTGGCAGGAGACCCGCAGGCTATCGGCTATATCTCTTTAGGTTCCCTGGATAAGTCTGTAAAGGCATTGAAAGTAGATGGCGCAGAAGCAACAGCAGAGAATGTAAAGAACGATACTTATAAAATTTCCCGTCCTTTCAACATTGCTACTACAGATAAAGTAAGTGAAGCGGCACAGGATTTCATTGATTACATTTTAAGTGCAGAAGGACAGAAAATTGTAGAAGACAACGGTTACATTGCAGCAGCTGCAGACGCAGCCGCTTATGCGGGAAGCAAACCCTCCGGAAAAATTGTAGTGGCAGGTTCTTCTTCTGTAACGCCTGTTATGGAAAAATTAAAAGAGGGATATGAAGCTGTAAATCCGGATGCAGAAATCGAAATTCAGCAGAGCGATTCCACAACAGGTATGGAATCTGCTATCAGCGGTGTATGTGATATCGGAATGGCTTCCAGAGAGTTAAAAGATTCTGAAACAGAAGCTGGTTTGAAGGGACAGGAAATTGCCCTTGACGGTATTGCGGTGATTGTCAATAACGAAAACGCTATGACAGATATTACATCTGACCAGGTAAAAGAAATCTATACAGGTGAAGTAACCGACTGGGAAGATTTACAGTAATCACAGAGGAATAGGAGCAAAGTGCGATGAAAGACATCAAAGAAACAGTTATGAAATATGTGTTTCTCCTGTGTGCATGCGCTTCCATTCTGGCAGTTGTTTTGATTTGTCTGTTCCTGTTTGCCAATGGTGTTCCAGCCATTGGCAAAATAGGAATTTTTGACTTTCTGCTGGGAGAAAAATGGAAGCCGGGCAACGATATTTACGGGATTCTTCCGTTTATTCTGGGAAGTATTTATGTAACCGCTGGAGCCATTGTGATTGGTGTGCCGGTGGGAATCCTGACCGCTATCTTTATGGCAAGATTTTGTCCGCCAAAGCTGTATCGGTTTATGAAGCCAGCCGTAGACCTTTTGGCAGGAATTCCTTCTGTTGTATACGGCTTCTTTGGTTTGGTGGTTCTGGTTCCTTTTGTCCGTGATTTTTTCGGAAGGACACTGGGATTTGGCGGAAGCGGCGCCAGCATGTTTACGGCATCGGTCATGCTGGGGATTATGATTCTGCCGACCATTATCAGCGTAGGGGAGTCTTCCATCCGTGCTGTGCCCAACAGCTACTATGAAGGCGCTCTGGCTCTGGGCGCTACCCATGAAAGAAGTGTGTTCTTTACGGTAGTCCCGGCAGCCAAATCCGGTATTATGGCAGGCATTATCCTGGGCGTGGGAAGGGCCATTGGAGAAACCATGGCGGTGATTATGATTGCGGGAAATCAGCCCCGTATGCCAAAGGGACTCTTTAAAGGAGTCCGTACTCTGACTTCTAATATTGTTATTGAAATGGGATATGCGACAGACCTGCACAGAGATGCACTAATCGCAACAGCCGTAGTTCTGTTCGTGTTTATTCTGCTGATTAATCTGTTATTTTCATTGGTAAAGAGGAGAGGAACAAATGGATGAGGCAATTCAGCCAATTAATGTACAAAGCGCAAAACAGAAAATAAAATCATATTCCCACAATCCAGGTTCTCTGATTCTGGCAGGACTTGTGGGACTTGCCGCACTGCTTACTGTGCTTACTTTAGTGTTTATTGTGGGATATATTCTCATTAAGGGAATTCCCAATCTGACTCCGGAATTATTTCAGTTGGAATACAATTCTGAAAATGTTTCCATGTTTCCGGCCATTATCAATACCATTTGTATGACTGTGCTGTCTCTGCTGATTGCAGGGCCGTTGGGAATCCTGGCGGCTGTTTATCTGGTAGAGTACGCCAAAAAAGGCAATAAACTGGTTTCTCTGGTTCGTGTGACTGCAGAAACCCTGACCGGAATTCCTTCAATTGTATACGGACTTTTCGGTATGCTGTTTTTCGTAACGACCCTGCATTGGGGCTATTCTATGCTGGCAGGCGCTTTTACACTGGCTATTATGGTACTGCCGGTGATTATGAGAACCACGGAAGAAGCCCTTCTTTCCGTACCGGATACGTTTCGTGAGGCCAGCTTTGGTCTGGGAGCAGGACGCTTGAGAACCATTTTCGTTGTCATTCTTCCTTCTGCAGTTCCGGGTATCTTTTCCGGTGTGATTTTGTCTATCGGACGTATTGTGGGAGAGACGGCGGCTTTGATGTACACGGCGGGAACCGTGGCAGAACTTCCAAAGAGTGTGATGTCTTCTACAAGAACCCTGTCTGTGCATATGTATTCCCTGGCAAGTGAAGGTTTATATGTGGACCAGGCATACGCTACAGCCGTAGTGCTTCTGCTCATTGTATTGATTATTAACTGGATATCAGGAAGAATTGCGCGAAAGATTAAGAAAGGATAAACAGAAACTATGAGTAAGTTTTCGATTTCCAATTTGGATTTATATTATGATAACGGTGCGTTTCATGCGCTGAAAAACATTAATCTGGAACTGCAGGAGAAGGAAATTACCGCTTTTATCGGGCCTTCCGGTTGTGGAAAATCCACACTGCTGAAATCCTTAAACCGTATGAATGACCTGGTGGAGGGATGTAAAATTACAGGAAAAGTGCTGCTGGACGGGGAAGATATTTACGGAAACATGAATATCAATCTATTGAGAAAAAGAGTGGGTATGGTGTTTCAGAAACCAAATCCCTTTCCTATGAGCATTTACGATAACATTGCCTATGGTCCCAGAACTCACGGAATCCGTTCTAAGGTAAAGCTGGATGATATTGTAGAGCGTTCTCTTAGAAATGCGGCTATCTGGGATGAGGTCAAAGACCGTTTGAAATTAAGCGCCCTGGGAATGTCCGGCGGTCAGCAGCAGCGTCTCTGTATTGCCAGAGCTCTGGCTGTAGAACCGGAGGTGCTTCTCATGGACGAGCCAACTTCTGCCCTTGACCCTATTTCTACGTCTAAGATTGAAGAACTGGCTGTGGAATTGAAGAAAAATTATACCATTATTATGGTAACCCATAATATGCAGCAGGCAGCCCGTATTTCGGACAAGACGGCGTTTTTCCTTCTGGGTGAGGTTGTGGAATACGGAGAGACGGAGCAGATATTCTCCATGCCGAAGAATAAGAAAACGGAAGATTACATTACGGGGAGGTTTGGATAATGAGAAAGAGATTCGACCAGCAGCTTGAAGAATTGAATGTGGAATTGATTAAGATGGGGTCGCTGTGTGAAAGAGCCATCCGAAGAGCCGTAGAGCTGCTGCAAAATCCAGAGGACACCAGAGTCAGCGATGTAGACCGGATTGAAGAGGAAGTCAATCACAAGGAACGTGAGATAGAGACCCTTTGCATGAAGTTGCTTTTGCAGCAGCAGCCGGTGGCAAAGGATTTGCGTGAAATTTCTTCTGCGCTGAAAATGATTTCTGATATGGAAAGAATCGGAGACCAGGCGCAGGATATTGCGGATATGGCCAGATTTATGCAGGTAAAGGAAATTGCCCACAAAATCCATATCGGGGAAATGGCGGAAGCCACTATTAAAATGGTAACAGAAAGCATTAATTCCTTTGTAAAAAAGGATTTAAAAGCAGCCGCAGCTGTAGTAAAATATGATGATGTAGTAGATGATTTATTCTTAAAAATAAAAACAGAGCTGCCGGCCATGATGGAAAAGGATTCTAAAAATGCTGAGTATTATATTGACCTGATTATGATTGCCAAATATTTTGAGCGCATCGGAGACCATGCCGAGAATATTGCCCAGTGGGTGGAATATTCCATTACAGGCTCGCATCAAGAACTCAGACAGGAGTAGTGAGAATGGTTTATTTAGTTGAAGATGATGAAAGTATCCGGGAACTGGTAGTGTATACCCTGAACAGTCAGGGGATAGAAGCAGAAGGCTTTTCCATGCCTTCGGACTTCTGGGAAACCCTGGAGAAAAGGGTGCCGGATTTGATTCTTCTGGACATTATGCTGCCGGAAGAAGACGGACTGAGCATACTGCAAAAGCTGAGAAAGCGCAGCGATACAAAACAGGTTCCTATTGCCATGCTGACTGCAAAAGGCAGTGAATACGATACGGTCAAAGGACTGGACAGCGGCGCAGACGACTATATTCCAAAGCCTTTCCGCATGATGGAACTGGTATCCAGAGTGAAAGCCCTGCTTAGAAGGAGCGGAAAAAGTGAAGGTACGGATACGGAATACACCCTGGGAAATTTGTATGTTTCACAGAAAAAACATCAGGTGAAGGTAGATGGAGAGGAGATTACCCTGACGTTAAAGGAGTTTGAAATTCTTTTGCTTCTGCTCTCCAATCCGGGGATTGTATTTACCAGAGCACAGCTTCTGGATAAAATCTGGGGCTATCAGTTTGACGGTGAGAGCAGAACTGTGGACGTGCATATCCGGACGCTGCGTCAGAAACTGAAAGATGCCGGGCATTATATTGAGACTGTCCGTGGTATGGGATATAAAATAGGAGGGTCATCATGACAAAACGAATTTTTAAATCCATTTTTGCGGTTTCTCTCATTGTACTGGCAACATGTACGGGAGTGACACTGGGGATTCTATACCATTATTTCGGGAATCAGCTGCAAAAGGAATTGAAAACAGAAGCAGCTTACCTTGCCATTGCTGTGGAGCGAGACGGGATTGATGCGTTGGAAGCCCTTCCGGCACAGGCGGAGCGTGTGACGTATATTGATGAAGACGGAACAGTGCTTTTTGACAATGTGGCAGACTCGGAATCCATGGAGAACCATGCCCAAAGAGAAGAAATCGAAGAAGCGCAGAAAACGGGCTCCGGCACGGCTGTGCGGAATTCGGATACACTTTCCAGGAAGACTCTGTACTATGCCATGAAACTAAAAGATGGAACCGTTCTCAGAGTTTCCAGTGTGCAGTACAATCTTCCGGCGCTTTTGCGGGGAATGATTCAGCCGCTGCTGATTATGCTGGTGGCTGTAACGGCTCTGGCTGCATGGATTGCTTCAAGGGTATCACGCCATATTGTGGATCCGGTGAACGCTCTGGATTTGGAACATCCGGAAGAAAATCAGATTTATGATGAGATTGCGCCGCTTCTGACAAAAATCAACCGTCAGCAGAAGTCCTTGAAGCATGAAATTGCAGAGGCCAAAAGGCAGCAGGAGGAGTTTTCCATTATTACGGAAAATATGGAAGAAGGTTTTCTGGTCATCGATGCCCATACAGAGGTGCTTTCTTATAATTCCAGTGCTTTAAGACTGTTGGGCGCAGAAGCCCAGACCGGGCGCAGAAGTGTGCTGACCCTGAATCGGAGCGAGGGCTTCCAGAATCTGATAGAGCGTGTGCTGGAAGGAAAACACATGGTTACGAATCTGGAATTTCAGGGAAGAAGCTGCCAGGTAGCAGCAAACCCGGTTTGGAAGGAAAAGAAAGTAACCGGTGCGGTAATTGTAATTCTGGACGTGACAGAGCGCATGAAGGGTGAACAAATGCGCCGGGAATTTACGGCAAATGTGTCTCATGAACTGAAAACACCCCTGACTTCCATTTCAGGATTTGCGGAAATCATCAATGACGGATTTGTGAAGCCGGAGGATACGAAGAAATTTGCAGGCAGAATTTTTAAAGAAGCGCAAAGACTGATTACGCTGGTAAATGATGTTATTAAGATTTCCCAACTGGACGAAGGCAAGTTTTTCTGTGAAAAAGAAGACGTGGATTTGTATGAAGCGGCAAGGGAAATTCTGAAACGGCTGGAAGAGCGTGCAGCAGAGAAAAATATTCATCTGTATCTCTATGGCCCTCATGTAAAGGTGAACACCGTGAAGGTAATTCTGGAAGAGGTGCTGTATAATCTCTGTGATAACGGTTTGAAATATAACAAGCAGAGCGGCAGTTTGACGGTGAACATTTCCGAGGTGGAAGGGAATGCGCAGATTGTGGTGGAGGATACAGGAATCGGTATATCAGAAGAAGATAAAATGCGCATCTTTGAAAGATTTTACCGTGTGGATAAGAGCCATTCCAAAGCCATCGGCGGAACCGGACTGGGGCTTTCCATTGTGAAGCACGGAAGCATGTTTTTAGGCGCGGATGTGAAGGTGGAGAGCACACTGGGAGAAGGCAGCAGATTTATATTGATGATACCGGAGTGAAAATGAGAAAGACAAGTAAAAGGCTGAAGAAAGGCGTTTTACTTGTCTTTTTTGCGCTACATACAAAAGGCGGCATAGAGAGGGATGATTTTTTCGCCTTCTAAGCCGAAATTCTTTGCGGAAAGCTTGATTGCGTAAGAGGGCTTATGTTTATCTATGTAGCTTTTCAGACTTTTTGATCTGGTATTATCAGTGGATCTCACTTCAATAGGAATCCATTCTCATTCTCGTTGAATGACGAAATCTATTTCAGCGTCGCGTTCAGACTCTCGGTAATAAGTTTTATACTCCTTTATGGTAAGCTGTACATTTACATAATTTTGGTCATACCGTCTTTGAAATTATTCAGGCATACCCCCCTACAATGGGGTATTAACGATAAAGCTGTGTCACTACCGTATGTGATGTAGAGGGAAGCGGGGCATTGGCCTGTAAGCAGGATTTGATTTGTTCCACCAGGTCTTTTTCTCCCAGTGCAAGCATGAATTCCTTCATATCCATGGGATAAAGGGTTTTTATGTCCACCTTACCTACAGGAAAAGAAAAGTTTGAACGATTCACTGCCACGCAACGTAGGCTTCCAACTGCGATAATGTGATACTCAGAGGCGTCCTCACAAAAGTATTTCAGAGAGGTTAAAGCTCTTTCGCAGAGTTGTACTTCGTCGAAAACAATCAAAGTTTTTTGGCGGACAATCGTCTGTCCTGCGATAAAATAGGAATTAAATAGTCCGGACTGATATTTTCTTCAAAGGTTTCGCTTAATCCGGGATTGGTTTCAAAATTGAAATAAGCCACATTTTATAGTGTGTGCGTCCGAATTCTAAAATTTACATATAGTGTAATACATATTCCTGCAAAAATAAGGGCATTTTATTAAAAAAGCCACATTAAAATACACGAATAATAGTGAGGAAATTACATTATTGTGGATAAATGGAAAAATAATTAAAAAAAGACTTTGACATAGTTTATGTTTGGTGCTAGTCTGAATATAGAAAAGCGCTGTCGATAGATGGTTAGTCCACGTTATAATTGGTCAAAAATAACCGTTCAGTTTGGAAAGCTGGGGCGGTTATTTTTTCGTTAGTGGTTTCGGCATTTAAAGAAAAAGAAGAGGTAGGAATATGGCGACGATAAAAGATATTGCGGCAAGGGCAGGAGTTACGGCAACAACTGTATCCAGAGTAATTAATAATAGAGGATATATTAGTGAGGCAACCCGAAAGAAGGTATCGGATGCGATGAAAGAAATGCACTATCAGCCCAATGAAGCAGCACGTTCTTTATCCAGGCGTCATACAAATACGATAGGAGTAATAGTACCTCATATTATACATCCCTTTTTTAATAAATTAATCAGCAATCTGGAGAGGGCTGCGTCTGCCAGAGGGTATAAAATTCTTCTTTGTAATTCACAGGATCAGCCAGAAAAGGAAGCAGAGTATCTGGATATGTGTATTTCAAATAAAGTTTCTGGGATTGTTTTATGCAGTAAATATGTGCAGACAGAGAAATTTCATTCGCTTCATATTCCTGTTATCAGTTTTGAAAGAGAAGAAGAAAATTCTAGTGCAGTAACCATTCAGTGTGACAATTATCAAGGTGGGAAGATAGCGGCGAATCATTTGATAGAACAGGGCTGCAAAAAGCTTCTTCATTTTGGAGGTGTAAGAGGAAAAGATATGCCAGCAGACCGTCGAGCGGACGGGTTTATAGAAGCCTGCAGAGAAAAGGGGGTACAGGGAACTATTATGGTGAGTAATCAATTAGTTTATGGTTCTATGCACTATCAAGAGTATATTCAGGAGGGATTAGAAAAATTTCCTGATGTGGATGGAATTTTTGCCAGCAGTGATTTGATTGCGGCTCAAGTGATTCAGATATGTAATCAAATGGGTATTCATATACCTGAAAAAATAAAGTTAGTGGGATTTGATGATGTGTTGATAGCTTCTGTTACAACCCCTACTATTACTACAATTCATCAACCTATTAAAGAAATGTCAGAATTATCAGTGGATTATATAGACAGATTACAGAAAAATGAAGTGGTTCCTTCCAGAACATCTATGCCTGTGTGGTTGGTGAAGAGAGATTCTACTTTATAAAGAAACAAAAAAAGCTATTACCGAAAGTATAGAGTATATCTGAACGGTAATAGCTTTTTGTTTAGGTTTTTACATCGAAATACAAAATGTAATCGATAAATATATAAGAGATATAAAAATAATAGATAAAGCAAGAAAAATGATATAAAACACGGACTAAAATATGGAGGAAGAAAAAAATGAGGTAAATATATATAAAAATAAATAGATAAAACTGGAAAAAATACACAAAATATATAAAACAATATATGTTAACGATTGACATATAACAAAGGCGGAGTTATACTCTCCTTATAAAGAAAAAGCTCTAAAAGAGTAGAAATTAAGGAGGATATCGCATGAAGAAAAAGAAAATTTTATCTATGGTATTAGCTGGAATTCTTACAACTGGAATGTTGGCAGGTTGTGGTGGATCTGGAGACAGCGGGGATAGTTCCGGCAGCAAAAAAGACTACGATTTGTATATTTTTAATACTAAAGGTGAAAATGCAGATGCAATGGAAGCAGCAGCCAATGCTTTTGGGGAAGAAAAGGGTGTGAAAGTCAAAGTATTTTCTTTAGGATCAGGGACAAACAGTGATGATACGTTGAGAACAGAAATGAATTCCAAAAACAAGCCAGCTATTTTTTCATGCATGAATTCTCAGGCATTAGTGGAATGGGTGGAAGGTGGATTTGCCATGGATTTGTCTAAAGCCACAAATGAGGATTTTAAAAAACTGGTAAGCGAAATACCAGAGAGTTTTAATCTTACAGATGGTTCGGCAAATTATGGAATTCCCTATAATGTAGAAGGATATGGTTATATTGTAGATACTGAAATGATAGCAGCATTGTTCGGAGAGGATAAGGTAGAGGCTTTTCTATCAGCATTTAAAACGGCAACTTACGATGAATTTGAATCTGCCGTAAAAACATTGCAGGCTTATATTAAAGAAGGAACAGCCGGAAGTGTTATTTTGAGTGGACAAGAGTTTGCACTGGCCGCAGAAAAAACAGGGAAAGCCGCTAGTTTGGAAGGTGTATTTTCTGTAGCAGGCTCTGAAAAATGGACTTATGGAGACCACTTTGTTAATATTGCGGTGGATGCAATTTTTAAAGATTCTCAAGCAGCGTCTCAAGCTACAAAAAAGGAGTTGGAAGCTGGAAAAGGGGCTTTTGAAGCATATGCAAAAGCATTGGATTTAAAAACTTCCAATGCAACAACAGAAAGAGGACCGGAATTGATTAATGCTTCTACAAATGGATATGATCCGTCTGTAGCAACCTTTGCAAACAGTAAAGCAATTTTCTTGAAACAGGGAAATTGGGCTTATGAAAATATTAAGAAGGCGAATGCCGATATTGTAGATACATTGACATTTCTTCCGATAAAAATGCCATTTGCACAAGATGATATTAAAGTCGAAGGTTTAACAGTTGAACATATGCTGGAATCTATTCCTGTATTCGTACCAAATTATTATTGTATTAATGACAAAGTCTCTGATAAAGAAAAAGAATTAGCTCAGGAATTTTTAGTATGGCTGAATACTTCAGAAGAAGGACAGAAGTTTGTTGTTCAAGATATGGCATTCATTCCTTATAATGCCGATCCATCAAAAACTTCTGCTGGTTACAGTCTGGGAGATTCCATCATTTCCTATATGTCTGAGGATAAGACTTTAACAAACGCATATGCAGGAGCACCAGTGGGTTGGGCAACAGAAAACTTTGGATTGCATATGATGGAAAATTATTTAAATACGGCAAAATGGTCAGAGACTGCTTATGGAGATATTGCGGACTATGCAATTAGCAGTTGGTCAGAAATGGCTGGGTTAGAATAACAGGGTATCAGAGCCATAGGAGGAACAGAATGGACAGATATTATAGAAGAAGATTTGTACCCCTGGCACTTCCTGCATTGATTCTTTTTGTGCTGGTAATCGTAATTCCGTTTATTATGGGGGTAATTTATTCCTTTACTGGATGGCGTGGTACATATTTTGCAGGAGGAGAACATTTTTGGCAGGCTTTTGTTGGATTTGATAATTACATAGAAGCATTCAAAACAAAGAAATTTATAGATGCGTTAATATATACTGTAAAATTTACCTTGGTTGCAGTAGTTGTAATTAATGTGGTATCACTGTCAGTTTCTTTACTGGCAACCTATTTGCATAGGGGAGCAGCTGCATACAGAACAGTCTATTTTCTTCCAAACCTGTTGGGTGGTTTGGCTCTTGGATATATCTGGCAGTTTATTTTTGAAATTGTATTTTCAAAAATTCTGTTTGGAGAGAATGGGATAATTTCTATTCCTGCGTTGTGTAATATGACGCAGGATAATACAAAAGCCCTGTTTGCTTTAGTTATGCTTTTTACCTGGCAGATGGCAGGTTATATGATGATTATTTATACAACGGGTTTAAATAATATACCCAAAGATCTTTCAGAAGCAGCAGCAATTGACGGGGCAAACGCATGGCAGAGATTCTGGAATATTACGGTTCCTATGTTAATGCCTTCTTTTACCATAGTGTTTTTTATGACACTGTCAAAATGTTTTATGCTTTTAGACCAGAATATTGCTCTGACAGATGGTAACTTCGGAACTCGTATGCTGGCAACACAGATTTTAAGGACAACCAGGGACAGCGCACCTCCGGATTACGGTCTTGCTCAGGCTCAGGCAGTTATCTTCTTTGTATTGATTGCTGTGGTTACACTGATTCAGGTTTCTATCACTACGAAGAAGGAGGTGGAGATGTAATGTCAATGAAGGGGCGCCATAAGGCAGGACAGATAGTGTCACATGCAATATTAATCATGATTGCTCTTTACACATTAGCTCCATTGGTATTTCTTTTATTTAACTCGTTTAAGTCGAATAATGAAATTGTGGAATCTCCCATTGCAGTTCCGAAACAGTGGACATTGGATTATATTAAAAATGCTGCAGAACAAATTCATTTTCTGGAAGCATTAGGCGTTACATTTACGATTACAGTCATAGCAGTTGTGCTTCTGATTTTGGTTTCTTCTTTGGCTGCTTGGGTAATGGTAAGAAGTAAGAGTAAGCTGGCAACTGTATTATATCTTGGGTTTACCGCGGCTATGTTGATTCCGTTTCAGTCTGTAATGTATCCGCTATTGGACATTTTTGAGAAACTTGGGCTGAAAAATATTCCAGGGTTGATTATTATGTATGGCGGATTTGGATTGAGTATGTCAGTATTCTTGTACCATGGATTTATCAAGAGCGTACCACAGTCCCTGGAAGAAGCAGCAATTATTGATGGTGCAAATATCTTTCAGATGTTTTTCAAAGTCGTGTTTCCGTTGCTGAAAGGGACTACAGTAACGGTGATTGTATTAAATGGTATGTGGATTTGGAACGATTATCTGTTGCCATTTTTGGTAATCGGTAATAGTGATGGAGTGAAGACGCTTACCCTTGAATTATATTTTGCAAAACTTACTTCTGGTCAGTATGGAAACCCGTGGGAACTTATTTTCCCGGCGGTGTTGGTTACCATTATACCCATTGTTTTGCTATATATTTTTCTGCAAAAATATATAGTTGCCGGTGTGGCAGAGGGCGCTGTTAAAATGTAATGTAAGAGGCTGTTGCTTTAAACGTTATCTGGAATATTTATACATTTCAATTTAAATGTTTAAGGTAGCAGTCTTTTTATATCAAAAAGAACTGTGAAAAAATATGTATATTTGTGATTGATAAGATAAGATTATAAAGAAAGAAGGAAAAAAGATGGAACAGAATTGGTGGAAAAAGTCAATTGTATATCAGATTTATCCCCGTAGTTTTTATGATTCAAATGGAGATGGAATCGGGGACTTGAAGGGAATTACACAAAAATTAGATTACTTGGAATCTTTGGGCGTGGATGTTTTGTGGTTGTGTCCCATGTACTGCTCACCTATGGATGATAATGGATATGATATTTCGGATTACTACCATGTGGACCCCAGATTTGGAACGGATGAGGAGATGGATGAATTAATCCAGGAAGCAGCCAGGCGGGGAATAAAAATCATGTTGGATATGGTGGTCAACCATTGTTCGGATGAACATGAATGGTTTCAAAAAGCATTAAAAGACCCGGAGGGAAAATATGGGAAGTATTTCTATATTCGAAAAGGAATTGATGGGCAGCCGCCTAATAATTGGAGGTCAATTTTTGGAGGAAGTGCATGGGAAAAAATACCCGGAACGTCTTATTATTATCTGCATTTATTTACAAAAAAACAGGTGGATTTGAACTGGGAAAATGAAGAATTAAGAGAAGAGATTTATTCTATGATGAATTGGTGGCTGGATAAAGGAATTGCGGGATTCCGTATGGATGCCATAACATATTTAAAAAAGGCAGAAGGTCTGCCCTCTTACGAACCAGATGGTGAGGACGGTTTGGTGTCCGTATCTTATGGAAGTTTAAATCAGAAAGGAATTGACAAGTTCCTGAAAGAGTTGAGGGACCGTACCTATGGAAGGACTATCATGACAGTGGGCGAAACGGCAGGAGTACCAGATGAAGAGATAGAAGATTTTATATCGTTGAACCATGGATATTTTTCTATGATATTTGAATTTTCATATTGTCAAATTGACCTTGTAGGGCCTAATTATTTCTGGTATGAAACGAGAGATTGGAATCCGGATGAGCTTAAAGCCTGTATGTTTCACAGCCATCGTGTAGCAGGGGAAAAAGGTTGGATGGGAGTTTGCATGGAAAACCATGACCAGCCCCGCTCTATTGATCATTATTTAAAACCAGATGGACAAAATTTTTATGGGGCGTCAATGCTTGCGTTACTGTATCTGATGCTGAGAGGTACTCCTTACATTTACCAGGGGGAAGAACTGGGCATGCGAAATTGTCGTTATCCGGAAATTACAGACTATGATGACTGTTCCACATACAATCAATATCATAGAGCTTTGAATGAGGGATATACCCATGAAGAGGCAATGGAGTTTGTCTATCGGACGAGCAGGGATAATTCCAGAACTCCTTTTCAATGGGATGACAGCGAAAATGCAGGATTTTCTAAAGGCAAACCATGGCTGAAGGTTAACGAAAATTACAGGGAAATCAATGCGAAAGAGCAGGAAGATAATGAGGATTCCCTTCTTAACTGGTATCGGAAATTGATTTCCCTTCGGAAAAAGTCAGAATACGCAGAGATTCTTATTGAGGGGAGTATTGTTCCGGTATATGAGGATGTAGAAAATCTAATCGGTTATATGCGGATTTTTGGAGATGAAAAATTGTTGATTCTCTGCAACTATCAGGGACAAGAACGAAAAATAGCCTTGGAAGAAAGCTGGAAGAAAATGCTGGCAGGGAATTACGGGAAACTCTGTCAAAAAGGAGAAAAAGAATTGCTGCTTCGACCATATGAAGCAGTCATATTGGAAATAGAATAGGGAGAAGGTTAAAATGTTGGATATAGAAAATGCAGAGGTACAAGTAAACTGTCAGAAATCAAAACAAACAGAACTTAAAGAAGGATTATGGGCAGAGAGAGATCAAAGAAAAGAATATGTTTTTGAAGAAACAGAGGGGATTTCCGGAAAAATAATTTTTTCAGATACGTTTTATGGAGAAGAAGCAAAAATAAAATTGCATTTAAAAAATGAGTCATGCAGAGAAAATCAGAATTTGGAAATGGAATATCCAGTGACAGTGCGGTTAAAAATAAAAAATCCGCCAAAAAGGATAATGGGGCTGTATTTGTTCAATGATTGGTGGACCAGACCTGCTTTTGCAGATGATTTTTCAGATATTCCGGAAAGGACGCAAATTGCTTTTTTAGAATATGAAAATTATTGTATCTGTCTGGTGCCTATGGCGGGAGAACGATTTAAGGCATATTTGTCTTCTGGAAAAGATAATGAAATGGTACTGAAAATGACTGCTCATCAGGGAGGGATGAGCAGCTTGGAAGAAACTGTATATGTACAGACAAAAGATGAAGATCCATATAAGGCAGTAAAAAAAGCTTTTCAGTGGTTAGCTCGAGAAAAAAATATCCTTACCAAAGAAGAAAGAAATTTTCCTGAAATATTTAAGTATTTGGGCTGGTGTAGCTGGGATGCATTCTATTTTGACATTACAGAGCAGAAAATACGTGAGAAAGCAAATGAGCTAGAAGAAAAACAGGCTCCAATCCGTTGGATGTTGCTGGATGATGGATGGATGTCGGAAGAAAAAGAGTGCCTTTATGATTTTGTGCCAGATAAAGAGAAGTTTCCGACAGGGTTTTTGGGAATGACAAGGGAAATAAAGGAAAAAGGAAAAATTCAGTGGTTTGGCGTTTGGCATGCTCTGGGAGGTGCCTGGGGAGGTATTCTTCCAGGAAGCAAATTAGAGAGAGAAGAAAACCAGTATTTGTGCAAAACTGTTAATGGGAAGGTTCTTCCTATGCCAAAGGCGGAACAGGCTTATGGGTTCTATAGGGACTGGCATAAATATCTGCGAGGACAGGGAATTGATTTTGTAAAGGTAGACGGTCAAAGTGCAGTGAAAAATTATTATGAAAATAGCGTATCAGTCTGTCTTGGGGCCAGGGAATTACATCAGGGACTGGAAGCGGGAGCGGTTTATATGAATGGTGCTGTGATTAATTGTATGGGAATGGCTATGGAAAATATGCTGGCTCGCCCAAGTTCTGCGGTATCAAGAAATAGTGACGATTTTGTTCCGGGCAATGAAAATGGATTTGCAGAGCATTTATTACAGAATGCTTATAATGCCATCTACCAGGATGAGTTGTATTATTGCGACTGGGACATGTTCTGGACAGAACATAAAGATTGTGTTAAACATAGTTTGTTAAGAGGGATTAGCGGTGGCCCAGTATATATTAGTGATAAAATTAATGAAACTGATGTTGATGTACTGAAACCTTTAGCCTATAGGAATGGGCGGATTTTGATGATGGACAGAGCAGCGAAACCTTCTATAGACTGCATTTTTACAAATCCAATGGATACAGGCACTCTGAAACTGACAAATGTGGGAAAACAAGGAGAATTAGGCGGAATAGCTGTTTATAATCTGACAGATAAGCGGCAAACGTATGAGTTCCGGGCACAAGAAATTTGGGATATAGAGAAAGTAGAAAGATATTGGATTTATGATTATTTTTCTCAAAAGGCCGTTTTGGCAGAAAAGAATAAAAAACAGACAGGAGTTTTGGAGGCAGAGGGCTATGCATGGTATCAAATTCTCCCATGTAAAGGGAAGGGAGCACTGCTTGGACTGATTGATAAATATGCAGGATTTCTTGCGGTAGAACAGGAAATTTTTACAGAAAAAGGGATGATGGGTGTGATAGCTGAACAGGGACCAATAGGATTTCTTTGCTTGAAAAAACCTATTAAAGTGTTTTGTAATGGAGTAGATATGATGGGGCAAGTTCGTCAAAGTGGACTGGTATATAAGATTCCGATGGAGGAAAAAACAGGTAAAGTCCAGATAGAAATAGTCTGGGAGTAGGAGATGTGAGGAGAAAAGAAAAAGCTGCTGTATGGATTGTCTATATGCTATACAGCAGCTTTTTCTTTTCTCTTATTTGCTTTGCATTCTCTTAATCACCTTCAGCCTGGTGAATTCTTCCCTTTCTTTCTCTTCCAAAGCGTTTGAAATGCTCTTTGTCAATGCCTCAAACTTGGGAATGGTGATATTTTTCAGCGCATTGGCCCGCTTCTGGGTTTTCTTAATATTCACAGACAGCCGATAAGCGGAATTTTCCACCATGGACAGGCGAATGGTCAGTTCTTTCACCTTTTCAAAAGCAGCCCTTGCCTCGTCCAGAGACGCCTTGGTGCTATAGTAAGCGTAGGTGGGAGCGTCTGAGGAAGGCTCGGAACGCACCAGAGGGATTTCCGTTCCCATGACACTGCGGGTCTTTATGGAAATGGAGTTTTCTACAGGCACAGTTCTGGAAATTTCCTGCACATTGCTGATGCCGATTTCCATATTCGCTTTCTGCAAAGCCGCATAGGCCGTGCGGAAAGTCACGTCAATCTGAGACTGAATATCCTTGGCCTGGTCGATTAAGTCCATCAGTTCCCGGATAAGGATATTTCGCTTTTTATCCATCAAGTCAAATCCCTGCCTGGAAAGTACCAGGGAATTTTTGGCCAGTATGAGATTTCCCTTGGTGGGAAAGGTATTCGGGTCCATGCAATCACCTCTCTTCTTCTATTGGGTGATAATATTTGTCCAAAATCTTGGTATCAATACGGTCCAGTTCCTCTCTCGGAATCATGCCCAGAAGTTCCCAGCCCTTATCCAGTGTTTCCTGAATGGTTCGGTTTTCGTCGGCCCGCTGTCCTACAAATTCCTCTTCAAAGGCCGTACCAAACTTCAGATATTTCTTATCCAGAGGAGAGAGCTCATCCTCACCGATAACGGAAGCCAGGGCTCTGGCATCTCCTACTTTGGCGTAGCAGGAGAAAAGCTGGTTGGCTACGTCCTGGTGGTCTTCCCTTGTAAATCCTTCACCAATGCCGTCCTTCATCAGACGGGACAGGGAAGGCAGTACGTTAATCGGCGGGTAAATGGACTGTCCGTGCAGCTGTCTGTCCAGAACAATCTGTCCCTCGGTAATATAGCCCGTCAGGTCGGGGATAGGGTGAGTAATGTCGTCGTTTGGCATGGTAAGAATGGGAATCTGTGTAACAGAACCCGTACCGCCCCGGACAATGCCCGCCCGTTCATAAAGCGTGGCCAGTTCACTGTAAAGATAGCCCGGATAACCCTTTCTGGAAGGAATTTCCCCCTTGGAGGAGGAAACTTCACGCATGGCCTCACAGAAGGAAGTAATATCTGTGAGGATAACCAGAATGTGCATGCCCTTTTCAAAGGCCAGATATTCTGCAGCCGTCAATGCCACCTTCGGAGTAATCAGACGTTCCACTACCGGGTCATTTGCCAGGTTCAGGTACATAACCACATGGTCGGATACGCCGCTTTCCTCAAAGGTACGGCGGAAAAATTCCGCTACATCGTATTTCACACCCATTGCGGCAAAGACAATGGCAAATTTCTCATCGCTGTTGCTTCCTAAAGATGCCTGCTGCACAATCTGTGCGGCAAGCTGGTCATGGGGAAGACCGTTTCCGGAGAAAATCGGCAGTTTCTGTCCCCGAATCAGGGTGGTCAGACCGTCAATCGCAGAGATACCTGTCTGAATAAAGTTTCGAGGATATTCCCGTGTGACCGGATTTAAGGGCAGACCGTTGATGTTCAGTTTCATTTCCGGAATCACAGGCCCTAAGCGGTCAATGGGCTTTCCGATACCGTTAAAGGTACGTCCCAGAATGTCCGGGGAAAGTTCGACTTCCATGGGATGCCCGCTGAGGCGTGTGTGTGTGTTCAAAAGGGACATATTTTCCGTTCCCTCAAATACCTGAATCACAGCCTTGTCTTCATAGATTTCCACAATACGCCCCAGCTTGCGGCTGCCGTCCTCAACGCGGAACTCCACGATTTCATCGAAAGCTGCGTCTTTGACGCCCTCCAGAACCACCAGAGGGCCATTGATTTCACTTAAACCAAGATATTCTATTGCCATAAATCAGTCCCTCCTTATGCGTTCTTTTCCATTACGGTGTTATAGAAATCGTCCACGGCCTCTTTGTAATCCGCCATCATGTCCAGGCGGTCATTTGGCACGTCGTATTTAATTGAAATAATTTTTTCAAAGATGTTCTCCTGTTTCAGCACAGATACCGGCATGCCCATATTGATTAGGGCTCTGCATTTCTTGTACAGATACAGGATAATTTCCATCATTTTAAACTGCTTTTCCAAAGACACGCAGGTGTCGTCCGGGTGGAAGGCATTCTGCTGCAAAAAGCCCAGGCGCACTACGCGGGCGATTTCCAGAGTCAGCTTCTGGTCATCAGGCAGCACGTCGCTTCCGATAAGTTTTACAATCTCCATGAGACTGCTTTCTGAGTTTAAGATTGCCATGATGCGGTTTCGGTAATCCACAAATTTCGGAGACACATGCTGGCTGTACCAGTAGGACAAATCTCCCAGATATTCGCTGTAGCTGGTAAGCCAGTGAATGGCAGGGAAATGTCTGGCATAGGCCAGGGATTTGTCCAGTCCCCAGAAGCAGCGGACGAAACGCTTGGTGTTCTGGGTAACGGGCTCGGAGAAGTCACCGCCCTGTGGGGAAACCGCGCCGATAATGGACACGGAACCTTCTGTGCCGTTTAAATTCTGCATCATGCCGGCTCTTTCGTAAAAGGCAGACAGGCGGGAAGCCAGATAAGCCGGAAAACCTTCCTCAGCAGGCATTTCCTCCAGACGTCCGGAAAGTTCTCGCAGGGCTTCTGCCCAGCGGGAAGTGGAGTCCGCCATAATTGCTACATCATAGCCCATGTCACGGTAATATTCCGCCATGGTAATACCTGTGTAAATAGAAGCCTCACGGGCAGCCACAGGCATGTTGGAAGTGTTGGCAATCAGGGAAGTACGAGCCATCAGAGCATTTCCTGTCTTGGGGTCATGAAGCTTGGAGAAATCTTCCAGAACCTGGGTCATTTCATTTCCACGCTCGCCGCAGCCGATGTAGATAATGATGTCCGCGTCAGACCACTTGGCAATCTGGTGCTGGGTCATGGTTTTGCCCGTACCAAATCCGCCTGGAACGGCTGCTGTACCGCCTTTTGCAATGGGGAACAAAGTATCCAGAATACGCTGTCCCGTCACCAGAGGCTTAGAAGCCGGGTAACGCTTGCTGGTGGGACGGGGAATACGGATAGGCCATTTCTGTGCCAGTTTCAGCGGATATTCCGTACCGTCTTCTAAAGTCAGGACAGCAAGTGTCTGGGTAATGTTGTACTTTCCGTCAGATACTACGGACTTTATCGTACCGTGGAGGTTGGGAGGCACCATGGATTTGTGTACAATAGAAGCTGTTTCCGGCACTTCTGCGATGATGGTGCCTCCGTATACTTCCATGCCCTCTGTAATGGTCATGTGCACGTCCCAGAGTTTTTCTGTGTCCAGAGAAGATACCTGCATACCTCTGGAAATGTATTTTCCGGACTGCTCTGCAATGACGGAAAGCGGTCTTTGGATACCGTCAAAAATATTGTCCAGAATACCGGGACCCAGAGTGACGGAAATAGCGTCACCGCTGGCGGTTACCGTTTCCCCCGGTTTCAGTCCACTGGTTTCCTCGAAAACCTGTACAGTAGTGGCGTCTTTTTTCAGGGAAATGACCTCGCCCACCAGGTTTTCCTGTCCTACATAAACCATTTCAGACATCTTAAAGCCTGTATTCCCCTTCAGGTAAATGACAGGGCCGTTAATGCCGTAAATGATACCGGTTTTACTCATGTCTTATCCCTCCGTCAAAGTTAAAGCTTTCCTTTTCATTCTCAAAGCATGTGAGGAATGTGTTGTCAATCAGAATATTTTTATCGGGAATTACCGCCCGGATACCTCCCATAAAGTCTGTGTCAGACAGAAGAGGAGTCATTCCTGTGCGTTTTTCCAGTTCTTCTAAAAGCGCTGCGTCGGAAGAGTTTACATAAATCTTCACCTCGTCGTTTCCCGCAACTGCAAGAGCGGCGCGGATTTTCTCTTCCATCCAGTCTGTATATTCCGGCTGGCGGCAAAAGGTTTTCAGCAAATCTTCTACTTCTGCAAAGAGTTTTTCCTTTAAAGCCTGCTGTTTTTTAGAGAGTTTTCTCTTAATATGCAGGTGTTCTGCGGACAGTGCCTTGTTGATTTCTCTGGCAGCATTTTCAGATTCTATTTTAAACCGATTGTCAGAAGCAGCCTGTTTTTCCCGTTTGTGCTGTTCCATTTCCTGCTCCAGAGAAGCGCGGTATTCGGAAATGGCCTTTTGAGCCTCTTCCTGTGCACTGTTCATGGAAACATCATAGAAATGCTGCAGTTTTTCCTCTGTTGTCATATCTATCACCTTCTTGTCATAATTTTAGTCCAATAGCTTCGTTTACATAAGAAGTAATAAAGTCCGGGGCGCGTCCTGTACCGTGCCGGTCAGGAATTTCAATCAGCAGGGGGAGACGGTGGTTTAAACGCACGTCGTCAATAATATCGGGAAACTCTTTGCCGAATTTTTCGGTCAGAAGAATGATACCGTTTTCTTTGTTTGAAATGGCGCTCTCTAAAGCCTGCCGGAGTTCCTCCCGCTCATGCACCACAACCCCCTCTACACCTGCCAGACGCATACCTGTATAGGTGTCAATGTTGTCACTGATTAAAAACATTTTCATAAGACATCACCTGTTATCCCAGTCTACCAAGAATCATGAAAGAAATAATCAGACCGTATAAAGCAATACCTTCGGCCATAGCTACGAAAATCATGGATTTACCAAAAAGAGAACCGTCTTCGCTGATAGCTCCCAAAGCAGCGCTGGCAGAGCTTGCAACCGCAATACCGGAACCAATGCCGGAAAGTCCGGTAACCAGCGCCGCGCCGATGTAACCCATACCGGTGGCCAAATCAGCTCCGCCTGCGGCTGCATGTGCAGTCATAGTGCCGCTGAGCATCACAATCGTTCCCACGAAAAGACTGCCGAAGAAGAAGAAACAGTTGCAGGCCAGGGATTTTTTATAGCGTTTTTTATTTTTCTCTCCTAAAAAGAAAGCGCCGAAAGGTACGATAATGCTTAAAATCAAAGCTGCTGCTGTAAGAATCTGAATCATGGTTGTCATAATAATATCCTCCTATAAATCAAATGAATTTGTATGGTTTATGCCTCTTCGGAAGTCCGTCTGCTGTTTATATGCTTTAAGAAAGGACGGAATTCCTTGCCGCTGCCCTTGTAGAAACGGCTGAACATTTCGTAGTATTCCAGACGAAGCACCTGGATACCTACAATCAGGCCCTCCATGGCGCATACAAAGGCATTGCCCAGCACGATAATCAGCCAGTTGATATTGCCTCCGCTTTCCGCACCGGCCAGCATCAGAACCACGCCCATCATAGCGGCATGACTGACAGCGAATGCACCGATACGCACAAAGGAAAGGGTATTGGACAGGAAACTCAGCATAATTTCAAATAATTCAAAAAAGCTCTGTACAAAGAACATGGGCTTGCTGCCCTCAATGGCAGGTGTTTTCTTTTCTGCCAGCCGGGTAATGGGTTCCTTTAACATAATGATAACCAGCGGTACAAGGAACATCACAGCCAGAACAATGGTTGCCGGAAGGGCATTTCCCGTAAGATACAGGAGTGCACAGAGGGTAAGGGCTCCATAGAACACCAGACCGCAGACCGAGTTTTGGTCAAACCAGATACCCTCCACATTTTTGACCTTTACGGCATTGATAATGTGGAAAATCATGGTAATGAGAATCAAAAACATACCAAATACAATAGCAGCCACAAACACGGTATTCATATTTCCAAGTCCCGGAACTAAAGTCATGGCTTCCGAAGGCCGCAGCCATACGGCGTCGATGATATCTTCAAATCCGAAAATACTTCCGAACATAAAACCGAAGAAAGTAGAGAAGATACCCGCAGTTCCGATAATAGCGGCTAAATCCATTTTTTTCAGCTTATAGAGCAGGAAACCGCCGACTGCCAGGAGAAGTCCCTGTCCCACATCTCCGAACATGATGCCGAAGATAAAGGAATACGTCAGCGCCACGAAGATGGTGGGGTCGATTTCATGGTAATCCGGCAGACCGTACATCTTGATATACATTTCAAAAGGTTTGAAAATTTTCGGGTTTTTCAGCTTGGTAGGGGGCTTGCAGCGAACCTGGTTCTGGTCGTCCTCCACCACACAGAACAGGTTGGGGTCATGTTCAATTTCTGCCATAAAGGACTTGCAGTCCCCTTCGCTCATCCACCCGCATAATATATAGAATGTTTCCTGATGTTCTTTGACACAGGCGGCCACTTTGCGCACATCAAAGTTGGTGGAAAGCGCGTTTAAAGCAGCCTGGGCGGAGAGAATGGATTTGGCATCTCCTTCTAAAAGCGCCTGCATTTCTTCCTGGCAGCGGGTATATTCCCGGTTTACATTTTCCAGCCGCGCTTCCAGTTCTGCATGAATTTTTTCCGGTGTACCAAAATAATGGTCCTTTTTCAGATAAATACGTTCAAAATGCATGGAAGAGAACACGGCGTCCACCTGTTCCATTTTCGTCCAGAGCACGAAGTAAAGTCCCCATACATAATCGTCCTGATGGCAGGGGAAGAACATGGTATCCAGGTTGTCATAAACGTATTCTTTAAATTTGCCGTAATATTCTACCGGGATTCTTCCGAAACGCACCTGGACAAAGCGGTAATGAATCAGCTTGTCGATATCTTCCGGCAGAGTGAGAAACGGAGTCATCCACTTCAAATCCTCTGTCAGAGAAGCGCGTTCCTCGGCGAGTTTTTCGCATGTTCCATTGATTTTGGAAATTCGGCTGCCAAGAGAGTCTACAAGAGCCTGAATTTCCTCAAGAGAAATATCCCCCACGGGAACATCTTTGGGATTCTTCAGCAGTCCGGCGAATTCATTGACCCTGGAGAGCAAATCTTTATATGGATTTATCTGGATATAAGGAGATAAATGCTGTATCTGGCTTAGCTGGGCCATGGCATTTTCCAGATGAATCTCGTATTTGGAGAGGTATTGGTTTACCACTCGGTCAATGTCGGATTTCGGACCGGTAATGCTTAAGAATTTCATTTTCTCAATCATGTAATCACCTCCGAGTTATTAAGTTTTTGCAATATAATCCATGGTCTCAGCAGGTGAAAGTCCATAGCGGACACATTCGACCGCTGTTGTCAGCCTGTCAACCTCATGCTCCTTGTGATAGAGGTATGAGTAAATCATAATTACTGAGTGTGGATATTTTCTTGCCTCTGTTTCCAGAATCGTTTTCAGATTCAGATTGTAGAAATCTTCCAGTTTCTCCGGGGCAAGGGCGGGGAAACGTTTCTTATAGTAAGTGGTATCCAGAACTCTCCGAAATTCCTCTTCATCCGCGGCCTCCACCAGCGAAGAAATCTCTTTTTTGGTGAGGCGGTAATGAACGGGAATCAGAAGTGCATAGATGTCCACCGGCGCCATATGGTAATATTTTTTGGAACGGTAAATCCATTGCAGATTCAGCATGTCGAATTTATTGCCATAGGCTTTGGTGATTTCCTGCAAATCCCGTTTTTTAAACAGTTTTTCTTTTACAGACCAGATGTTGGCAAAGTAATACTGGTCCAACGCCATACCATAATCAAAAATACTGGGTGTGGAGTCGCCGCCCAGTTTTATGAGCGGGGCATAATACTCAGAACCCTGCAGATTGCTGATAAATTCTGCAACTGTAGACGAGGCAGCCAGCTTTTCAATGTCCAGTCTGGAATGTCGGTCGAAAAATTCTTTGAACAGCGACAAATCCAAATCTGCGTGACCCTTGTCAAAGACTTTCCGCAGGCAGTCCTTCATGACAGAGAGTTCATAGCGTTTAAAATACAGGGCCATGAAAGTTCTCTGCTGAGGGTTGGCAAAGCGGTACAGTTTGGCAAAATTCTGATGTATGGTATGAACCAGAAGCTTTTCTATATCGCCTCTGTGCAGGCTGTTTTCGTCAAGGTCGGCCCACAAATCCGAAAATCCCGGCTGCTTTTTCAGATAGGCAACCACCTGGGTAACGGAGTCCATCTGGGAAATCTCCTGATACTGGCTTTCCCGGATGAGTTTACTCTGCATGGCACGGATTTTCGTGGACAGACCGCTGTATGAAAGCAGACTTCCCATAGTATCACATCCTTAATATTTTATCATAGATTTGCTTTGCCAGCTGGGAGTGGTGAGTTTCGTAGTAACTTTCCATCTGGCTTAAAACAGTTTCCGTTTCAGACCTTTGCTTTGCCAGTTCGTCTTTCATTCGGACTTCCAGTTCTCTGCGGATAGTCTCAGACTTTTCCTGAACTTCCCTGTCTATGGTATCATCAAAGTTCTGAATGGATTCCTCATATTCCCGGGCGAGTTGTTTTTTCTGCTCTGCGACATCGTCCATAATATGGGAGGCGGCAGCTTCTATTTCTGCAAGCTTGCTGATAATGTCTTCCATAGGCTCTCCTCCTTCATAATATATTCTGCACTGTTTATCATACACCATTTTAGAGAAAAAGTCATATGAAATTGTATTTCGATTTTGGAAAATTCAGGTAGAATGAATAGAAAATATATGAAAAACAGAGGGAATCTATTTTAAATGCAAAAAAAATGCAGAAAGAGAAAGACGATAGAGAGAAAAACGACGAAATGAGGAGAAAAATATTTATGCCACAGAATGATACGGATTTTCGTGGTTTATGGAACGTTCATGCAATCTGTATTTTTCAAAAATCTCTTGAAAATTATCGTATATATCAGCTATACTCTTAAAGTGAAAATGACCATGAAAGGCAGGAAAACCCAATGAGGCTTAGAAATATACCGGGTGCAAAGGACGCCATTGAAGAGAGTAACTATGTTGTTCACAACGTACAGGAGAAAAAGGGGAAATGGCGGGAAGTTTTCGGCAATGACAATCCCATCTCCATCGAGGTAGGCATGGGAAAAGGCCGGTTTATTATGGATATGGCCAAGAGAAATCCCCTTGTGAATTTTGTGGGAATCGAGATGTACGACAGTGTGCTGCTGCGGGCTTTACAGAAAATGGAAGAGAGGGAAGAGCAGGGAACTCGGCCAAAGAATCTGTTTTTTATACGCATGGATGCAAGAGAGCTTCCCCTTGTTTTTGATGAGGGAGAGGTGGAAAAGATTTATCTGAATTTTTCCGATCCCTGGCCAAAAGAGCGCCATGCCAAGCGCAGACTGACTTCCAGGCAGTTTCTGGAAAGATATGACCGGATTCTGGCAAAAGAAGGCGTGATAGAATTTAAGACGGATAACCGCGAGTTGTTTGAGTTTTCTCTGGAGGAAATTCAGGAGAGTAAGTGGCACTTGGTGGCCCATACCTTTGATTTGCACCATGACCCGGCGCTCAATGAGGGAAATGTGATGACCGAGTATGAGGAGAAATTTTCCTCTATGGGAAATCCCATTCACAAGCTGATTGCAGCCAGATAGAACCTGCACCAGGGAATGTGTAAGACATAAGATATAGAAAAGAAACTTTGTGCAGGTGCGTATGGCAAGGAAAAAAGGCAGCGGCATGCAGGGTGCGCTTTTCCAGTGGGCTTATGAGAGCCGCAGAACCGGGAAGAAGTCGGCAGAGGTGCTGAAATCCATAGAAGAAGTAGAGAAGACACTGGGAACGGTGCGGATTAAGAAGAAGTGAAAAGAAAGAAAAGGGCACGATTGCAAAGCGTTGGAATACTTGCAATTGCGCCCTTTTTGTGTATGGTATTCAGAAGTCCTGCATATTCTTCCGAAATTTCGACGGGGTACATCCCTTTTGCGCCCGAAACACCTTAGTAAAATAATTGGAATCATGAAAACCCACCCGCTGGGCAATTTCCGTTATGGTATAACTGGTGTTCCCAAGATATTCCACACTCTTTTCAATGCGATACTGCAAAATAAATTCAAACAGAGACATTTTCATATATTTTTTGAACATGCGGGAACACTCGCTTTTACACAGGTGTATGTGCTCAGCAATATCATCCAGAGTCAGAAGCGAAGCATAGTTGTTTTCAATGTAAGATAAAATATCCCGTATTCTTTCATAATTGCGCTTGTCAAAAGGCATTTCTTCTGAAGCAGAGACAGCATGCAGAAACAAAAGCTGCCAGAACTGTTCTAATTTCACTATCATTTCTATTTCAAAAGTGCGGGACTGTTCCGTATTTATCCGAATCATTTCCTCAATACAATGCAAGGCCTCCGCGTGCCAGGACTCTGCTCCATTTAAGTGTATGGCAGGCAGTGAGAAATTTTGCAGCACAGGTTTTACGTATTTTTGGTAAACAATGCTGTTGTCATATCCGTAGATTAATTTGGGGTCAAAGGTAATGGAGGTATATTCGCAGTCCTGATTTTCATACCGGCAGCCCATGTGCAGGGTTCCGGTGTTGCCGAACAGCGCGTCCTTTGGGTGCAGATGATAGGTGTTGTGGTTGACTTTGTAAGTCATTTCTCCCCTGGTAATGTAAGTCAGTTCAATTTCCGGATGCCAGTGCCAGAGGAAGGAACCGGATTCATATTTAGAGAGGCTTTCCTGACTGACCAGAAGGGGAAAAGCATAATTTCCATGTTCTTTTAATTCTTTCTGAAATTGGTTGGTAACAATCTGCATGACAATCTCCCATAAGACAGAATATCTCAATATAATTCTGTTTTTTCTTTCTATGTTACTATAATTAAAATATTTTCGCAATATATTACTGGTTTTGTGCAGTATTTTTATGGCGGCGATTGGTGGGACGGATATAATGGGAAGTAGAAAGCGTCAGGCAATAAAAATGAAGGAGAATGGGATATGCAGATACCAAATGAGATGTTATTAAAAGAAGTGTACGGGGAAACGGAAAAGAGCAGCCAGCGTTTTGAAAAACTGGCGGAAAATTATGAAAAGTGTTTTCAGAGCAGCCAGATGGAATTTTTCTCTGCGCCGGGAAGAACAGAGATTGTGGGAAACCATACAGACCATAACGGAGGAAAAGTCATAGCAGCCAGCATCAATATGGATACCATCGGCGCCGCGTTTCCCAATGACAGCAAGATTGTGGAAATTGTCAGCGAAGGCTATGAAAAGCGCGTAGTGATTGATGTGACACAAGTGGATAAAGTGCCCAAAAACCATGGAACGGTTTCCCTGGTTGCGGGAATGATAAAAGCAGTGCAGGAATTTGGATTCCAGATTTCCGGTTTCCGGGCTTATATTTCCACAGAAGTTATCAGTTCTGCCGGTGTCAGCTCTTCCGCATCTTTTGAAATGTTATTGTGTTCTATGATAAATTATTTTTTCAATGATGGAAAATTGGATTACACCAGTTATGCGAAAATCGGCCAATATGCAGAAAACCACTACTGGGACAAGGCTTCCGGACTTATGGATCAGATGGCCTGTGCTGTTGGCGGCCCGATTTTGCTGGATTTTTCTGAAGATGTGTCTTATGAGAAGCTGAATTTTGGCTTTGAAGATTTCGGATACCGCCTGGTGATTGTAAATACAGGGAAAGGACATGCAGATTTAAGTCAGGAGTACAGTGACGTTCCGGCAGAGATGAAGGAAATTGCCAAGTGTCTGGGGGTATCCAGACTGGCGGAAAGCGACATGGAAACTCTTATGGAAAAACTGCCGGAAATTCTGGAAGACTGCGAAAACGACAGAGGAATTCTGAGAGCTTTTCATTTCTTTACAGAAAACGACAGAGTAAATCAGGCGGCAGAAGCCATTGCCAAAGGAAACGGTGAAAAACTGTTAAAGATTCTGGAAGAATCCGGCAGGTCTTCCTGGGAACTTCTGCAGAATTGCTGCTCTCTGTCCAACTATAAAGAGCAGAAAATTACGCTGTATCTGGCTTTGACTGAATTTTTCCTGAAAAAAGTCAAAGACGGATGCTGCAGAGTTCATGGCGGCGGATTTGCGGGAGTGATTATGAGTATTGTTTCGGAAAAAGATGTAGAGGCATATGTACAGTATCTCTCCAAGTTTATGAATAAGGAGAATATTTATCCGCTGCGTATTCGGAAATATGGGGCTGTGCATTTGGAAAAATAAAGGAATGAAATTAAATTTAGAGGCTGTTGTATTCTGTTTTATATGGATACAACAGCCTTTTATCAATTATTTCGTTGTATGGGCTTTTTCATACTCCGCACAAATTCTACGATTTCTTTCATGAAAAGCTGTCAATTTACAAGTCCATCCAGATTTGCATCTGCGATATTCAAGTCAGCTGTTTCAAAGGCATCGGCAGCGTCCGACGGATATTCTTCCGATAGTTCCTCCTCCGGCAGTTCGGCCTGCATACTTGTCTCGTCGTTATTCTGCACGGTCATGGGTGTGTTGACATCGTTGCTTTCCTGAGCTTTTATATGCGGTGCAGTAAACAAAGTGATACCGCACAATATCAGAGCCGCAGAAGCGGAGAATAAAAATTTTTTATGTTTTTTATAAGTCATAATGGCTACAATCCTTTCTTTTGTTTCGTTCTTTGCGAATCCACTTTCAAATAGAGGGAATCCGTTTCTTAAAACAGCAAAGTGCAGAATACTGTTGGCATAGGCTTTCCGTGCGTCTGCAGTATGCAGAAAGTGCAGAACCCGTTCATCACAGCATAACTCCAGTTCCTGACTGAATTTGAAATAGAACAGCCACACCAGAGGGTTGAACCAGTAGAGACAAACAACCAGACCGGAAAGGAATTTCCACAAATTATCATGCCCCTTGATATGCATGTATTCGTGAAGAAGGATAAGTCGTTTATCTGATACGGATAAACCCTTCGCATTACGGGAAAACACAATTCCGGGCTTTCGGATACCGCAGACTACTGGAGAAGTACACTGGTCAGAGTAAGAAAGGGGGACTTTCCAGTCAGCCCATACGGGCAGAAACGCTTGTATTTCTTCTTCTGTCATAGGTACGGACTGCAGTAAAATCTGTTTGCTTTTGGCATATAGCAGCAGATAGAGGAAAAGCAGTGTCAGAGCAACCGCTATCCAGATACCCAATAAGACAGATGTAAAATCCCAACGGTGTTTTGCGGCATTGTAAAGGCCTTCTTTTGTACCTGTGTAAGTTGTGTTTGTACTGCCCGAAAGAGGAAGTGTGTGTGTGATTCCAATGGTAAACGGAATCGAGCAGGGCACAAAGGCACGGATTATAAAAAGCTTCCAGAGCCGCAGTTTCTTATTTCCGGAACAGTTTTTCAGCGCCGTTTTTTGGATAAGATACAAAAAAGGCAGCTGCAAAAGCATATATAGACCAATTTCAAAATAAACCATAGAAATTCCCTCATTCTATTTTCTGAATCAGCTTTTTCAGGTCATCCAGTTCTTCCGGTGTAAAGGTTTCTTCTTTTAGAAAAGTATTGAAAAATTCCAACCGGGAGCCGTGGAAGACTTTGCCGATTAATTCATTGGTTTCAAAAACCTGCACCTGTTTCCGGGTAATCAGCGGTCTGCACATAAAATTTGTTCCGTAACGCTGGACAGCGCCTTTGCTGATACACTTTTTAATCACTGTGTAAGTGGTATTTTTGTTCCAACCGATTTTCTCATTGAGAACTCCGGCAATTTCTTTTGCCGGCAAATCACCTCTTTCCCATAAAACTTCCATGACATGTAATTCAGATTCATACATTTTGATGTTCATAATTAGTTACCTCTCTTAGACTATTGCAATAGTATACTGTTAGACTATCACGATAGTCCAAATCTGTCAATCCCACAAAACAAATTATTTGTAAAGGAATTATAAAATGTTTCAAAATAAAAACATAAAAATGTTAAAAATAATCTTGCATTTTGTAAATCAATCGGTTATAATATTTCTTGCATTAAGCAATACAAATAAATAAACAAGCGCCTTTAGCTCAGTTGGTAGAGCAGTAGACTCTTAATCTATTTGTCCAGGGTTCGAGTCCCTGAAGGCGCACTGAAAGGCACTGTTTTTGCAGACGTAGAGCTGCGGGGACGGTGTTTTTTGTTTGGCAGAAGTGTGTTGCAGGAAAGGAATACGATATGATAAAAGATTTAACAACAGGACGTCCCGGTTCCGTACTATGGCGATTTTCGCTTCCTATGTTTATCGGGGTGATTTTTCAGCAGGTGTATAATATTGCCGACAGTGTCATTGCCGGAAAATTTGCAGGGGAAGATGCTCTGGCGGCAGTAGGAGCCAGCTATCCCATTACCATGATTTTTATGGCAGTTGCCATTGGCTGTCAAATAGGCTGTACCATTATTGTCAGCCAGCTTTTTGGGGCAAAGCGGTACGAAAACCTGAAATCCGCAGTTTCCACAGCTATTATCAGTGGCTTTGTGCTGTCTGCGCTGCTGATGGTATTGGGGATTTTCGCTTCCGGCGGTATGATGAGGCTGGTCAATACACCGGAAAATATTTTTGCAGACGGTAAGCTGTATCTGCAGATTTACATTGGCGGTTTTGTGTTTTTATTTCTTTATAATGTAGCAACAGGAATTTTTAACAGCCTGGGGGACAGCAGGACACCCCTGTATTTTCTTATTGCATCCTCTCTGGGCAATGTTTTTCTGGACTGGCTGTTTGTAGCAGATTTTCATATGGGTGTGGCAGGTGTGGCCTGGGCGACCTTTCTGGCTCAGGGTGTGGCATGTCTTCTGTCTTTGGCTGTTTTGAAAAAGCGGATAGGGGAAATCCGGACAGAGGCACCATATCCGAAGTTTAGTGTTTCGGAATTGAAGAAGATTGCGGTGGTAGCGGTTCCCAGTATTTTGCAGCAGAGCTTTGTTTCCGTGGGAAACATGTTTATCCAGGGGCTGATTAACAGCTATGGTTCCTCGGTTATTGCAGGATACTCGGCGGCTATTAAGCTGAATACGTTTAGTATTACCTGTTTCACAACCATTGGAAACAGTGTATCCAGTTTTACGGCCCAGAATATGGGGGCAGGCAAGACCCAGCGGGTAAAAGAAGGATTTAAGACAGGAGTTCTTCTGGCTCTTGGGGTTGCAGCGGTGGCTTTTATCCTCCTGTTCGGTTTTGCCGGGCCGTGTCTGGATATGTTTATGAACGAGGGCAGTACGGAACTTGCCCGTAATACGGGAATTCAATTCTGTAGAATTGTAACGCCTTTTTACTTCCTGATTTGCCTGAAGGTGACCTCAGACGGGGTGTTAAGAGGCAGCGGAGCCATGAAAGCGTTCATGGTCAGCACTTTTGCAGATTTGCTGCTGCGAGTAGTGCTGGCATTTGTTTTTGCAAAGTTCTGGGGCGCTGTGGGAATCTGGCTTTCCTGGCCTGTGGGCTGGACGCTTGGAACCCTGCTTTCTGTGGGATTTTATAAAAAGGGAAGTTGGAAGAGAAGTATGATATAGGAAGCAAACAACGAAATGCGATAACAACGTTAAAGAAATCATTCTTTCTATATCTGTATTTTGAACCATTTTTTGAAATAGCTGATTTCTTATGTGATAGTGTATCTGGAATATCAATATAAGTTCGATATGAAAACAGTCGTTCATGGAGGGCATAGATATTCCGATACAGTGTTAATATTTTCAGATATTTTATCTCAAGAAAGTGATTATCTCATTCCGAACCTTGTCCTGACGGGCGCGGGGGTTGTCGGATGGGATATTACTGACAGACAATCGCCCTCTATTCTTTGTTTTCTTCAGTTCTGGCTACAAGGCGGTCAAAATCGCTCTGATACAAACAATCTTGGATAACACGATACTGCTCAAATTCACTTTCTGCAAATGCTTTGGCGATTGCGGCAGTGACCTTTCCTTTGTTTTGCAGGACTTCCGCATCGTTGAATTGCAAGAATGCATCCAGTTTGGAGGCCCAATCTGCCATCGTCATAGGGATATGCCGTCTGGCTTTACAATTTTTCCGTGGGGAGCATTATGCCAAGATGTTAATCCCATATGTTCTTTGGTGTGATCCGCTCTTGCTACAATGACCTCTGCTGCGGTATTACCATGAACGGCATAGTGCATCTTATTTTGTACTGTTGCAAAGAAATCTTTGGTAATTTGACTATCAAGGGAATAGTCAGCGGCAGTGGAATAGATGTCCGTGATTTTCTGATAAAAACGGCGCTCGCTGGCTCGAATTTCCTGTATCTCAGAAATCAGATGATCAAAATAATCCTCGTCAAAGATTTGGCCGTTGATTAATCTACTCTTATCCAAAACATATCCCTGCCTGGTAAAGGTATCTAGCACTTTTGTTGCCCATTGCCGGAATTGAGTTGCTCTGCCAGAGTTGATGCGATAACCAACTGCAATAATAGCAGATAGGGAATAAAACTTGTATTGATAGGTTTTGCCATTATCCGCAACTTGTGCAAAATTTGCACAAGTTGAATCCTCAGATAATTCCTTGCTTTCATAAATATTTTTAAGGTGTTTTGTGACGACACTTCTGTCTACATCAAAAAGCTGCCCAATCGCTTTTTGTGTCAGCCAAACATCGGAATCCTGCACACGAACTTCGATACCATCTTCGTGCGCATCTCTTGTAAAAACAAGGAAATCTACGGTGCTATTTCGGATTTGCAATTTATTATTTTCAGCCATTGTATATCATCATCCAATCCTTAATCATCAGAATTATTTTTAATAAAATGTTTCCATAGGTTAAATAAATACTGCAACTTATTACAGTATTTGACCATCGTTGAGCCTGCGATGGCTCAACAGCGGTGAGTATATTAGGCAAGCTATTTTATAAGATTTTTTCATTCTTAAGTTCTTTAATCTGCACGGTGTATGTAATAAATGGTTTACTCATATGTGCTTCTCCACAAATAGTCTTTTGACATAAAGAAAAAGGAGAGGGTCCTCGACACCCTCCCCGATTGCAGGATTTACAAATATCTGCAATCTAATCGCTAACAATAATATAACTGAAGCGACGGTGAAAGTCAATCAGAAATTA
>NZ_JBBKBX010000019.1:0-78792 GCF_037890365.1 Blautia sp. HCN-20427 | reverse complement strand
ACTGCCATAACATAACGAGTTAAAAATGAAATCTCGCCACTACGGAAACAAATGGTGGTGAGATTTTTTATGCTATCTTCCGTACTCTCTGCATTATTTCCCCATTACCAGTTGAAAATTTCCACTTTTTCAGATAGAATAGAGTGTACTAAAACGGATACAATATACAATATCGTTATTTTGCTTCAGCATATTGTATACGAAATACAAGATTGCGGGAGGAACACACATGAGACTGAGAGCACTTGCAAAGATTAATCTTGGTCTGGACGTTCTGCGCAGAAGAGAAGACGGATACCACGAACTGCGCATGATTATGCAGACTATTAATATGTATGACCAGTTAGATATGGAAATCAGCCGGAAACCTGGCATCAAGATTACCACAAACCTGCCTTTTGTGCCGGTAAACGAAAACAATCTGGTGCACAAGGCGGCAAAGCTTTTGATGGATGAGTTTGACATTCAAGAGGGACTTACCGTAGATTTGCAGAAGTTTATTCCTGTAGCGGCAGGTATGGCAGGAGGAAGTTCCGATGCAGCGGCGGCTATGATTGGGGTCAACCGTCTGTTTCATCTGGGGCTGTCTGTAAAGGAATTAATGGAGCGAGGCGTAAAAATCGGGGCAGACGTACCGTATTGTCTGTTAAGAGGAACTGCACTGGCAGAAGGAATCGGAGATAAATTAAGGGCGCTTCCGGCCTGTCCGGACTGCTACGTTTTAATCGGAAAGCCGGGCATTAGCGTATCAACTAAATTTGTCTATGAAAATCTTCATGCAAACCAGCTGGAATATCATCCGCCTATTGACGAAATGCTGGAAGCAATTCAGTGGCACAATCTGAATAAAATCGCTGACCTCATGGGAAATGTACTGGAAACGGTTACCATTCCCCATTATCCTGTCATAGAGGAAATTAAAAACCATATGAAAGACCATGGAGCTTTAAATGCCATGATGAGCGGAAGCGGTCCTACAGTGTTTGGTCTGTTTGATGATAAGAAACTGGCGGAGCATGCCTGCGAGGCATTAAGAGAAAGCCATCTTGCACGAACTGTTTTTCTGACAACAGTGTTTAATAACGGCGGAAGGAGGAAATAAAATGGAATTGGAAATGCATATGGACGAATATCTCCCTTTGCGGGATGTTGTCTTTAATACACTGCGAAGAGCGATTTTAAAAGGCGAATTAAAGCCGGGGGAAAGGCTGATGGAAATTACCCTGGCAGACCAGTTGGGTGTCAGCCGCACCCCAATTCGGGAGGCCATTCGTAAGCTGGAACTGGAGGGGCTGGTGGTTATGGCACCCAGAAAAGGGGCGAAAGTGGCGTCCATTACAGAACGGGATTTAAATGATGTGCTGGAGGTGCGTAAAGGCATGGAGGTGCTTGCTATCTCTCTTGCCTGCGAGCGGATTACCAGAGAAGAGATGGAGAAACTGGAAGAAATTGAGAGCCGGTTTCAGAATCTGATTGAGGAAGGAAATCTGACAGAACTGGCGGAAGTGGATGTGGAATTTCACGACACTATTTACAATGCCACAAATAATAAAAGACTGGTGCAGCTTTTGAATAACCTGCGGGAACAGATGTATCGTTACCGCATGGAATACCTGAAGGATATTGCAGTAAGAAGAACCCTGGCAGAGGAGCACCGTTCTATCTGTGAGGCTTTAAGAGCACGGGACGAGAAAAAGGCTCTGGACTACATCAAAGTGCATATCGACAACCAGCAGAAAGCCATTATCCGCAGCCTGAATTAGGAATAGACAGAGAGACAGGCAGGAATAGAATAGAAAGATTGCGGGATACTAAAAGGGAGGTGAAAGCCTCTCTTTTTTGTTGCTTAAAAATTCGACAGAATATGATATTCAGGAGGAAGGGCATGGACTGCAAGATTTCTACTCATATAGAAGAAAATGAAACCTACGTCAGAAGCAGGCTGTACAATTGTGACGACTGTATTATACGTCCCATGATTTTGGGAGAGGAGAAAAAAATCAGGTGTCTGGTGGTTTATATAGAAGTGGCTGTCAGCAACATGATGCTGGAAGATTCCGTCATTGGAAAACTGGTGAACCATATGTGGGAAATGCCCGCGGAGGAGATTCTGCAGTTTGTGAAGGATAATGGAATGGGAATTTCTGACGTACAGCCATTGGATACCATGGACGCGGCGTTTGCTTCTATGCTGGCAGGTAATGCGGTTTTCTTTCTGGACGGGTATGCCAGAGCTATCAAGGTATCCAGCAAGGGGTATCCCAACCTGTCTGTGGCAGAGGCTTCCAGAGAAAAAGTTTTAAGGGGCTCTAAGGAAGGGTTTACAGATGCGGTGAAGACGAATTCCGCCCTGGTAAGGAAACGGATTCGGGATACCAGGTTAAAGGTGAAACAGAAAACACTTGGGGAAAGAAGTCAGACTTTGGTGCAGCTTTTGTACATGGAGGACTTGGTGCGGCCGGAACTTCTGCAGGATATAGAAGACAGGCTGGACTCTTTTGTCATTGACGGTGTGCTGGATTCCGGAGTGATTGAGCAGCTTACTGAGGAAAGCTGGATTTCGCCTTTTCCTCAGTTTCAAACCACAGAGCGGCCGGATAAGTGTGCAGCTGAAATTTTAAACGGAAGGATTCTGCTCTTGTGCGACCATTCCCCTATTGGTATGCTGCTTCCGGCGGCGTTTGGCGATTTCCTGCAGGTCAGCGAAGACCATTATAACCGCTTTGAAATCGTATCTCTGCAGCGGCTTATCCGGTATGCGGCAGTGTTTTTTACCCTGCTGTTTTCCGGCACTTATCTGGCTGTGACGAATTTTCATACTCAGGTGCTGCCAGCCAGCCTGATTCTGTCTTTTTCAGAGGCGCGGCAGGGAGTTCCCTTTCCCGGTGTACTGGAAATTTTGTTTATGGAAATTGCTTTTGAGACCATTCGTGAGGCGGGGGTGCGTATGCCGGGTCCTCTGGGAGGAACCATTGGCATTGTCGGCGGTCTGATTGTGGGGCAGGCGGCAGTGGAGGCTAATCTGGTCAGCCCCATTGTAGTGGTCGTGGTGGCTGTGACGGCGCTTTGTTCTCTGGCTATTCCCAACGAGGAATTTTCTGCGCCATTCAGACTTTTGAAGTTTGGCTTTATTTTGCTGGGAGGAATGCTGGGAGTGTTTGGAATCCTTCTGGGGCTGTATCTTACTGCCAGTCATCTGGCCGGGTTAAAAAGCTTTGGAATTCCGTATCTGACGCCTTTTGCAGCACAGACAAAGGCAGGATACAGAGGAGAAGGAGACAGCGTGATTCGTGCGCCTTTCCGCTTTTTGACCAGAAGGCCCCTTTACGCACAGAGAAATCAGAAGGTACGGCTTCGCATGGAGAAAGGGGGAAAATGAGATGTTTGCAGACAATGCGCAGATTTCCCACAGACAGCTTTTCAGACAGATTCTTTTAGGACTTTCGGGAATTTATTTTCTGACAGTTCCGGTTTGCGGGGAATTAAGGGGAAGACAGGGAATGCTCTCCCTTCTTGGGGGTATGGTTCTGTATTTGTTTTTATGCATTTATTTTATCCGTCTTAAGACCGTCTTTCGCAGCCCTCTGCAGTATATGGGGAAAACAGCAGGTCGTATTTTTATTCTTCTGTATTTGTCCTGGATGTGGTTTGCAGGGGTGTATCTTCTGCTTCTGATTGCCCGGATTACGGATCGTTTTCTTATAGAAGGGAGCGTACCCTGGGTTGTGATTGGACTGGCCGGGGCCGCAGCGTATCTGGGAAGTCATCAGGGGCTGGAGAGGCGGGGGAGAATGGCAGAAGTGTGTTTTCCCGTTGTTATGGTCATTTTAGTGGGGATGCTGCTTTTGGGAATTCTCCGCATGAAACCGGAGTATTTAAGAGAAATGGGACCTTTGAGTCTGAAAGGCTGGCTGAAAGGAACGTATGAGGTGTGCTGTCTGTTTCTGCCTTTTGTTTTTTTGCCGGTGGCTTTGGGAAATGTGAAAAAAACGGGGGAGACCGGACGGGTTATGGGCAGTGCAGTCATGATAATTACAGGCCTGCAGATACTGGGACTTCTGCTTTTGCAGGGCAGTTTTGGACTGGGGGGATATGAGCATAAGGAGTATCCGGTGATTGATTTTATGTCCGGTATCCGTATACCTGGTGACTTTCTGGAGAGAGTGGATATTTTCTGGCTGGCAGCTGTACTGTTCAGCGTACTTTTCGCTTTGGGCAGTGTATTTTTCTATAATCATGAACTGCTGGTACGGGTAAAAATGGAAAAGACGGCATGGATTGCAGCAGGAGGCATTGTTTTTGCCGCTCTGGTATGTCAGAAAGAAGAAGTTTCTCCGGACTTTTTTTGGAATGTGACAGCCGGAATTTACGGCCCTCTGTTTCTGCTCCTGCTTTTGTTCGGTGCAGGTTCCGCCCGGAAGAAGAAAGCGCTGGCTGCCTTGCTGGCCCTTATCTTTTTGCCCCTGACTGCCTGTGGTGTCTCTCTGGAAAGCAGGGTGTTTCCCCTTGCCATAAGTGCAGATTATCAAAAGGGACAGTATGAACTTATTTACGGAATTCCCGGTCTTACCCAGATAACCGGGCAGGATAAGAAATCCACAGAGGACAGTCAGGCACAGGCAGTTGCCTATAAGGGAAAAGAGCCAAAAGAAGCAGAGAAAAATTTTAATAAAAATCAGGAAAACTATCTGGACATGGGACATTTGAAAGTGCTGATTCTGGGGAAAGGGATTCTGCAGGAGAAGGAAGCGTTGGAGGAATTTTTGCAGTATTTGGAAGAAAAACCGGCTGTGGCGGGAAATCTTTACGTCTTTGCCTGTGACAAGCCGGAAGAGCTGATGAGTCTGGATAGTCAGAACACAGATTCCGTGGGTGAATATCTTACAGGAATTCTGGAAAACAATCTGGAGGGAAAACCAAAGGATGCAGTTACTTTACAGGATTTGTATAATGCATGGCACAGAGAAGAGGAATTCCCCCGGCTCCCCATTGCAGAGGTGGTGAATAAAAGGCCGCAAATCCGTCAATACTCCTGGTGAAATCAAAACCGGGAGGTACATAGAACATGGACGGGAAAAAAGACTGGAAAGATAGATGGACAGACAGACTGGCAAACCGGAAAGCCGTGCTGAATGCAGTGTTGGTTAGTCTGGCGGGTGTGTTGTTTCTGACGGGAATTTACCTGGTGCACTTAAAACGGGAAAACAGAGAAATACGCCAGCGGTTGGAGCGGGAAATTCAGCAGGGCATTGCAGGAGAGGTGTTCCGCTTTCATGTGGTGGCCAACAGCGACCGGGAGGAAGACCAGGAAGTAAAATTAAAGGTAAAAACAGAAATTACGGAATATCTGGAGGAATTGCTTCCGGAGGAGACGAATCTGGAAAAGACAAAAGAAGCAGTTCTGACCCATTTGCCGGAAATAGAAGACAGAGCAGAGAAGGTGATGAACCGTGAGGGCTTTGATTATGAGGCCCAGGCTGTGGTGGAGAAAACCTGGTTTCCGGAGAAAACTTATGGGGACTGTACCTTTCCTGCCGGAGAATATGAAGCTTTGAATCTGCGGCTTGGAAAGGCTCAGGGGCATAACTGGTGGTGTATGCTGTATCCGTCTCTTTGCTTTATTGATGAGACTTACGGTGTGGTAACAGAAGATAAGAAGGAAGAGCTGAAGGACGTGCTGACAGAGGAAGAATTCCTGGAAATTTTAAAAGACCCGGAGAAAAAAGAAAAGGTGCGCATTGGATTTCGGTGGTTTTCATCTTGAAATCTGTCTCTGTAAAGGGTACAATGGAAACTAAACGAGAAAATGACAGGTAAGAGGTATCCTATGAATCAGAGAAAAGATGCGCCCATTGGTGTTTTCGACTCCGGTGTGGGCGGATTAACAGTGGCAAGGGAGATTATGCGAAATCTTCCCCACGAAAGAATTGTATATTTCGGAGATACGGCAAGAGTACCTTACGGCAGCAAGTCCAGGGAGACGGTTATCCGCTATTCCAGGCAGATTGTCCGTTTTTTAAAGACACAGGAAGTAAAAGCCATTGTAGTAGCGTGTAATACCGCAAGTGCATTGGCACTGGAAACTATTCAGCAGGAAACAGATATTCCCATGCTGGGGGTGGTAGAGCCGGGAGCCAGAGTAGCAGCGAAAACCACAAGAAATAAGAAAATCGGACTTATCGGCACCCGGGCAACAGTGAAGTCCGATTTATATCGTACCATGATTCAGAAGACAGATCCGCAGATTCAGGTTATTGGTCAGGCATGTCCCCTGTTTGTGCCTCTGGTAGAGGAGGGGTGGCTGAAAGATTCCGTGACCATAGAGGTAGCCAGACGGTATTTGAAGCCTTTGCTGGAGCAGGATATTGATACCCTGATTTTGGGCTGTACCCATTATCCCCTTCTGCGTTCCATGTTAAGGGGTCTGGTAGGAGATAAGGTAACGCTGGTAAATCCTGCGTATGAAACAGCCAGAGAACTGGGACGGCTTTTAGAGGAAAAGGGACTGGAAAATGAAGGACGGGCAGAGGAAGAATTTCCTTATCGTTTCTTTGTAAGCGATGAAGAAGCGTATTTTCAGGAATTTGCCAATTCCATTCTGCCTTATGATGTAAAAATGACAAAGCAGATAAATATTGAGGAGTATTAATCATGACAAAAGATGTGTTGGTTACGGTAAAGGGACTGCAGAGCATAGAGGCAGGAGAACCGGAAGAAGTAGAAATGGTATCCAGAGGAGATTATTACTACAAGAACGGACATCATTACATTTTCTTTGATGAAGTAGTAGAAGGCTTTACGGAAAGTACGCGAAACAGTATAAAAGTATCAGACAACAGTGTAGAGGTTAAGAAAAAGGGACTGACCAATGTGCAGATGATTTTTGAAGAAAACAAGAAGAATCTTACCTATTATGCCACACCATTCGGAAATCTGCAGATGGGCATTGCTGCCACAAAGATTGATGTGAAAGAACAGGAAAAAAGTCTGGATATTTCTATTGATTATGCATTGGAAATTAATGCAGAGCATGCGGCGGACTGCCGGATTTGTGTGAATGTGAGACAAAAGGACGCGGGAGAGTTTTCGCTTTGCGGGAATTAAAAAATATCCCACCAAACCAGATGAAAGTTTGCTCCGGTTTGGTGGGATATTTTTTATTATTTGCCTTTGCTCATATTCACAGCTTTGTCCTTCATGCGGGCAAACCAGCCTTTTTTCTTAGCCGGCGGTGTCAGTGCGCCGCGCAGGCCTCTGACGCCAATGATGTAAATACCGCTTACATCTGCCTTGACTTCTTTCTTTACAGGAATTAAATCATAAATAGACTCGTCTGCAACTAAAGTCATAATCTTTGGTCCGATTTTCGCCTTTACAATCGGCAATTTGGAACGTCTCATCAGCTTCGGCGTCTGGTCAATGACCATCTGCGGAAGACCGGATTGTTTAATAGGCAGCCGCTTTTTGTCGATAATCAGCATAGAGATTGTCTGCTTTGCCGCCTCCATCTGTTCCTGCTGTGCTTCCTGTTTCTTCTGTGCTTTCTTTCCCAGAAAATATAGAACAACAAGCCCAATGACTAAAATGATTAAAATAATCAGCAATATTGTTCCAGCCATTTGCGTTGACCCTCCTACTGTTTCTATTTCAATAAATTCACACTTTAATTATTCTATCATTCTTTCAGGGAAAAGGCAACTGAAAAGTTGACGCACGCAGGGACTTTGTGGCATAATTGCTTTTGTAGAGAGAAACAGAACAGAGAGGAAAATATAAATATGAAGAAAAAAATGGTAATCCTTCTGCTTACCCTTGGTATTCTGGGAATGGCAGCCGGTTGTGGAGACAAAAAGGCCGATACAGACAAGAAAGAAGAGACAGCAGAAGAATTTGTTCTGACAAATGACGACGGAAAAGTAGTGGCTGTAGATGTGGAAAATCTGGAAGACTATATCACATTAGGAGAATACAAGAATCTGACCGTGGAGGAGAGTCCCAAGACAGAAATCTCGGACGAAGATGTGGATTCCAGCATTCATTATATGCTGCTGAACCAGTATGAACAGGTGGAAGTTACGGAGGACAGAGCGGTACAGAAGGAAGACACGGTAAATATCGACTATACCGGCTATATGGACGGCGAAGAGTTTGAAGGCGGTTCTGCAACCGGAGACGACTTGCTGATTGGTTCCGGCTCTTTTATCAGCGGTTTTGAGGATGGGCTTATCGGACACAAAAAGGGCGAAGAAGTTACTCTGGATTTGAATTTCCCAGAGGATTATCAAAACGAGGAAATGCAGGGAAAAGCCGTACAGTTTAAGGTAAAAATCAATAAAATTTCCCAGGCCCCGGAACTGACCGACGAATGGGTGGCGGCAAACACGGATTATAAGACTGTGGAAGAATATAAGGCAGCCCAGAAGGAACTGATGCAGAAGAGTGCAGATGCAGATTATGAAAGTCAGGTGAAATCCGACTTGTTCTCCCTTGTTGTGGACGACACAGAGTTTAAAGACTATCCGGAAGATTTGTTGAAGGACACAAAAGAGAAAGTGAGAGAGCAGTTGGATTCCATGTATCAGGCCCAGGTTGGCATCAGTCTGGACGATTACATCAAACAGCAGGGTATTTCTGAGGAAGATGAGGACAAAGCCCTGACTGAGCAGGCACAGAATTATCTGAAACAGAATCTGGTGGTGCAGGGGATCCTCAATGCAGAAGGCATTGAAATGACGGAAAAAGACTATGAGGAAGAAGTGGAAAAATTTGCACAACTCAGCGGTTTTCCGGATGCCAAAACCATGCAGAGTTATTATTCTGACCAGAGTGTAATTAAGGAAAGTGTACTTTGGAATCGTGCGTGTGATGTTCTGATGGAAACGGCTACTGTAAATGTAAAGGAAGCAGAAACAGGAGATGAGTAATCTATGGCAAAGAAAAAGGGTTCAAAGGTCAGAAAGAAAAGACACCTGCTGATACTGGAAATCGGGGGAGTTGCCGTACTGGCGGCTCTTGTGGCGGGTCTTGTTCTGTACAGAAACGTTTTTTCGGATACAAGAGATGCAGTTTTGGAAGAGTATATGGGGCTGATTGAAAAGAAGGAATACGAAAAAATGTATGACCTTCTGGATACGGCTTCACAGGAAAGTGTGCACAAAGAGGATTTTATCACCAGAAACAAGAATATTTACGAAGGTATTGAGGCAAAAGATATTACGCTGGACATTGCAGAAGAACAGGACACCAGCCAGCCTTTATCCTATCGCGTTACTATGGAAACCCTGGCTGGGGAAGTGACTTATGACGGAAATACCTTTTTTGAAAAAGAAAAGGGAACATGGCGTATTGTATGGGACGATTCCATGATTTTCCCGGATTTGGGAAAAGAGGATAAAGTCAGTGTGACTTCCCTGGAAGCAAAGCGGGGCAGTATTTATGACCGCAATGGCGTACTTCTGGCCGGACAGGGAACGGTGCAGTCAGTTGGTCTGGTGCCGGGGAAAATGAATGTGCAGGCAGAGGAAGATATCCAGGGAATTGCCGCTATTTTGGGCACGACGCAGGAAAATATAGAAACGCAGCTTGCAGCTTCCTGGGTGAAAGAAGACAGCTTTGTGCCGTTAAAGGAAATGACACAAACCCAGCTTGACGAGCCTTACATCAGTCCGGAAGGAATTGCCACAGGCGCCAGTATACAGGATAAGCTGCTGGAGTATCCGGGCGTATTGATTACAGAGGCGGAAAGCAGAGTGTATCCTTACGGGGAAAGCACGTCCCATCTGTTGGGGTATGTGCAGCAGATTAATGCAGAAGAACTGGAAGAGATGAAAGACAAAGGCTATGATGAACAGAGTGTCGTTGGCAAGAGCGGTCTGGAAAAACTCTATGAGGACCGTTTGAGAGCAAAAGAGGGGTACAAAATTTCCATTCTGGATTCTCAGGGGAATGAGAAGACGGCTCTGGCTATGAAACCGGCCGAAGATGGCGAGGAAATCCATCTGACCATTGACATTCAGTGGCAGCAGAAGCTGTATGACGCATACAAAGAGGACAAAAGCTGTTCCGTGGTTATGAATCCCAAGTCCGGCGAGGTGCTGGCCTTGGTTTCCACGCCATCTTTTAACAGCATGGATTTTGTGCTGGGCATTTCTCAGACGAAATGGGATGAACTGAACAACAATCCGGACAAACCTATGTACAACAGGGTCAGGGAAACCTGGGCGCCGGGTTCCTCTTTTAAACCGGTGACAGGAGCCGTGGGACTTACCACCGGGGCGTTTACGGCAGAGGAAGATTTCGGCGCCAGCGGATTATCCTGGCAGAAAGATGAAAGCTGGGGAAATTATAAGGTGACAACCCTGCACGAATACAATGGCGCGGTGCTGAAAAATGCACTGATTTATTCGGATAATATTTATTTTGCCAAGGCGGCTCTGAAAATCGGGGCAGATACCTTTGCAAAACAGCTGGATAAACTGGGATTCGGACAGGATATTCCTTTCGATATCGGCATGACATCCTCTCAGTATTCCAACGGGGATACTTTTGAGACAGAGGTGCAGCTGGCGGACAGCGGCTATGGACAGGGTCAGGTGCTGGTAAATCCCCTTCATCTGGCTTGTATCTATTCGGCATTTTTTAATGAGGGAAATATGATTTCGCCTTATCTGGAATACCAGGAAGGCAAGAACCCTTCTTACTGGGTGGAAAATGCGTTTACACCGGAAGCGGCGGCTACTATTTATGAGGACTTAAAAGAAGTGGTAAGCAATCCGGAGGGAACCGGACACAGCGCTGCACAGGTGGCAGGCGTGGCTCTTGCAGGAAAAACAGGAACTGCAGAAATCAAGGAATCCCAGGAGGATAAAGACGGAACAGAACTGGGCTGGTTCGCTGTGTATAACACAGAAGGTCTGGACGGTCAAACTGTGCTGATGCTGAACATGGTAGAAGACGTGAAAGGCAGAGGCGGCAGCGGCTATGTGGTAAACAAAGACGTGGAGGTCTGGAACCAGGTTCTGGCAGAATAGAAAGCAAGTAAATGAAAGAAGCAGTTATATGAGGCCGGGAGAAATCCCGGCCTTTTAAAATGAACAGTTGATTTCTATTATACCGATTGGTATAATAAAGGCAGAGGCTTTAAGAATACGGAGTACAAAGGTGGTGACCATTATGGACAACAGGGCGGAAATCCTGAATGCAGCTCTGGATTTATTTCATGCCAGGGGCTATGACGCTGTGGGAGTACAGGAGATTGTAGAGCGGGCAGGCGTTACCAAACCGACCCTCTACTATTATTTCGGAAGTAAGCTGGGACTGTTGAAAAGTCTGTTGGAAACCGGCTACCAGATATTAGAGGCCGGTGTGCTGGAAGCGTCCAGGACAAAGGCGGGACTGCCGGAGGTCTTATATCAGGTGGCGAGAGTCTTTTTTGACTTTGCGGCTGCACATGAGAAATTTTACCTGTTTATGCTGTCGCTGTTTTATTCGGGTAGAGAGAACGAGGCCTTTCAGGCTGTTTCTCCTTTTATTGAAAGCTATTATAAAATTATTGTCGGCATTTTTGAAAATGCATCTTCCCAGCTGGGAAATATGCGGGGAAGGCAGCGGCTGTTTGCGGTGGGCTTTACAGGAATTTTGAATCACCATATTATGACTGTAAGTTATGGACTTTCAGAAGAGGAAAAGTTTGAAATATCCAACGAAACCACTTATGAAATTGTGCGCCAGTTCTTATACGGAATTTATTCATAGGCAGGAGGGAGTTATTATGGCATGGTATGAAGAAGCGGTGTTTTATCATATGTATCCAATCGGGATGACAGGTGCACCGAGAGAAAACAGAGAAGAAGGGGTGGTGCACCGGTTTGAAGAACTGGACAAATGGATTCCCCATGTGGCAGATATGGGATGTACAGCTATTTATATAGGACCGCTGTTTGAGTCCAGTACCCATGGCTATGATACCAGAGATTACAAAACAGTGGACCGCAGACTGGGGGACAATGAGGATTTCAAACGCTTTGTAAAGAAAGCCCATGAGGCCGGAATCAAGGTTGTTGTAGACGGCGTGTTCAATCACACGGGAAGAGAATTCTTTGCTTTTCAGGATATACAGAAAAACAGAGAAAATTCCCCTTACTGCAGCTGGTATAAGGGTGTAAACTTTGGATGGAACAGCCCTTATAATGACGGTTTTGGCTATGAAGCCTGGAGAAACTGTTTTGAACTGGTGAACTTGAATCTATGGGAACCGGCTGTGCGGGAATACCTGTTGGGAGTCATTGATTTCTGGATCGATACGTTTGACATTGACGGTATTCGTCTGGACTGTGCAGACTGTCTGGAGTTCTCTTTTATGGAAGAAATGCGGAGAAGAACGCAGGCAAAGAAAGGGGATTTCTGGCTTATGGGCGAGGTGATTCACGGAGATTACAGCCGTTATATCCGGGACGGACAGAGTATGCTCCACAGTGTTACCAATTATGAATTGCACAAGGGCCTTTATTCCGGACACAATGACCACAATTACTTTGAAATTGCCCACACCATCCGGCGGGAATTTGACGAAAACGGGGGCATTTATAAGGGGATGAAATTGTATTCTTTTGTGGATAACCACGATGTAGACCGAATCATCAGTAAGATAAACGTAAAAGAACATATTTATCCCATTTATACCCTGCTGTTTACCCTTCCGGGAATTCCGTCTGTTTATTACGGCTCGGAGTGGGGGATTGAGGGGCGTAAAGAGGGCGGCAATGACAATCCCTTGCGGCCTGCGGCAGAGATTGAAAAAGTTCTGGAGGAGCAGAAAGATTCCCCTATTATGCATTGGTTCAAATGGCTGGGTGAGATGCACAAAACGTATCGGGAGTGTCTGGCCTACGGCAGATACCGAGAATTGCTGCTGACCAACCGGCAGTATGCGTTTGCCAGGTTTACAGACAACCAGGCACTTCTGGTTGCTGTGAATAATGATGAGCAGGAAACAGAAGTCAGTATTTCGGTTCCATTTGCGGATAAGGTTTACATAAATTTAGAGACAAAAGAGAAGGTTCCAGTGGAGAACGGAAGAGTACAGCTTAGGATAAAGCCAGCGGGAAGTATCCTGTTGGGAATCAATATTTAGAGAAAAGGTATGAAAAGGGGAAGCGTTTATGGGAAACAACATGAAGATTACAGAGCTGGACCGCTACTTGTTCGGTCAGGGAACACATTATGAAATTTATAAGCTGCTGGGGGCACATCCGGGTACGCAGAGGAAGAAAGAGGGTGTTTTCTTTGCTGTATGGGCGCCTCATGCAAAGACTGTCTCTGTTGTAGGAGATTTTAACGGCTGGAATCCGGAAGTAAATGTGATGAAATGCGATAATGATATGGGAATTTATCAGCTGTTTATTCCTAAGGTGCGGGAAGGCGATATGTATAAATACTGCATTACTACGCAGAAAGGTGAATTCTTATACAAATCCGACCCTTACGGTAATTTTTCGGAAATGCGCCCGGGCAATGCCTCTAAAGTTGTGAATCTGGAGGGATTCAAATGGGGAGACACTGCATGGATGAAAAAACGGCAGCAGTTTGACCCCCAAAAAGACGCCATGTCCATCTATGAAGTGCATCCTGGTTCCTGGAAAAAGCACCCGGGCAGACGGGAAGAGGACCCGGGCTTTTACAATTACCGGGAACTGGCTCACGCACTGGCCGATTATGTGAAAGATATGGGCTACACCCATGTAGAACTTATGGGAATTGCAGAGCACCCCTTTGACGGTTCCTGGGGATACCAGGTTACCGGATATTATGCGCCTACCTCCCGTTACGGAACGCCGGAAGATTTCCGCTATTTCGTGAATTATATGCATAAACATAAAATCGGTGTCATTCTGGACTGGGTGCCGGCACATTTCCCAAAAGATGCCCATGGACTGGCAGAATTTGACGGAATGCCGACTTATGAATACGCAGACCCCAGAAAGGGAGAGCACCCGGATTGGGGAACCAAGGTGTTCGACTATGGGAAAAATGAGGTGAAGAATTTCCTCATTGCCAATGCCTTGTTCTGGATTCAGGAATTCCATATTGACGGACTCCGGGTAGACGCAGTAGCTTCTATGCTGTATCTGGACTATGGAAGAGAAAACGGACAGTGGGTGCCAAATCAGTATGGGGAAAATAAGAATCTGGAGGCCATTGAATTTTTCCGGCACTTAAATTCAGTGGTTCTGGGAAAACACAAGGGAACCGTCATGATTGCAGAGGAATCTACGGCATGGCCTATGGTGACAGGAAAGCCGGAGGACGGCGGCCTGGGATTCAGCCTGAAATGGAACATGGGCTGGATGCACGATTTCCTGGAATACATGAAATTGGACCCGTATTTCCGCAAATATAATCATCACAAGATGACCTTTTCTACGTCCTATGCTTACAGCGAAAATTATGTGCTGGTGTTGTCTCATGATGAGGTGGTACATCTGAAATGCTCTATGATTAGCAAGATGCCGGGACTGGGACAGGACAAGTTTGAAAACCTGAAAGCAGGCTATTCTTATATGATTGGCCACCCGGGAAAAAAACTGCTGTTTATGGGACAGGACTTCGGCCAGTATCAGGAATGGAGTGAGGCCAGGGAGTTAGACTGGTATCTGCTGGGGGAAGAAAGTCACCGGAAACTTCAGAATTATGTGAAGGCTCTTCTTACCATGTATAAAAAATATCCGGCGCTGTATGCCAATGACCACAATCCACAGGGACTGGAATGGGTAAATGCCGATGACGCTTCAAGAAGTATTTACAGCTTTATCCGCTGGTCTCCTACAGGAAGAAATAACCTGTTGTTCGTGCTGAATTATACCCCTGTGGCAAGGGATGATTACCGGGTAGGTGTGCCGAAGAAAAAGCAGTATAAGCTGATTCTAAACAGCAAGGAACCGGAGTTTGGCGGAGATATCCATAAAGAACAGGTGGTGTATCGGGCTGTGAAAAAGGAATGTGACGGAAGAGAATTTTCCTTTGCGTATTCCCTGCCGGCTTATGGAGTGGCTGTATTCCAGTTCTGATTTTCCTTGGAAAATTGGAGAAAAATACAGGCTGTCGCACGAAACAGCAATCAGGAATGTATAAAGATTCTTGATATGCACTTAGTGCGACAGCCTATAAAAAATTAGCAATCCAGATAAATTGGATAAAATTACCAGTTGAAAAAAATCTGTGAGTGTGCTACGTTAGATATTACAAAGAACAAGTTCTATTGCAAGTTTGCATTGATTCTTATCAGACGGTCTGTCTGAAAAATTCCTTATTTATTTTATGAAAACATGGATTTGTGCTACAGAGAAAAGAGAGTGAAAATGAAGTATTTAACAGCGGTTCACACAGATGCGGGAGTGGGAAAGTGTACAAATCAGGACTCTGTGTTAATGGAAACAGCGGATACAGAGTATGGACAGGTCTTGTTAGGCGCAGTCTGTGACGGTATGGGGGGCCTGGCAAAAGGGGAGGTCGCCAGCGCTATCCTGGTAAAGGCATTTTCCGGTTGGTTTCACAAAGAATTTCCGGAGATTCTTTATAAGGGAATGGAAGCTGATGCCATAAGAAACAGTTGGACAAGCCTGATTTTAGAACAGAATCAGAAGATAAGCGAATATGGATTGAATTGTAATGTGAGTTTGGGAACAACCGTGGCAGTCATGCTGCTTGTGGACAACATTTATTACATTATGAATGTGGGAGATTCCAGAGTCTATTATCTGAAGGAGGGAATTACCCAGATGACCGTTGACCAGACTTTTGTACAGAGGGAAATGGATTTGGGGAGGATGACTTTGGAAGAGGCCAGAAATCATCCGAAGAGAAATGTGCTGCTGCAGTGTGTGGGAGCGAGCAGTGTCATAGAGCCTGATTTTTATGTGGGTGAGTTTGAGCGGAATTCCGTGTTCATGATGTGTTCAGATGGATTTCGCCGTGTGATTCATCCGGAGGAATTCTATGAAAGGCTAAATCCGGCGTCCATGGCCACAGAAGAGAAGATGAAAGAAAAAGCGGTGTACTTCACAGAATTAAACAAAGCAAGAAGAGAAGATGACAACATTTCTGTGGTTTTGATTCGGGCATATTAGGGGGATGACCATGCTTGAAATAGGTTCATTAGTAGATGGAAAATACAAAATACTGAATAAAATCGGTCAGGGCGGCATGAGTGTCGTTTATCTGGCCATGAATGAACGGGCAAATAAGCAGTGGGCCATTAAAGAGGTTCGTAAGGATGGGGTGAAAAACTTTGATGTGGTTAAGCAGGGGCTGACGGTAGAGACAGACCTGCTGAAAAAGCTGCATCACCCAAACCTCCCCAGTATTATTGATGTCATTGACGGGGACGGAACCTTTCTGATTGTTATGGACTATATTGAAGGGCGCCATCTGGAAAGTGTGATTCAGGAATACGGAGCTCAGAATCAGGAAGACGTTATTGAATGGGCAAAACAGCTTTGTGATGTGCTGGCTTACCTGCATTCCAGAATACAGCCTGTTATCTACAGAGATATGAAGCCCTCGAATATTATGTTGAAGCCGGATGGGAAGGTTATGCTCATTGATTTCGGAACAGCCAGGGAATTTAAGGAAACCAGTGTGGCGGATACCACCTGTCTGGGAACGCAGGGTTATGCGGCGCCGGAACAGTACGGCGGACAGGGGCAGACAGATGCCCGCACAGACATATACTGTCTGGGCGCTACGCTTTATCATCTGCTTACCGGGCACAATCCCGGTGAGCCGCCATATGAAATGTATCCCATACGGTACTGGAATCAGGATTTGTCCTCTGGCCTGGAAGAAATTATTTTGAAATGTACCCAGAAGAATCCGGAAGACCGATATCAGTCCTGTGGGGAATTGCTTTATGCCCTGGAACATTATAAGGAACTGGATGCTGCATATAAAAGAAAACAGACTTTAAAATGGAGGAGTTTTTGGTGTGTGTTTGCGCTGGCTGTTCTGGCAGGAGCAGGAGCCATGGGATTTTATCTGGCAGAAAAGAATGTGACAGCAAATACCTATGATGCATATTTAAAGGAAGCCGAAACGCTGGCCACTACAAATCCGGAAGAATGTATCGGATATTATCAGAGGGCTATTGCGTTGAACCCTATGGAAGGAAAGGCGTATGAAGAACTTTTGCATTTCTTCCTTTGGCAGAAGAATGAAGAGAGCGGCAGCAGTTCCGGCCGGGCAGTTTGTGTGTTTTCTGATACGGAAGAACAGATGATTCGGAAAGCTCTGGGTATTACCGGAGACAGAAGACGGAGCAATGAGGAATATCTGAAGGAAAACGGCGCTGCGTATAGTAAGCTTGCCTATGATTTGGGAATTGCCTATTTTTATTCCTATGACGGCACAGGAAATAAGGCGGCATCGCGGAAATGGCTGGGCATTGCTGCAGAAGCAGAACCTACGGAGAAATTAAATGAAAAGAATATTACCAGAGCGCAGAATCTCTACAAGATTGCAGAGTATTACGACAGCCTGGGTGTGCAGAATCAGGCAGGAGATTCTATGGTATCATACGCTGACTACTGGAAGGATTTGGTGAAAATTTTGGAAACAGATACCGCTTCCGGGGATAACTATGTGAATATTTTGTTGTCTTATAAAGAACTGGCTGCCTGCCTTGTTTCCAAAGCCACAGATTTTGAGAAAGCAGGGGTTACCCGAAAACAAATGGAAATCCAATTGAATAAAGCAGTTGCAATTTTAAAGGATATGGAAATTGTAAAGGGCGCGGCCAATGCGGATTATGAACAGGAAATGAAAGAGGAACTGCTGAACCATATTGCGGCAGCCGGAGAAATCGTGGAAGCTACATTTAACACATCTAATATTGCCACAGCAGAACAGGGAGGTGGAGAAGATACAGCAGCAGATTAATCTGTTTCACGGTTTGTTTTCTGTGTGTTTGGCTATCTGTATTTTCTGTTTTGCGCTGAGTATCATATTTTTCTTTCAATTTGATATTAGAAACATTTTCAATGTCCGGACTGGGCGTTCGGTGAAAAAAACGATGCAGAAAGTACATGAAAGAAATGCCCAAACCATAAGCTGTTCCGGTTATCTGGGAAAAAGCAGGAAACCGGGAAGTGTGCGAAAGGCCAGGATAGAGGAAATCGTAGAGCCGCCCGGTTGTCCTACCGAGCCGCTGGCAGGAATGCAGATACAGGAAACGGATGAGCGTTTTGGTATGTTCAGGATTCAAAAGTGTATTTTGCTTATTCATACAGATGAAGGCAGTGACGTAGTGAATAAAGGAAAAGGAGTTAAGAGAGCATGAAAGGAAAACGAAGAGAAAGGCTGATGGCTTTGGCGCTGATTTTTGCAATGACAGCCGGGATGATAGCAGAACCGGTGCGGATTAGCGCCGCACAGGAGTACAGTAGCAAGGTTTCTGAACAAAATGGAGTGACAGAGGCGTATACTGTAAGCGGACAGATTCTGTCCGGTGGCACTGCTGTTTCTGGTGCAGCCGTGCAGTTGGGAGATTTTGCACCCCAGGTTACAGATAAAAGCGGTGCATATTCTGTGCGTGAGGTGCCAAATGGTACATACAATTTGACTGTAAGCAGAAATGGCTTTGAAAGATATGAGAGTTCTGTAACGGTAAGTGGTACGGAAGTCACAAACGCTGACGCAGTATTGTGCTTAACTGCCGGAAGTGTCGGTATTGCAAATAGCGATATCGTAGTAGGAGAGAGGACAGAGGTATCTTATAGATGTGACTTGTCAGAAGGTGAAATTCAGTCTGTTTTATGGCAATCCGGTGATGCGGCAACGGCTACGGTTGAAAATGGAATTGTAACAGGTGTAAAAGCCGGAAAAACAACGATTACACCAACAATCACATCTGTTTATGGTGACGTACCAATGACGGAAACAGAGGTTACAGTCGGGGAATGCGGCACAGAAATGGAAAAGATGGAAATCAATAAGGCAGGGATTTTTAAAAATAAATTAAACATTGATGTGACTGTTAAAGCACTTGCCGGGGAGTCAACACCTACAGGCGGAGATGTGGAATTTAAAATTAAGCAAATGGGCGTAAAGGATGACATCGCTGAAGAGGCCTATACAAAACCTCTTGAAAACGGTAAAGCGCAGTTGCAATTAGCAAAAAAGAACTTTGATTTTTCAGGAGAATACCTGATAACAGCTGCTTATAAAGGACATGCAGGATATTATGCAGAAAGTGGAGCTAAAACCGAAAGCTACAATTACGAAATCAGCGGCTTAGAGTACGAAGATGAAACCGGCAAGATTACTTCTCATAAAGAAAGGCCATTGACACTTACCTATGGAGAGCAAAAGACTATCTGGGTTTCGGAAGAAAATAGCGCAGCAAATGAAGTTTTTTCTAATGTTTCTGATAAGGTTAATATTGTAAAACAGGAGCAGTCCGGCAAAGCCGGATATACAGAATTCACTATTACAGCAAAGAATACCGGGAAGTGTGATATTGTCTTTAAAAGAACTGCAGATGGAGAAAAAATATATCCGTATTTATATGTAGAAGTTAAGCCGAAAGAATTGAATATTGACACGGATAAAGAAAAGTCCTATATGGTTTATTCTAAAATCTACGATGATAATAAGGATGTATTTGTAAATGCAGACACCAAGGATATAATTACATTAGAACGCATGAATTTTGACTTAGGAGTAATTGGCGGAGATACGGTAAGCGTAGACTTAGCCGCTGCAGCGGATATTAAGGGGATCCTGTCAGGTGAATTTGACGGAAATGTGACGGATGGAAGGGAAACACAAATAACATTCAATCAAAATCAGTTGAAACTTCAGAATGATAATGGAAACTATGTTTTGGCAGATAAAGAAATTCAAATATCTGCAAAGGCTGTTATACTGAAAAGACCTGTTACTGTGAAGGTCAGCGATGCGGAAAGGTCTTTCGGACATGCATATCATAACGGAATCGGCAATGGACCGGATTATATCTTTCATTCCGATGATTGGGTGGATGTGCAGACCGGAACAGGGGAAGGGATAGAAGGTATCATCGAAAAAGGATATCGGGATCCTTCCAGCGAGACGGCACTGACCGAGGAACAGGCCGATGGGAATACAGCGAAGCCGGATACTTATGAGAAAGTATTGTCTATAGATACAGCGAAGATGGATGGGATTCAGGCTGAAAATTATGATTTTCGTATTGAAAAAGGTACCTTGACAGTGAAAGAGGAAGAAATTAATGATATTTTTTCTTACATCAATTTTGAAAATTTTAAGGAAAATCCGACCATATACATGAATGACAAAAAAGAACTCTGGGTAAAGGCAGATAAAGGAAAATTAGAGCTGAACACTTGCACAGAAAAATTGTATGACGAGGTTCTTTTAACGAAAGTCGGAGAGACAGCACTCAGCCCGTCTGTGTCACTGACTGGAGAAGGATATGTATTTGACAGAGCAGATGTTGAGGAATCAGAGGAAATTTCTCTGACCTTGCGGCTTAAAAATCAGCAGGGTGTATACTCAAAGGAGTTTTCTTATCACATATATCTGGATAATACCATTCCAGAGGTGTTTATCAGTGAGGCGGAAGGTTCTGAAACTCCGTTGGGAGATTTTGTAAATAAGATATCTTTTGGTTTGTTTGGAAAGACAGAATACAAGGTGAAGGTAAAGGTAACAGAAACGGATACTTCCGGATTAAAAGAGTGGACTTACATGGTGCTGCCTCTGAAAAAAGACATGGTAAATGGTACAGACAAGGTTTCCGATGCAGACAATCTAACGGAAGAGGAGATAACGAAAAGCCGGCTTTTGCAGTATATTGAAACTTTAAAGGACAGTGGGGAATATGTATGGCAGCCTGCGAATCCGTCCGGCGACCTTACAGAGATTATCATTGACAGAAAAGACACAGGAGAAGACTTTGCTGCCAATCATTATGTAGTATTGGTAAAACCATATGATAATGTAAAAAACAGCAAAATTTATACATCATTGGGAATTATTCTGGATAATAATGAGCCTTATGTAGACTTAGGGTTAGATTACGAGGGAGGACAGGTTTACAGAGAAGTTTACAATGATGATGTAAAACTGCATGTATCTGTTACGGATAATAACCATCCGGCCGATAAAACTGTTTCAGGTCTGAGGGAAATTTACTATCAGGTGGCTGTAGGCAGAGAAAATCTGGAAAAAGCAGAAAGAGTTTCTTTGTACAATGCAGAGAAAGGAAAGAAATATACGCTGGAAGAACTTCAAAATGAAGTGCTTCAGAGAAATATCACTATTAGTAAAAAATGGAACTCTAATGACATATGGGTGGGTGTAACAGCCGTGGACAACTCGGGGAATGAATATCAGGCCTTTCAGCATCTGAAAATTGACATGACGAAACCGGAAGTATCCGTGAAATATGAAACAAAAGCTACAGAGGATTATGCTCCGTATTATAACCGGGACAGGACAGTCCTTGTAGCAGTAAGAGAAAGAAATGTAGATGTAAATAGCATCAAAGAACTTTGGTTTGACCTGCAAAGAGAAGGGGAACAGAAGTCTGCACAGTATACGCTTTCTTCGATGGGGGCAATTGAGGGCATTACCGTTGAGTCTGTAAAAGACTCTCAGGAAGGACAGAATGCAGCCCAATATACAGATGACAGAATCATTGAAATGAGAATCCGTTTTCATGGGGATAACAAATACGATTTTGACGTTCACTGCGCAGACAAGGGTGATTGGGAGGAAGAACAGGACAACAGTACGTATTTTGTTATTGATAAAACTGCGCCGGAACTTAGTGTTGCATATGGCAATGCGGATGGCACAGCAGGCGTGGCAGAAAGTGAACAAAGCCGTTTCTACAGTGGAAAACCAATGACAGCCAAGGTAGAAATCAAAGAACATAACTTTGCCTATGCAGATAAAGACGTGCCTATTGAGGTAAAGGTTACGGCAGATAAAGTAGGTGAGGGCGAAGAAATACCGGATTATACAGCATTGGAGAAAACGAACAGCCTGGATGTATGGAACAAGAATGTAGATACTTACACCAGTATGTATGTTTTTCGTTCTGATGCCAACTATATCCACAGCATCGTCTATACAGACCTTGCCGGAAATGCTGTTTCCTATGGGCCGGGCTGCTTTACCGTAGACAAGACGAATCCGACCGGTACTGTGAAAATCAAAGGCTTGGGATTCTGGGAAAGCTTACTGGAGAAAATTACTTTTGGTCTCTTCAGTCCGTCTGCGGTAGATACAGAGGTAACTGGTGCAGACCATACGTCCCCGGTTGCTCCTGTACAGTACACAAGGGTACAGGACCAGATGACCAGAGACGAACTGGAAGCTTACAATGGCTGGTCTTCTGCATCGGAAGACAGACCGGATTATGCAGGATTTTCCGTAAATCCGGATGAGCAGTTTATTGTGTACACTAAGGTAACGGACTATGCAGGCAACTACCAGTTCTTTAGTTCCGATGGTATGATTGCGGACGGCACTAAACCGGGTCCGGTCGTTGCCATTACGAATCTGAGCCAGTCGCAGAATGGTATCTTTCATGAAGACGTGACCCTTCAGATTGACGTAGAAGACCCAACAGTGGGAGATACTTATTCTGGTCTGGAAAAAGTCTGGTATACCGTCAGCGCTGCAGGCAATGTAAATACCAGTGAAACAATTGAGCTTCTGGACAACAGCAGAAACAGGATACAGGGCAACAAAACCTTTAGTCAGGTGATTACAGTTCCTGCAAGTGAGTATAACAGCAATGATGTAAAGGTACAGGCTTTTGCACAGGATTTCTCCGGCAACAAGGGAAACAGTGATATTACAGAACTGAAAATTGACGTAACGAATCCAACGGTTTCTGTTGCATGGGATTTGAATAATCCCTCCAACGGCAAATATTACAAAGATACCAGAACTGCGACTGTTACGGTCACGGACAGAAACTTTGATGCAAACAATGTAAGATTCAATATTACCAATACAGATGGAACAGAGGCAAACATCAGCGGCTGGAGCAGCAGCAGTGATATGGGGATTTCCGACAGCGCTGCAAGCACCTGCCAGGTATCTTTCCCTGCCGATGGTGATTATACCTTTACTCTTGGCTGTACGGATTTGGCAGGAAACGGCGGAGAATACGGAAAGACAGATGCGTTTACCATTGATAAGACCAATCCGGTGCTTACGGTTTCCTATGACAATAGCAGTGCAAGAAATGGCAGATACTTTAAGGAAACCCGCACTGCGACTGTGACGGTTCGAGAACATAATTTTAATCCTGCAGATGTCCGCACAGCAGTAACAGCCGCATTACAGGGATGTGGAATTTCCCCGCCGTCCATCAGCGGCTTTTCAGACAGCGGAGATATACATACGGCAACTGTACGCTATGCAGCCGACGGCGATTATACCTTTGACATAGATTATACGGATATGGCAGGAAATCAGGCAGCAGATTACACACCGGACTGTTTTACAGTGGATTTAACAAAACCGGAGGTTGAGATTACAGATATCAAAGATAAATCGGCCAATAACGATGTAGTTGCGCCGGGAGTGAAGGCTACAGATGCAAACTACGATGCCGGGAATGTAACAATCACCGTAACAGGAGCTAATAACGGCAAGGTAGATATTGGAAAGGTTGTCAGTGCCGTTGAAAACGGACAGAGTATTAAAATGAACGATTTTGCAAGAGAAGAAAAGATGGATGACCTCTATACACTCACTGCGAAATCTGTGGATAAGGCGGGAAATGAAACCGAAAAATCAGTGCTGTTCTCTGTCAACCGCTACGGCTCTGTTTATGTCTTAGATGATGCGACCCGGGAAGACAAAGGCGGCTGGCTCAGCACAAAAAATCACACTTACATTAGGAAAGAACAGGAACTTGGTGTAATGGAATACAATATAGACACCATTGAGTCCGGCAAGATTACCGTTGATAGGGACGGGAAACTGACAATTTTGAAGGAAAATCAGGATTATACCGTAAAAAGTACCGGAAGCGATACACAATGGAAAGAAAACCATTATATCCTTTCAGCAGCCAATTTTTCACAGGAAGGTAATTACAACGTTATCTTCAATACCCGTGACCGGGCCAACAATACTATGAACAATACCAGTGTGAAGAAGAGCAATAAAAATCTTCCAATCGAATTTACGGTAGATAAGACGGCACCTACGGTTGTGGTATCCGGCGTGGAAGATGGCGGGCAGTACCGCCAGGCAGAGAAGCATATGACAGCAGATGTCAAAGATAATCTGGCTCTTGCCAGAGTTACTGTCTGCATTGACGGCGAGAGAACTGTATATAGCGCAGATGAATTAAGAGAGGTAAACGGTATTATCAAAACCACTGTTCCCAGCGCAAACAGCTGGCAGGAGATTGAAATTACCTCGGAAGACGAAGCGGGCAACCAGCTGGGAGAAACCAAAGAAAAGGACAAGGCACAGTCGGTAGTTATGAAAATTTTGGTGACTCCAAACCTGCTGATTCAGTATTATATGAACAAACCGCTGTTCTACGGTTCTATTGCAACTGTAGTAATGATAGCAGGTGTCATTGGATTTCTTGCAAGGAGAAAGAAAAAAGAGACCGCATGAAGCAGTCTCCTTATCTTCTCATTTATTTGGACGATACATCTTTACCATTTCTTCAAAATCCTTCACAAAATCCTTGACGGCCTCTTCGCTGGTGGCCCAGGAAGTGCAGAAGCGCAGGCAGGTGTGTGACTTATCCGGTTTGCACTGGAAGGTCGTCAGATATTTTTTGCTGATTTGTTCTGCCAGTTCGTCAGGGAAGACAGGAAAAATCTGGTTTGTAGGCGCTTCGCACAGAAGAGGAATCCCCGCTTTTTCAAAAGCGGCTTTTATTGGATGCATTTGCGCAATGCTTCTCTGTCCAAGGCGGATATAAAGACTGTCTTTGAATAATTCCTCAAACTGTACGCCAATCATCCAGCCCTTTGCAAGAATGGCGCCGTGCTGTTTCATATTAAACCGGAAATGTTCTTTAAAATCTTCGTTTACCAATACAAGAGCTTCTCCGAACATGGCTCCGACTTTTGTCCCGCCTATATAGAAGGCATCGCAGAGTTTGGGCATGTCAGGGAAAGTCAGATGAGTGATTTCTTCTGCAGCCAGGGCCGCAGCAAGACGTGCGCCGTCAATATAGAAATAAAGCTGATGGCGTTTGCAGAAAGCGTATAATTCTTCCAGTTCGTCTTTGGTATACACAGTCCCTACTTCGGTGGGGTTGGACACATAAACCAGACGCGGTTCTACCCAGTGCTCGTTTTCATGCAAATCCAGAACCGGACGGATTAAATCAGGGGTCAGCTTTCCGTCTTTTGTGAGAACGGGATAAACCTTATGTCCTGTTGCCTCGATGGCGCCTGTCTCATGGGTATTGATGTGACCGGTTTCTGCACTGATAACGGCTTCATAAGGGCGCAGAATGTGGGAAATAAAGGTCAGGTTAGTCAAAGTTCCTCCGGCAATAAAGTGAATATCGGTGCTGTAATCTTCCAACGCTTCCTGAATTAGGTCACGGGCAGCATCGGAGTGTGCGTCCAGACCGTAGGAATGGTTCTGGTGATAATTAATCGTCTCTAAGGCCCGGAGAATATTTGGGTGTGCGCCTTCACTGTAATCATTCTGAAAACTATACATAATAAAATCCTCTCTTCCTGCGTGAAACTTTATCCTTATTCTAACACAGAAAATCACTTATGGACAGAAAAAGTACAGTCGGAAAGATACTTTTTCGCACTTACCTGAAACTGCTTCTTGTAAGCCCGGGCAAAAGTAGAGTAGTTTTGAAATCCGCTGGCATAGCAGGCGTCTGTGACCGAGATGCCGCTGCGAATCAGAGAGCGGGCATAAAGCAGCCGTTTGGTGCTGATATAATTTCCTATGGTGTACCCCGTAGAGGCTTTAAACAAATGCATGAGATGATAGCGGCTGATAAAGAAACGGGAAGCAAGGTCATCAATGGATAAAGGAGAGGCCAGATGGCTGTTAATATAATCCAGAATCCATGTGATTTTTTCATTTTTGCAGGTGTTTTCAGGATAAATGCTGCAGTGATTCAGGGAGGCTCTGTTCAGCAGAATCAGAAGCTCTGCAGCCAGATATTCTCTGCGGAGTTGTCCGGCGAATAGAGGGGGAGCCGCCAGTTCCTCTTCCAGTCGGGCGCACACAGAGGTCAGGTCATTTTGCCAGGCGGGAAGAATCCGCATGACGTTTGCGGGATGTCCGTTTACCTGATGAAAACAGCGGTTTAAGTCCGCCTTCCCTTTGCCGGCAGAGGTGAGAAATTCCGGCGAAAGGTATAAAATAATGCGTTCATAAATCTGTGCGCTGTTCAGCACGGGCTTATGAATTTCCCCTGCGGGTATCAGCACTACATCACCAGGAAGCAGCCGGAACATCCGGCCTTCAATGTGGTAGGTTACATCTCCCCGAAGAAAGAAAAGTACCTTGTGAAAATCGTGATAATGGTATTGAAACTCCTGCATTTTTCGGGTATGCAGATGGAAATATTGAAAATTTTCTTTGAGATAACCGGATTTTTCATAAGTATCCATAAATTCCTCCTGTGAAACAGCACTATTTGCAATGTTTATAACACTATACGGATATTATAACACAAAAGTGTCTGATACACTAAAACTATATAGAGAAGATATACTAATAGAAGGAGAAGGTATCCGGAGGTAACTATGGAATTTTATAAATATCACAGTTTGGGGAATGATTATCTGGTTTTTGACTGCCAGAAAAATAAAGAAACGTTGAATCAGGAAAAAATATCCAAAATCTGTAATCGAAATTTTGGTATTGGTGCAGATGGAATTGTTGCGGGCCCATATATGGATGGAGAAAAGATGTATGTGAAGGTTTACAATGCAGATGGTTCAGAGGCAGAGCAGGGCGGCAATGCCATCCGTATTTTTGCCCATTATCTAAAAGTGACCGGTGCTATGCAGAAAGAACGTTTTTTGTTATATACAAAAAGCGGTGAAGTGGAACTTCGCTATCTGAACAGGGAAGGAAACCGAATTCAGATGAGTATGGGACAGCTTTCCTTCAGCAGCCGCAGACTGGGGCTTACCGGACCGGAAAGGGAGGCTGTGCATGAATACTTTAACTTTGGTGGGGAAGAATATGACTGCACCTGTGTATCCATTGGCAACCCCCACTGTGTTATGATTACGGACGAAATTTCCAGAGAAAAGGTGTGCCGTATAGGGAAGTATTCCGAAGGTGCGGATTATTTTCCGGAGAGAACAAACACCCAGATTGTCAAAATTTTGGATAAAAATAACATTCAGATAGAAATTTTTGAACGCGGCGTAGGTTATACACTTTCTTCCGCTACCTGCAGCTGTGCGGCTGCAGGCGCAGCATTGAAGCTGGGGCTTATCAGTTCGGATGTTATGGTGCACACACCGGGAGGAAAACTCTGGACCCAGATTGATGAGAACTGGAATGTGAAAATGATAGGAAGTGTGAAAAGAGTCTGCAAAATAGAACTTTTTGAAGATTTCTTTACCATGTAAAAACATGGAAAGAATAAAGGGAACTTTGCGGAATTTATTTGCTATTTTTGCTAGACCTGTGTTATACTAACCACCGAGAGGTTTTATATTAATCGGTATCAAGGGGCGGAAACGGATTTTCGTCCCCTTTTGCAATGTTTTATCTATAAAAACAGAAGGGAGAAATGGAACATGACAAAAATTGATATTTTTTCCGGTTTTCTCGGAGCAGGAAAAACAACTTTAATTAAAAAACTGCTCAGCGAGGCATACAAAGGCGAACAGGTCGTGTTGATTGAAAATGAATTTGGAGAAATCGGTATTGACGGCGGTTTCTTAAAAGAAGCGGGAATTGAAATCCGTGAGATGAATTCCGGCTGTATCTGCTGTTCTCTGGTAGGAGATTTCGGGGTGGCTTTGAAAGAAGTGATTCAGAAATACAGCCCGGACAGAATCATTATTGAACCTTCCGGTGTAGGAAAACTTTCGGATGTTATCAAAGCCGTTCAGAAGGTAGAAAATGAAGTTGACATAAAATTAAACAGCTTTACAACCGTTGTAGATGTGACAAAGTGCAAAATGTACATGAAGAATTTCGGCGAGTTCTTCAGCAATCAGATTGAATATGCGGGTACTGTAATTTTAAGCCGTACCGATACATCAAAAGCTACAGATGACAAGGTAAAGACAGCCGTAGAAATGATTCGTTCTCTGAATCAGACTGCAGCGGTTATCACTACTCCAATCCAACAGCTTTCCGGTACAAAGATTCTGGACACCATGGAAAACAACCGCTCTCTGGAGAAAGAGTTGCTGGAAGAGGAAGTTTGCCCGGTTTGCGGCGGTCATCATGAACACCACCATGACCATGAAGAATGTGAATGTGGCCATGACCATGCTCACCATGAGCATGAGCATCACCACACCCACGGAGAATGCGGCTGTGGTCATAACCATGACCATGACCACCATGAGCATGCTCACGCCCATGAAGAGTGTGGCTGCGGCCATGACCACCATCATGACCATCACCACGGACATCATCATGCGGATGAGGTCTTCACAAGCTGGGGCAGAGAAACAGTAAAAGCCTTTAGCCGTGAAGAAATCGAAAAAATTCTGGATACACTTTCTAATGATGCTTCCTATGGTATGATTTTAAGAGCCAAAGGTATGGTTGCCGGACAGGACGGCGCCTGGATTTACTTCGATATGGTACCGGGAGAAGCAGATATCCGTACAGGTTCCCCGGATTACACAGGCAGACTTTGTGTGATTGGTTCTAAAATTGATGAAGCCAAGCTGGCCGAATTATTCGGAATCTGATATTTAGAAGACAGTAACAACAGAAAGGACAGGAAAATGGAAGACGAAATCAGAGTTCCCATATATTTTATGGCAGGGTTCCTGGAAAGCGGCAAATCCACATTTCTGGATTTTACCATAGCGCAGGACTATTTCCAGATAGACGGCCCAACCCTTCTGATACTCTGCGAAGAGGGAGAAGTGGAATTTGATGAGAAGCAGCTGAAAAAAAGCAGAACTTCTGTGGAAGTGCTGAACAGTCTGGAAGAGCTGACCCCGGAAAGGCTGGTGGCCTACGATGCCTTTTACAGCCCGGAACGTGTCATCATTGAGTACAACGGTATGTGGCAGGTCAGCAAATTTGAAGAAATGCAGCTTCCAAAAGACTGGGGTATTGTACAGCACATCGTTACAGTAGACGCCAGTACATTCCAGGTATATATGAATAACATGAAATCTCTTTTCGTGGAAATGGTGCGGAATGCAGACATGGTATTGTTTAATCGCGCCTCCATGGACATGCCGCTGGCTTCCTTCAGAAGAAGCGTGAAAGTGGTAAACCAGGGTGCAGAGATTATTTTTGAAGATGAGGAAGGCGAAATCGAAGACATTTTTGCAGAAAAAATGCCCTTTGACGTGGACGCAGACGTTATCGAAATTATGGATGAGGATTACGGTATCTGGTTTGTTGACGCCATGGATCACCCGGAAACTTACGAAGGAAAAACCGTATCCTTTACCGCAATGGTACTGAAATCCAGAGAATTTGCAAAAGATGTGTTTGTGCCGGGAAGAATGGCCATGACCTGCTGTGCCGATGACACCAGTTTTATCGGTTATGTGTGTAAAAGCCCGGAGGCCAGACATCTGAAAACAGGAAAATGGGTAAAGGTTACAGCCGTTGTGGACTACGAATACGTAGAATCTTATCACAAAGAAGGACCTGTTTTGACCGCCTTGTCTGTGGAACCGGTAGAACCTCTGAAACAGGAACTGGTATATTTTAACTAAGGAGTCTCATATGTTTTTAATAGCAGGGCTTGGGAACCCAGGCAGACAGTACGAAAAAACCCGTCACAACATGGGGTTTGACACCATAGACGAACTTGTAGAGCGTCACAATATTCCGGAAAGCGGCATTGCTCATAAAGGTATGTACGGAAAGGGAAGAATTGCGGGAGAAAAGGTTCTTGCAGTCAAACCCCTGACCTACATGAATTTAAGCGGGGATTCCATTGCGGAATTTGTGAATTATTATAAACTGGACCCGGAGACGGAACTCATTGTCATTTACGATGACATTGATTTAGAGCCGGGGCAGATTCGCATTCGTAAAAAAGGCAGCGCAGGCGGACATAATGGAATCAAAAGTATGATTGCCCGGCTGGGCACACAGAATTTCTACCGTGTAAAGGTAGGCGTAGGCGCCAAGCCCAAGGGTTGGGATTTGGCAGACCATGTGCTGGGCAGATTCTCTGAAAAGGACAGAGAAGTGGTAGATGCGGCGATAAAAGAAGCTGCCGATGCCGTGGAAATGATTCTGGAACAGGGGATAGAAGCGGCCATGAATCATTATAACGGCGCAGGAAAAAAGAAAAAGACACAGGAGTAAGCAAATGCAAGTATTCATGCAGCCCTTGGAAAAACTCAGCGAATACGGGGAACTGAAAGCGCGGATTCCCCAACATAAAGGTATCCTCCAGCTTTCGGGCTGCGTGGAATCCCAGAAAGCCCATATGATATATGGGCTTTTAGAAGGTTTAAGAAAAGATGGCAGGCCGTGCGCGAAGAACTGTCTTATCATCGCTGAGAATGATTTAAAGGCAAAAGAATTATATGAGGATTACCGTCTCTATGACAGGGACGTATATTTGTATCCGGCAAAAGATTTGATTTTCTTTCAGGCAGATATTCACGGCAATCTGCTGACCAGAGAGCGGATGAAGGTTTTGGCGGCTCTTTTGCAAAAAAAAGGAGTGACGGTTATTACCAGCATGGGCGGCTGTATGGATTATCTGCTGCCGCTTTCCGTCCTGGAGGAACACACGCTGCACTTTGGCGCTGACAGCCCTCTGGATATGGAAAATCTGAAGAAAAAGCTGCTTGGTATGGGGTATGAGCGCTGCGCCCAGGCAGAGGCCCCCGGACAATTTTGTTTTCGGGGAGGAATCATTGATATTTTTCCGCTTACAGAGGATAATCCCGTGCGTATTGAACTGTGGGGAGACGAGATTGACTCTATTCGTAGTTTTGACGCAGAAAGTCAGCGTTCCATAGAGAATCTGGAGGAAATTACGATTTATCCCGCTTCAGAAATTGTATTAAGTCCCCAGGTGCTGAAAGAGGGACTGGAGCGGATTGAAAAAGAGAAAACCGCCGCAGTGAAAAAGTTTCGAGATGCCTTTTTAACAGAAGAGGGAGCCAGACTGAAACAGAGCGTGGACGAGGCTGTGGACTGTCTGAAGGAATTTGAAGATTTTTCTGTGGCAGAGCATTTTTTGCGGTATTTTTATAAAGATGCGGTGACATTTACTGACTATTTTACAACAGAGGAAACGCTGGTAATTCTGGACGAAACCAATCGTCTGGCTGAGCAGGGAAACGCTGTGGAAACGGAATTTCGGGAGAGCATGGAGCACAGGCTGGAAAAGGGCTATCTATTGTCCGGACAGGCGGATTTGCTCATTAGCTGTAAAGAGACCATTCATAAGCTGAACAAGAAAAACGGTGTGTCTCTCTGTACCATTGAGCAAAAAAAGGGAGAATGGGATATTCAGGAGCAGTTTCATATTTCCGCCCAGTCGGTAAGCCCCTATAATAACAGTTTTGAACTTCTGGTAAAGGACTTGAAACAATTTGGGAAAAACGGCTATCAGGTTCTGCTGCTTTCCGGTTCCCGTACCAGAGCGGCTCGTCTGGCAGAAGACTTGCGGGAACAGGGATTAAACAGCTTCTTTACAGAGGATATGAACCGGGTCATTGCCCCCGGAGAGATTATGACAGCTTTTGGACGTATGCGCCGAGGCTTTGAATACCCCCTTGTAAAATTTGTTATGATTACAGAGTCCGATATTTTCGGTCAGGCAAAGAAAAAGCGGCGGAAAAAGACGGAGTACAGCGGTAAAAAAATTCAGAACTTTGCAGAACTGAGCATTGGCGACTATGTGGTGCACGAAAATCACGGACTTGGGGTCTATAAGGGCATTGAAAAGATTACCGTAGACCGGGTAACCAAGGATTATATTAAAATCGAGTATGCCGGCGATACGACTTTGTATATTCTTCCCAACCAGCTGGACGTGCTGCAGAAATATGCCGGAGCAGACGCAAAAGTACCCAAGCTCAACCGTCTGGGAGGACAGGAGTGGAAGAAAACCAAGACCAAGGTCCGGGGTGCGGTGAAAAATATTGCCAAAGATTTGGTGAAACTGTATGCAGCCCGACAGGCCCAGACAGGATTTCAGTATGAACCGGATACCGTCTGGCAGCGGGAATTTGAAGAAATGTTTCCCTATGAAGAAACCGAAGACCAGCTGCTGGCCATTGAAGCTGCAAAAAAAGATATGGAAAGTCCAAAGATTATGGACCGTCTAATCTGCGGAGACGTGGGATACGGAAAAACGGAAGTGGCCATCCGTATTGCCTTCAAAGCAGTTCAGGAGGGCAAGCAGGTAGTCTATCTGGTACCCACCACCATTCTGGCTCAGCAGCATTACAATACCTTTGTTCAGAGAATGAAGGATTTTCCTGTGCGTGTGGATTTGCTTTGCCGGTTTAAAACTCCGGCCCAGCAAAAGAAAACCATTACAGATTTGCAGAAAGGTCTGGTGGATATTCTGATTGGAACCCATAGGGTGCTTTCCAAGGATATTAAATTCAAAGATTTAGGACTTTTAATCATTGACGAGGAACAGCGTTTCGGTGTCACCCACAAAGAAAAAATCAAGAAAATGAAAGAAAATGTGGACGTGCTCACCCTGACGGCAACGCCCATTCCCAGGACGCTGCATATGAGTCTTATTGGAATCCGGGACATGAGTGTGTTGGAAGAGGCTCCCATGGACCGTATGCCAATCCAGACTTTTGTCATGGAGTATAATGAGGAAATGGTGCGGGAGGCTATCAGCAGGGAAATGGCCAGAGGCGGTCAGGTGTATTATGTATACAACCGCGTCAATGACATTGACGAAGTGACAAACCGGGTGGCAAAGCTGGTACCGGAAGCCAATGTGGCTTTTGCCCACGGGCAGATGCATGAGCATCAGCTGGAAAAAATCATGTATGGATTTATCAACGGAGAGATTGACGTTCTGGTTTCCACCACTATTATCGAAACAGGTCTGGATATTTCCAATGCCAACACCATGATTATTCACGACGCGGATCAGATGGGGCTTTCCCAGCTTTATCAGCTGCGGGGGCGTGTGGGGCGTTCCAACAAGACGGCTTATGCCTTTTTGATGTATCGGAAGAATAAAATGCTCAAAGAAGTAGCAGAGAAGCGCCTTCATGCTATCCGGGAATTTACAGATTTGGGCAGCGGCTTTAAAATTGCCATGCGGGATCTGGAAATCCGCGGCGCCGGAAACCTTCTGGGAGCAGAGCAGCATGGACATATGCAGGCTGTGGGATATGACTTGTACTGCAAAATGCTGGAAGAAGCAGTGCGGGAAGAGAAAGGCCTGAAAAAGCAGGAAGACTTTGAAACTGCCATTGACCTGGAATTAAATGCTTACATTCCCCCTTCTTATATTCCAAATGAATATCAGAAGCTGGATATTTACAAGCGGATTGCGGGGATTGAATCTGAGGAAGAGTACGAGGATATGCTGGAAGAACTCATGGACCGTTTTGGAGAGCCGCCCAAAGCAGTGCAGAATCTGCTTTCCATTGCAAGCCTGAAAGCGTTGGCTCATAGGGTTTACATTAAGGAAATCAAGCAGACCGGAAAAGAAGTAAAGATTTCCATGTTTGAGAGGGCCAAAATCAATCCGGCAGGATTCCCGCCTATTCTGGAAAAATACAAGAATAACCTCAAGATGAAACTGGAGGAAACGCCATATTTTCTGGTTTCTTTAAAAGGACGCAGACCCAAGGAAACGCTGGATGTGCTGGAACTTTTGGGCAGTATTTTAAAAGATTTCCAATCCGTGGCAGAGGAAACAGAGTAAATTCACATTGTTCCGTGAAAATTCCCTTGCTCCCTACGAAAAAAGCGTCTATAATGGAAAAAGATATTGCACACAGGGAGGAACATATGAATAGATTTTCAAAAAGAGTTGCATGTGCAGTTCTGGCGGGCGCTATGAGTATGACAGCGCTTGCAGGCTGCGGCAGTGATAAAATAGATGGAACAAAACCGCTGATTACCGGAGGAGAGGACACTGTAACCATAGGAACTGCGAACCTGATGCTTCGTATGAATCAGGCGCAGATGATATCCTACTATGCTATGATGGGCGGAAGTACAACAGGAATGTGGGAGCAGGATGCAGGCGATGGAAAGACATATGCAGATACCACAAAGGAAAGTGTGGTAGACCAGTTAGAGAGTATGATTCTTTTGAAGCAGCATGCAAAAGACTATAATGTGACTGTTTCCGAAGAGGAGCAGGAAGAAATCGAAACAGCGGCAAAGGCTTTTACAGAAGCCAATGATAAGGCAACATTGGAAAAACTGGCAGTTACACAGTCTGATGTGGAAACACTTCTGGAACTGTATACTTACCAGAACCGTATGTATGAGCCAATGACGGCAGATGTGGATACGAATGTGGAAGATTCCGAGGCTGCACAGAGCAAAATTACCTACTGTAAAGTGGATATCAGTGATACCCTGAATGAGGATGGAACCACTACCCCTATTACCGATGAGGAAAAACAGGCGAAGAAAGCCCAGGCCCAGGCTGTTCTTGATAAGGTCAAAGCCTCCGGGGATGTGGCTTCTGCGGATATGGATGCACTGGCTAAAGAGGTGGATGAAAACCTCAGCGCTGTGGATACTACTTTCGGTGAGGATGACAGTCTTTTGGATGATAAGGTGAAAGAGGCTGCAAAGACCCTGACAGACGGCACTCTTTATGGAGAAGTGGTAGAAGGCGAGAGCGGTTATTATGTGGTAAGGATGGACAGTGTTTTGGATCGTGAAGCTACAGACCAGGAAAAAGAGAGTATTGTAAACCAGCGGAAACAGGAAACTTATAGTGACTTACTGGAAGACTGGAAAAAAGAGACCAAGTTCACTGTGGATAAGAAAGAGTGGAAAAAAGTAAAGCTCACAGACAATGATCAGTATACTATTAAGCAGCCTGAGACAACCGACAGCACAAATGAGGACGGAGAAACAAATACAGAGGCAGCAGAGTAGCATAAACGGTTGTCTGATGCAGAGGACTTATAGGAAAAGGGAAGCTGTTGTACACAGAAATGTGTATAACGGCTTCTTTTGCAGTTACTGTCATGAAAAAATAAAATTGAATATACAATTCTGAAAAATATAATTAATTTACAGCTTAAATAAAATGCATTAGTAAATAATAAAAAAATAAAACTTTTTACAAAAAATATATTGACAAATATAGGCGAGTGGTGTATTATAAAATCAACAAAAAACAAAACACCTTACAAACACTACTTCATATCCAATTTAAAATTTGAAACGAGAAATCAATTTTAAAGTTGGCTACAAGGTACAAAAGAAGAATCATTATTCAAAAAACTTTAGGTGTACGGAGAATACAAAATAAGTGATAAAAATAATGAAAAAGTACCAAGGACAAAAGTAATGGAAAGGTGAAAGGGTTTTTGAATACGGTAAGGAGGTTCAGTCCAATGGGATGTGAAGAATCTAATTATCAATATGAGAGTGGTAAGGCATAACTCCCCTAAGAAAGACCTGAAAAGATGATAAAAAGAAAAAATCCTTACATATCTGTATATAGATAAAGGAAAAGGTTTCAGGTAAATATCAAAGGTGTCCTCATATTGAATGTTTACCACAAAAATAATAAGAAGGTTTTAAAATATATGTAAAGAAATATATTTTAAAAGAGAAAAGTATTTATACATCATTTAAAAGTATAGCGAAAAAGTAGTATAATGAGTTGTATTCGTTGAAATAAACCTGTTGTATTCCGTGAATCTGAAAAGATACGTTATATTCAAAAGAAATGTATAAAGAAAATCTTTGAAAACAAATAGCCCGAACTATTTGTTCAGAAACTTTTTATTATCCGCATAGATAGATTGATAGAAAACTTTCAGTAAATTCATATAGAATTTATAGACAGGGGAAAGGGAAAAACGTAAATTCTTAACTTGTAAATGTCAATTTAGAAGTTTGGAGAGAAAGGAATAAAAAATTGAATAACGCAGAACATTAGAACAACCGTTATATCTGAAAAGATGAAGATATAGCGGTTGTTCGATTTCTGTGGTAAAATAGAAAGAAAAAACAAAATTACGGGGTTATGATGAATACTATAAAAATAGAAGAAAATATATTATATGAAGATAAAGATGTGGTTGTATGCTGTAAACCGGCCGGTTTTCCGGTACAGACCAGAAAGCCGGGCTGCATGGATATGGAGAGCGCTTTAAGAAATTATCTTGCAGGCAAAGGGCAGGGAACCTATCTGGCGGTTATCCACCGTCTGGACCAGCCGGTACAGGGAATCCTTGTATTTGCAAAAAATAAAGGAAGCGCAGCAGACCTCAGTCAGCAGATACAGCAGGGGAAAATGGAGAAGAAATATCTGGCTTATGTGCAGGGAAAGCCGGAAGAAAAAAAAGGTCGTCTGGTAAATGAAATGGAAAAAGACTCCAGAACAAATACCTCCAGAGTTGTGGAAAAGAAAACTTCGTCCAGCAAAAGGGCGGAACTGGATTATTGCGTTTTAAAGGAAACGGAAGAGGGAAGCCTTGTGGAAATTCATCTTCACACAGGGCGGCATCATCAGATTCGTGTACAGATGGCTTACGCAGGAATGCCTCTGTTTGGAGATACGAAATATAACCTTGAAGAAAAGGAAAAGGACCAGTGGCAGCAGATTGCGCTGTGCGCGTATAAGCTTTCTTTTTTTCATCCGGCAACAAAGAAAAAAATGGAATTTCAGGTAACACCGGTTGGAAATTTTCCTATAGTATAGGAAGGTTCTGTTTTCTCATACTATTCATAACAGGATAAATGAAAGTATGGGGGAACCGAAGATGAACCGGAAAAAATTTTTAATGACAGTGGGAGTAATTGCGGGCGTATTTCTGGGAATGAAATATGTTTTTCCTGTTATGCTCCCCTTTTTTTGTGGCTTTCTTCTGGCTGAGATAATACATCCGGTGGCTTATGGTATGGCAAAAACTAAATTTGGAAAAACTCTGCATTTGACAGAAAGCGGCATTGGCGGAGTGTTGATTTTGTTGGCTGTATGTACGGGAGTATGGGGACTTTTGGCAGGGGCGGATTATCTTACCGGGAAAATCGGGGACTGTCTGCGGTATTATCCCGTGATAAAAAATTACGCAGAGGATTTGCTGGAGCAGTGCTGCAAAGGTGTGGAACACATGACGGGGATTTCAGCAGAGAAAAGCAGCGCGTATCTTTGCGGACAAATAGAAAATATAGGGAATTATTTTCTGCGGGACGGAAAAGGAATGGACACGGCCATGGAATCTGTCCGCTGCTGTGTGATAATCGTCGGGATGTTGATGGTGGCTGTTGTGTCCTCAATTTTATTCCTTCAGGAACGGGAGAAAATCAGGGGGTTCTTGGAAAAACAGGACTTTTTCAGGAACATGAAGCGCCTGGCGCAGGAAGTATTTCGGGGAGTAGGGCAGTATCTGCACGCGCAGTTGAAGATTATGGCTGTTATCTGTCTGTTATGTATCGGTGGTCTTTGGATTTTAAAAGTCAGACACTTTTTGGGTTATGGACTGGTCTTGGGGATTCTCGATGCATTTCCGGTTTTGGGGACGGGATTATTTCTGGTTCCGGCGGGGATTTTTCAGATGCTTCTGGGGGACAGTTTCCAGGGGGTAGGATTTCTGGTTTTATATGGGGTGACAGCGGTGGTAAGACAGATTCTGGAACCCAGGCTCATTGGGAATCATATGGGAGTTTCGCCCCTGCTGGTACTGCTGTCCGTATATTTGGGGATTTTTTTGTACGGTGGTTTCGGTTTTCTTCTGGGACCTCTGTCTGCGCTTCTTATCTACGGAATTTCAAAAAATTTTATAAACAAAAAGCAATAGCTATGGACTAATAATGGCTTTCGTGTATAATGGAAACGTAGTTTTTAAATCCAAAGATAAATTGTTGTAAAAGGCGGGTAAAGTCATGAAAAAAGTAGTGGTAATGTTTTTATGTGCCATGCTGACTATGGGAAGCATCAGTGCATGCGGCAAATCTGAATCCGATAAAAATGGGAAAAATACCGTTCAGGCACAGACGGAGGATAAGACGACAGAAGAAAATAAGACAGAAGATAAAGCAGAAGACAGCGATACAGAGGCAAAAGAAGAAGCGGATAAGAATTCGGAAAGCAGTGAAATGGAAAACCCGACAGAGGAAGAAGGCCAGGATGCTGCAGGCGAAGAGAGTGATATGGCAGAAGATATGACAATGAAAGTGCTGAAAGAAAGCGCCGGGACCATAGACTATACGGCTCTGGAAGAATTAAATCCCGAACCGGGAAGTCATATTGCAGTCGTGGTAAAAAATACCAAATCCAATTTCTGGGCGACTGTGAAAAAGGGAATGACAGCTGCAGTCAAAGATTTGAATGAAAAAATGGGATACAAAGGAGATGATAAGGTTAAACTATCCTTTGAAGGACCTGCAGATGAGCTGGATGTGGAAAGCCAGATTAATACCATTGACGCAGTTCTGGCGGAAAATCCTACGGTTTTATGTCTGTCAGCCATAGATATGGAATCCTGCGGCGCACAGCTGGAAGAGGCTATGGGAAATGAAATCCCCGTGGTGATTTTGGACTCAGGTGTGGAAAGTGAACTGGTAAATACAGTGTGCGCTACAGATAATTACGCGGCAGGGGCAGAAGCAGCCAAAAAGATGGCGGAAGCTATTGGAAATAAAGGGCAGGTAGCGATTATGGCTCATGCAGAAACTTCCAAGAGCAGTCAGGATAGGGAAAAGGGATTTACAGAAGAAATTGCAAAGAACTATCCCGAGATTGAGATTGTGAATATTTCTCATGAAAACGAAGAAAACAGTATGTCGGAAATGGCAGAGGCTGTTCTGGTTTTGTATCCGGAAGTGAAGGGCTATTATTGTACAAATGAGTATGCAGCCAATGACGTTCTGGATGTCGTAGCAGCTTCCGGGAAAGAAATCACCGTGTTGGGATTTGATGCAGGTAAAAAGCAGGTGAATGCAGTGAAAAACGGAACAGAGCTTGGAACCTTTGTGCAGAACGCTTATGGAATGGGATATGCTACGATTATTTCCGGTATCCGGGCTGATATGGGGCTGCCAAATGATAAGTTTATCAATACGGGCTATCAGTGGATAGACAGTTCCAATGTGGATTCTAAAGAATACGCTAATTATTTATATGAATAAAGCGCTGATGTGAAAGTGAATAAAAGAAGTGAATTGCTAACAAGATAATTTGTTAAAACACACAAAAGACAAAAGGAGAGATTGTACAAAATCAACACAATCTCTCCTTTTGTCTTTTGGAAACAGGGATGAAACCAATAATATTGGCGATTGAGACGACAAAATTCGTTATTAAATTGACAAAATGCATAATTCATAGTAATATCAAACTATGTGAAGGTGGTGATACTGTGGTAGAAGAAACAATCAAAGAAATCCGGAAAACTGAACAGGAAGCGGAGGAGATTGCAGCTAATGCCAAAAGTCAGGGCGCGCAGATTCTCCAGCAGGCGAAACAGGAAACGGAGCGGGCGAAGGCCACTATGATTGAGAATGCGCAGGAGAAGGCGAAAGCAAATAGAGAAGCTGCGCAGGCTGCCGGAGAGAGAAGGCTTGCAGAAGCTTTGAAATCGGCAGAAAAGGAAATTGCAGAAATAAAAAGGACTGCAAAAGAAAAAGAAAAGCAGGCAGTACAGGCTGTTATTGAAAGTCTGATATAAGACTGCCAACAAAAACAGGAAATAAGGAGTGATGCGAATATGGCAGTATTGCAGATGCAAAAAGTCAGTATCTGCGCGCTGAAAAAGGACAGAAAAGCCATTTTAGAGAAAATTCAGTCCATGGGTGTTATGGAAATCTCCAGATTTGAAAGTGAAGAAGAGGGTTTTCAGACAGTAAATACTCAGGAAGATCGGAGCGCATTTGAGAAAAATGCAGCTTTGGCGGACACGGCGCTGAATATTCTTCAGGAGTATGTACCGGAAAAGGTATCCATGTTTGCCAGTCTGGAAGGCAAAGACCTGATAGAAAAGAGCAAATATCTTGAAACTGCCCATAGGGAAAAGGAAGTTCTGGATATGGCGGCGCAAGTGGTCAAACTGCATAAGCAGACGGCAGAGTGCAAAGCCAATGTGCAGAAGCTGGAAAATCAGATAGAGGCCCTGCGTCCGTGGATGAATCTGGATATTCCCGGAGATTTCCAGGGAACGGAAACTGCGGCAGTGCTCATTGGTTCGATGTCAGGAAGCTTGACACTGGAAGATATTTACAGTCTGATTTTAGAGCAGGCGCCGGAGGTGTCCGGAGTGGATATTTCTATTTTATCTTCGGAAAGAGATACGGTGTATCTTGCGGTGGTCTGCCTGAAAAAAGATGTGGAAAAAGTGGAAGAAATTCTTCGGCAGAGTGGATTTGCCAGGCCGTCTCAGAGTATGAGCAAGATTCCGGCCAGGGAAAAAGAAGACCTGCAGCAGCAAATTACAGTTTTGCAGCAGGAGATGGAAGAATGTGGCAATAAAATTGCTTCCTATGCTTCTGAACGGGAGAAATTCAAACTGATTTCAGACTATTTCCGGGCAAGAGCCGAGAAATATCAGATACTGGGACAACTTCCCCAGTCAAAGAAAACGTTTCTGGCAGAAGGTTATGTACCAGCAAAGGCAGTACCCGCGCTGGAAAAAGCATTAAATGCGGACTTTGATTTAAGCTTTGAGACAGAGGAAATCCCGGAAGAGGAAGAGATGCCGGTGCTTCTGGAAAACAATGGATTTTCAGAATCCGTGGAAGGTGTTCTGGAGTCCTATGGTCTTCCCAAAAAGGGAGAAATAGACCCCACAATGCTGATGTCCTTCTTCTATGTGTTTTTCTTTGGATTGATGCTGTCCGATGCAGCGTATGGGCTGGTGATGTTCCTGGGCTGTTTTGTGATACTGAAGAAGTTCCCGCGTATGGAACAGTCTTTGAAAAAATCCATTAAGATGTTTATGTACTGCGGGGTTTCTACTTTAATATGGGGTATCCTTTTTGGCGGATATTTTGGAGATGCCATAGATGTAGTGGCACGAACCTTTTTCCATGTGGAGGTTCCGGAAGGCGGTCTTGTAAAGGCGCTTTGGTTTGTTCCTTTAAATGAGCCCATGCGTATGCTGATGTATTCCATGGCATTTGGTCTGATTCATTTGTTTGTGGGACTGGGCATTAAGGGGTATATGCTTTTAAGAGACAAGAAAGTTCTGGACTTTTTCTGCGATGTGGTGTTGTGGTATGTATTCCTTATCGGATTACTGCTACTGTTGCTGCCCAGTTCTATTTTTGCCTCTATTGCGCAGGTAGACCCCAGCATTTTCCCACCGTTTGTGGGAAGCGCAGGAAAGATTCTTGCTATTGCAGGTGCGTTGGGACTTCTGTTTATGTCAGGACGTTCCAGTAAGAACTTCGGGCTTCGTCTGGCCCTTGGTGCTTACGATATTTATAATGTAACAGGCTGGCTTAGCGATGTGCTTTCTTATTCCCGTCTTCTGGCGCTGGGACTGGCAACCGGTGTAATTGCTTCGGTTATTAACCAGATGGGCAGTATGAGGGGAGACGGCGTTTTAGGTGTAGTTGTGTTCCTGGTAGTCTTTGTATTCGGACATACCTTTAACATGGCCATCAATATTTTAGGCGCCTACGTTCATACGAACCGTCTGCAGTTTGTTGAATTTTTCGGCAAATTTTATGAGGGTGGAGGAAAAGCCTTTCACCCGTTTAAGTTCAATACAAAGTATGTGGATATTAAGGAGGAAAAAAGTTTATGAGTCATTTAGGAATTGTTTATGCATTATTAGGTGCAGCATTGGCAGTATTTTTAGCAGGTGCGGGTTCTGCAATCGGAGTTGGTATTGCAGGTCAGGCTGCGTCAGGGGTTGTTTCAGAAGACCCAAGCAAGTTTGCAAAAGTATTGATTATGCAGCTTCTGCCGGGTACACAGGGTATTTATGGTCTTCTGGTTGGATTTATTACACTGTCTAAAATCGGACTTTTAGGCGGCGGAATGTTGGAATTAACACCGCAGCAGGGGCTTCTGGTACTGGCAGCGTGTCTTCCTATCGGTATTGTTGGATTGATTTCCGGAAAATCTCAGGGCAAGACATCTGCAGCAGCCATCGGAATTGTTGCTAAGAAACCGGAACAGTTCGGTAAAGCTATGCTTTTCCCTGCAATGGTTGAGACTTATGCAATCCTGGCGCTTCTGATTTCCATTCTGGCTGTAACAAATCTTCAGTTTTAATTGAGTTTTTATTGCAGAAATCGTAAAGGAGAGCAGAAGAATGACTGGATTAGAAAAAATGAAAAGCCAGATTCTTGAAGAAGCAAAAGCCGCTGCCGGAGAAATCCTTGCAGATGCTGAAAAACAGGCAAATGCAGTGAAGGAAAAGGGAAAAGAAGAGGCAGAAGCTGCGTGCAGAGAAATCTCCCAAAAGTCAGAAGAAGAGGTGAAAGCGGTTGAGGAACGTGCTGTTTCTTCCTGTGATTTACAGAGAAGAAAAGCACTCCTTACAGCAAAACAGGAAATCATCAAAGAGGTGCTGGACAGTGCATATCAAACCTTGCTGGACGCAGATGATGAAACCTATTTTGCCCTTCTCAGAAAAATGCTGCATAAGTTTGTGCTGGCACAGGAAGGGGAAATTTGTTTTTCTGACACAGATTTAAAGAGACTGCCTCAGGGCTTTGAAGAAGAGATTCAGGCGATAGCAAGAGAGAAAGGCGGCGTACTGACACTTTCAAAGGAAAGCAGAAAGGTATGCGGCGGATTTGTTCTTATATATGGAGGAATTGAAGAAAACTGTACCTTTGAGGCTATGTTCAGTTCCAAAAGAGACGAACTTTCTGACAAAGTTCACCGTTTATTATTTTTAGAAGCATAACCGCAAAAAGGAGGAATGGACTTGTCTAGTACGAAATATACCTATGCGGTTGCGCGAATCCGGGCGTTGGAAACAGCGTTGTTTGACGCTTCAGTGATTGAACAGCTTCTGGCCTGCAGTACAGAGCAGCAATGTATTCAGCTTTTGCAGGAAAAGGGCTGGGGAGACGCAGATACGCCTGCAAAGGCAGAGGCAATTTTAGACCGTGAGCAGGAAAAGGCGTGGGAGACTATTCGGGATTTGCATGTGGATATGTCTGTGTTTGACGTTTTTTCCTATCCCAATCTGTTTCACAACTTAAAGGCAGCCGTTAAAGAAGCCTGCACTTCCCAGAATGGAAGGAACCGGAAAATTTACTATGAGGATACCAATATTTCACCGGATGAAATGCTGGATATTATCCGCAGCAAAGAATTTTCCAGACTTCCTGAATATATGGCGAGCGCGGCAAAGGAAGCTTATGAAACCCTTCTTCATACAGGAGACGGGCAGTTGTGTGATGTGATTGTGGATAAGGCGGCTCTTGAGGCTGTGTACCATGCAGGAGAGCGGGCGACAGACAGCATTATCCGGGATTATGCGGAATCTATGGTAGCCATTGCGGATATTAAGATTGCTGTGCGTTCACAGAAAACCGCAAAGACAATAGAATTTATGAAACGTGCAATGGCACCATGCAAGTCGCTGAATGTGGAACGTCTGGCAAAGGCGGCATGCAGCAGCATGGAGGCTATTGTGGACTATCTGGCAGGAACTGTTTATGCAGAAGGTGCAGCAGCTATTGCAGAATCATCTTCCGCATTTGAGAGATGGTGCGACAACCGTATGATGCGCACTATGCAGCCCCAGAAATATGAATCCTTTTCCGTAGGACCGCTGGTAGCGTACCTGCTGGCAAGGGAGAATGAAATAAAAACCGTGCGGATTATTCTTTCCGGAAAACAGAATGGTTTTTCCGAGGAGGCTATCCGGGAAAGGGTAAGGGAAATGTATGTATAAGATTGCAGTGGTAGGTGATTACGACAGTATTTACGGATTTGCCGCACTGGGTCTTGAAATTTTCCCGGTGGCAAACCGCAGGGAAACAGAAGAAAGATTAGCAGCTCTGGCCGACAGCGGATATGGAATTGTCTATATCACGGAAGCTGCGGCAGCCGAGTGCGGACAGATAATAGAGAAATTTCAGGAAAGACTGTTGCCCGCTGTTATCCGGATTCCCGGTGTATTCGGAAATACAGGCGACGGAGTGCAGGGAGTGAAAGACTCTGTAGAACAGGCAGTCGGTTCTGACATTCTGTTCAGTAATAATTAGAAAGCAGGTGATACGTGACCATGAGCAAGGGTACGATTAAAAAAGTAGCAGGACCGCTGGTTATTGCAGAAGGCATGCGTGACGCGAATATGTTCGACGTGGTTCGTGTAAGTAATCAGCGTCTGATTGGTGAAATCATAGAAATGCATGGAGATGAGGCATCTGTTCAGGTATACGAGGAAACTTCGGGACTTGGACCCGGAGAACCGGTAGAATCCATAGGGGAGCCTCTTTCCGTAGAACTTGGACCAGGTCTGATTACCAGTATTTATGACGGTATTCAGAGACCTCTGGATGATATTATGAAGGTTTCCGGCACCAATTTAAAGAGAGGTGTGGAAGTTCCTTCTCTGAAAAGAAATTTGAAATGGGACTTTGTTCCTGCGGTAAAACCAGGTGATGCGGTAGAAGCCGGCGACATTATCGGTACGGTACAGGAGACTATCGTAGTCAATCATAAAATCATGGTTCCTTATGGCGTCAAAGGTACTGTCAAAGAGATTAAAGCGGGAGAATTTACCGTAGACGAAGTGGTGGCTGTGATTGCAGGAGAAAATGGTGACAGAGAACTTACCATGGCGCAGAAATGGCCGGTTCGTAAAGGCCGTCCCTATCTGAAAAAACTTCCGCCGGAAATGCCTCTGGTAACGGGACAGCGTGTTGTTGATACTTTCTTCCCTATTGCCAAAGGTGGTGTGGCAGCCGTTCCGGGACCATTCGGAAGCGGAAAAACCGTTATTCAGCACCAGCTGGCAAAATGGGCGGAAGCGGACATCGTTGTATATATCGGCTGCGGAGAACGCGGAAACGAGATGACAGACGTATTGAACGAGTTTCCGGAACTGAAAGACCCGAAAACAGGCCAGTCTCTGATGGAGAGAACTGTGCTTATTGCCAATACTTCCGATATGCCGGTTGCAGCCCGTGAGGCATCTATTTATACCGGTATTACCATTGCAGAATATTTCCGTGATATGGGATATTCCGTAGCGCTGATGGCAGACTCCACTTCCCGTTGGGCAGAGGCTCTTCGAGAGATGTCGGGACGTCTGGAGGAAATGCCGGGTGAAGAAGGTTATCCTGCATATTTGGGTTCCCGTCTGGCTCAGTTCTACGAGAGAGCCGGTCATGTGATTTCTCTTGGGAAGGATAAGAGAGAAGGCGCCCTTTCCGTTATCGGCGCCGTATCTCCTCCGGGTGGTGATATTTCCGAGCCGGTTTCCCAGGCAACTCTTCGTATTGTCAAGGTATTCTGGGGGCTGGACGCGTCTCTTGCTTATAAGAGACATTTCCCGGCCATTAACTGGCTGACCAGCTACTCTCTGTATCTGGACAACATGGAAAAATGGTTCAATGAAAAAGTAGCGCCGGACTGGATGGAGGGACGTCAGAAAATGATGAGCCTTCTGCAGGACGAGGCAGAACTGGAAGAAATCGTAAAAATGGTTGGTATGGACGCGCTTTCCGCAGGTGACCGCCTGAAAATGGAAGCAGCCCGTTCTATCCGTGAGGACTTCCTGCACCAGAACTCTTTCCATGAAGTGGATACTTACAGTTCTCTGAAAAAGCAGCATCTTTTGATGAAACTGGTAGTGGCTTACTATGAGCAGGGGGCAGAAGCACTGGAAAAAGGTGCGGGTATTCAGGACCTTGTAAAACTGGAAGTTCGTGAAAAAATCGGACGTTTTAAATATGTAACAGAAGACAATTTGGACAACGAGTATGAAGCTGTCTTAAAACAGCTTTCAGAAGAAATTGCCAATGTATTAGGGAAGGAGGACTTCTAATGCCGAAAGAGTATAGAACCATACAGGAAGTTGCCGGCCCTCTTATGCTGGTACGCGGCGTTGAAAATGTACATTATGATGAATTAGGAGAAATCGAACTGGCCAGCGGTGAAACTCGCCGCTGCAAGGTTCTGGAAATTGACGGAAGCAATGCGCTGGTACAGCTTTTTGAAAGTTCTACCGGTATCAACCTGTCCAACAGTAAGGTGCGTTTCCTGGGACGAAGCATGGAACTTGGCGTATCTGAGGATATGCTGGGACGTGTCTTTGACGGCCTGGGACGTCCTATTGACGACGGTCCGGAAATCCTGCCGGACGAGAGAAGAGACATCAATGGTCTGCCGATGAACCCGGCTGCCAGAAGTTATCCGGAAGAGTTTATTCAGACAGGTGTTTCTGCCATTGACGGTCTGAATACCCTGGTTCGTGGACAGAAGCTGCCGATTTTCTCCGCTTCCGGTCTGCCTCATGCACAGCTTGCAGCGCAGATTGCGAGACAGGCAAAGGTACGCGGTTCAGGAGAAAACTTTGCCGTTGTATTTGCAGCTATGGGTATTACTTTTGAGGAATCCAACTTTTTCGTAGAAAGCTTTAAAGAGACAGGCGCTATTGACAGAACGGTTCTCTTTATCAACCTGGCGAATGACCCGGCGGTAGAGCGTATTGCCACACCGAAAATGGCACTGACTGCTGCAGAATATCTGGCATTTGAAAAGGATATGCACGTTCTGGTTATCCTTACGGATATTACCAACTACGCGGACGCTCTTCGTGAGGTATCCGCAGCCCGTAAAGAAGTTCCGGGACGCCGTGGTTATCCGGGTTATATGTATACAGACCTGGCAACCATGTACGAAAGAGCCGGACGTCAGAAAGGCAAAAAGGGAAGTATTACCATGATTCCGATTCTGACCATGCCGGAAGATGATAAGACCCACCCAATCCCTGACCTGACAGGTTATATCACAGAGGGACAGATTATCTTAAGCCGTGAACTGTACCGAAAAGGTGTGACACCGCCTATCGACGTACTGCCTTCCCTGTCCCGCCTGAAGGATAAAGGTATCGGCGAAGGAAAGACCCGTGCAGACCATTCCAATACCATGAACCAGCTTTTCGCAGCGTATGCCCGTGGTAAAGAGGCGAAAGAACTTATGGTCATTCTGGGTGAAGCAGCGCTTTCTGATATTGATATTATCTATGCAAAATTTGCAGACGCCTTTGAGAAGGAATACGTTTCTCAGGGATATATGGCAAACAGAGATATCGAAGAAACACTGAAAATCGGCTGGAAATTGCTTTCCATTCTGCCGAGAAGCGAACTGAAACGTATTGACGATAAATTCTTAGACGAATATTACGGCAAATACTAGAAAGAGGTGATACTTTGGCATCTACGCAGGTAACTCCTACCCGAATGGAACTCACCCGCCTGAAAAAGAAGCTGGTAACTGCCGTCAAGGGCCATAAACTCTTAAAGGATAAGCGAGATGAACTGATGCGTCAGTTTCTGGACCTGGTAAGAGAAAACATGGCTCTTCGCCAGAAAGTGGAAAAAGGGATTTTGTCGGCGAATAAGAATTTCGTGATTGCAAAGGCAGGTATGTCTGAGCAGATTTTAAACACGGCCTTAATGGCCCCCAAGCAGGAAGTCTATCTGGAAGCAGACAAGAAAAATGTCATGAGTGTGGATATTCCGGTGTTTCATACCAAGACCAGAACCGCAGACGCCAATGATATTTATTCTTATGGTTTTGCTTTTACTTCCGGCGACCTGGACGGCGCGGTAAAATCCCTGGCCGATATTCTGCCGGATATGTTAAGGCTTGCAGAAGTGGAAAAATCCTGCCAGCTGATGGCAGCGGAAATCGAGAAGACCAGGCGGCGTGTAAATGCTCTGGAACACGTCATTATTCCGGAGACGCAGCGAAATATCAAATATATCACCATGAAGTTGGACGAAAATGAGAGAAGTACGCAGATTCGTCTGATGAAGGTGAAGGATATGATGTTGGAAGAAGCACATCATTATAAAGAAAAAGAATATGCAGTGAAATAAGCTGCAATAAGAGAAGCCTTGTTTTTGGTATGAAATTTCGAGAGAAAGAGTGCCAGGAACGGGGTTTTTCTATGTTTTTAATGTTATCGAGTCGAACCAGCACCAGGTTTTCGGAAAAATGAGAGGAAAAGCTGTGCTGGACGACGGGAAAGAGATTGTGGTGAAGGATATGATGTGCTTTGCGGAGAAAGTGTGTAATCGGTATTAAAAACAAGTAGCGTTACAACCGTACAAGTATGTATAATAGAAGATAGAAGAATTCGTAATTACAAGGAGGCTATATACATGAGTGCAGAAGCAAACAAAAGTACGGTAGTAAACGGAAAAGCAGTACTTGGAATTGAGCTTGGTTCCACCAGAATTAAGGCAGTTCTGGTGAATGAAAAGAATGAACCGATTGCGTCCGGAAGTCATGAGTGGGAAAATCAGCTGGTAAACAATATCTGGACCTACAGCGAGGAAGCTATCTGGAAAGGTATTCAGGACAGTTATCAGGATATGGTAAAAGATGTAAAGGAGAAATACGGTGTGCCTGTGAAAAAATTGGCTGCACTGGGATTCAGTGCTATGATGCACGGCTATATGCCTTTTGATAAGGCAGGAAACTTGCTGGTCCCATTCCGAACCTGGAGAAATACCATGACGGAGCGTGCCAGCGAAGAACTGACGCAGCTTTTTGCCTATCACATACCTCAGAGGTGGAGCATTGCACACTTATACCAGGCAATTCTCAACAAAGAAGAGCATATAAAAGACATTGACTTTATGACGACTCTGGAGGGCTATGTACACTGGAAATTAACTGGAGAAAAGGTACTGGGGGTTGGGGAAGCTTCCGGTATGTTCCCGGTGGATATGAATATCCGCAATTATGATAAAAAGAGAACGGAACAGTTTGATGAACTGGTTGCATCCTATGGATTTCCATGGAAGCTGGCCGATATTCTGCCTAAGGTGCTGGTGGCTGGTGAAGAGGCAGGCCGTCTGACAGAGACAGGTGCCAAATTGCTGGACGTTACGGGCGAACTGGAAGCAGGTGTACCGCTGTGTCCGCCGGAAGGAGATGCAGGAACCGGAATGGTGGCAACCAACAGTGTGGCCCGGCGCACAGGAAATGTGTCTGCGGGAACTTCGGTGTTTGCTATGGTAGTTCTGGAAAAAGAGTTGTCCAGGGTATATCCTGAAATTGATTTGGTGACGACACCTACCGGAAACCTGGTGGCAATGGTACACTGCAATAACTGTACTTCTGATTTAAATGCCTGGGTGGGTATTTTCAAGGAATTTGCAGAAAGCATGGGGATGAAAGTGGATATGAATCCGCTTTTCGGAACCCTTTACCGCAAAGCGATGGAAGGAGATGCAGACTGCGGCGGTCTTCTGTCTTATAATTATTTCTCGGGAGAGCATATTACCGGTTTTGAAGAGGGGCGTCCGATGTTTGTCCGCACACCGGAAAGCAAGTTCAATCTGGCAAACTTTATGAGAGTGCATCTGTTTACTTCTTTGGGCGCACTGAAAACAGGCATGGATATTCTTCTGAAAGAAGAAGGCGTGAAACTGGACAAAATTCTGGGACATGGCGGCCTGTTTAAGACAAAAGGCGTGGGACAGAATTTACTGTCCGGTGCGATTCATACACCGGTGTCCGTAATGGAAACAGCGGGAGAAGGCGGTGCCTGGGGAATTGCTGTACTGGCTTCTTACCTGGTAAATAAAGAAGAGGGCGAAAGTCTGGAAGAGTATCTGGGCAATAAAGTCTTTGCCGGACAGAAAGGCACAGAAGTGCAGCCGGACGAAAGAGATGTGAAGGGCTTTGATGAATTTATGGTAAGATATAAAGCAGGGCTGGCTATTGAGAGAGCGGCCGTGGACAATCTGAAATAAGAAAAGTGGTTTGGAAGGGCAATCCTTGCAGGCAAGAATACCTTTTAGAGAGAAGGGGTATTTTGGCGGGCAGGATTGCCTTTTTTTGCTATTTACAAAGCGCAAAATCTGTGATAGTATATGCAATGCAAGAACGTATGTTCTGTAAAACTAAAAAGAAAGGGCAGAAAAATATGATAAAACGAAAATGGAAACATCTTCTGGTATATATGCTGATACTGCTGTTTTCCCTTACCGGGTGCAATGCTATGGATATCAGCAGCACAGAGGCAGACGCTGCGCAGCAGAATGAAGAACCGATACAGACACAGGAAGAAGCGCAGGCGGATTCGGCACATGCTTCACTGACAGTACATTATCTGGATGTAGGACAGGGCAATGCCATTCTGGCAGAGTCAGAGGGACATTACATGCTGATAGATGGAGGAGCGAGGGAAAGTTCGTCTTTTGTAGTTCATTATCTGAAAGAGCAGAAAATCGAAAAGCTGGATTATATTTTGATTTCTCACTTTGATGAAGATCATTTAGCGGGGGCTATCGGTGCGCTGTATAATTTTCCGGTGGATACGCTGATTACACCGGACTATGAGACAGATTCCGCTATTTACCGTTCTTATGAAAAGGCAGTGAAGGAGAAATCCTATGAAGCACTGCACCCGAAGGTGGGAGAACAGTTTGCTTTTGGGGCAGCAAAATTCCGTATCATTTCCCCTGTGTCGTATGGACATGAAGACGAAAACCAGGATTCTGTGGGAATAATTCTGGAAAATGGAAAGAATCGCTTTTTTATCGGCGGTGATATAGGTTTGGAAAGCGAAAAAGAAATTTTGGACGCTGGTACGGAGATTAAAGCAGATGTGATGTTGATGAATCATCATGGTTCCCATGTGAGTCGGAGATTTTTTGAACAGGTATCTCCGTCTTATTGCGTGATAAGCTGCGGGGCAGATAACAGTTATGGACATCCCAGGCAGGATACCGTGTCTCTGATTAAGGAAGAGCAAGTGCCGCTCTTCCGGACAGATAAGCAGGGAACCATTATTTTGCACAGTGACGGAAACAGCATTTCCTTTGAACAGGAGCCTTGCAATGATTATACGCCGGGACAGCGCGGGGCTTCCGGCGGACAGGAGGAAAGCGGAGAAAATCCGGATATACTGAATAATAGTGACGCACAGAATTGCGATTATATCCTCAATATCCATACAAAGAAAATTCACAGGCCGGATTGCACCTCTGTGAAGAACATGAACGAGGAAAACCGGGCTTATTATAAAGGAGATATTCAAATGCTGAGAGAAAGCGGCTATACAGATTGCGGAAGCTGTAAGCCATAAGAAAAGAGGGAAGACAGCCTGCTTTTGGGCTATTCTTCCCAAAATAAATCATTTAATGTACAGTCGAGTTCTTTGCAGATAGCAATACAGAGTTTTAAAGAAGGGTTAAAGTCCCCGGCTTCTATCATACCGATGGTCTGCCGGGTAACCCCAACCCGCTCAGCCAGTTGTATCTGCGAAAGATTCTTTTCCATTCTGGCTATTTTCATTTTTATATTTTTTTCCGTCTTTTTTTCCGTTGTTTCTTTTTTTCTCAAAATCCCATACCTTCTAAAAGTTCTTTTGCTTTTTCATAGTTTTCTTTTGTCACATAAATGAAAATTCCGGCTTTGGAAAATCCGCCGTAAAGGTTTAGAACTCCCATGCTGCTTTCGTCCTGCATGACAGCAGCAATTCCATTTGTTTCTAAAACATCGGCAATCATAGCAGCTTCCAGATTGTCTTTTGCGGTATACAGAGGAATCAATTCATCATTTTTCATTATAAAAGCCTCCTTTCTGTCCATAGCAGTTAATCGGAATACTTTTCTTCCTGTTTTCGTTCCTGTTTTCGGGCACCAGCCCCCAAAAGTGTAGTTACTATAAAACTAATTAGGGTGATTCCGATAAAGAAAAAGCACACGTATTTGCCGATAGCAGTATCAGCGCTTGCTTTGCGGCTTATGGCAAATCCATAAAAAATGCTGAAAATCCCAGAGCATACCAGACTGAGAATGAGATTTTCCCGCCAGGAACTTTTGGTCTTGTCGGAACTCCAGAGGCCATTCTTTATACAGCCGCTCAAATACACAAGACCGCCAGTTAAAACTGCAGCGGTTTCTCCAAGTACATTTTGCAAGGGAGCAGAGAAGAACGTCAGTTGGATTAGAATAGCAGTGATGGATACCAGAAAAATTACATAAAAACTGATGGTTCCCAGGTGCTCTGCTGTTTGCGTTTGTCGTTCATCGAAAAATTGTTTCATAGATATCCTCCTCTCTTTTGGTAGGAATGATAGAATAAAGTTAAATGATGATGGAGGTTTCCCTCTTCTTCTGATTTCAGCATACGCCTCAAATAATATAATGTCAAGTATATTTTGCATTTTTAAAATATACTTGACATTATAAGGATATGCGTATAACAGAATCGGGATTTTGATTGTCCATAGAAATAATTTATATTTATTTAATACTTGCCGCATTGACAACCCAACCTTCTCACAGTAATATGAAAATGTAGAAATTGTGCATTTGCACAGGAACTTATGGAGCGTTTTACATAATGGAAAGAGAAACCACAGATAAAAGGACAGAGAAGACAAAGGCCAGTATTCTTCAGGCTCTGATTTCATTGTCCAAGAAAAAAGAGATAAACGAAATTTCCATTCGGGAATTGACAGAGGCGGCGCATATACACAGAAATACTTTTTATCTTCATTACACAGATGTGTATTCCGTGCTGTCTGAAATAGAAGAAAACATGTGTCGGGATATTAAGCACATGGCAGAAAAGTATACTCCGGATGAACTGCGGGACCATGTGGGAGATGTGACGGCAGAGGCTTTCCGGTATCTATATGAGCAGAGGGAAAGCTGCATTTTGCTGCTGAGGGCAAGGAGTATGGTTTCCAGTGGGAAAAATTTATTGGAGAGTATTTTTGAGCGGTATCTCACTGCGTATCCGAAAAGTTTTGACCGGAACTCCCTGGAGTTTCAGGTACAGTTTCAGTATTGCACAGCAGGCGCGTTGGGTATTGTGAGATACTGGTTTGAACAGGACTTTACCCAAAGTCCGGAGAGAATGGCGGCCCTTACGGGACAGCTTTTGATAAAAGGGATTCAAGGAGCGACCCAGGTTTCATAAAGGAAGTACAGCGAGGAGAAAGCATGGAAGATTATGTAAAGTTAGAAAATGTGACAAAGATTTACAAGATGGGCGAGGTGGAAATACGGGCCGTGGACGGCATTTGTTTTTCCATTAAAAAAGGCGAATTTGTAGTTGTAGTTGGCCCAAGTGGTGCGGGGAAAACTACGGTACTGAATATCCTGGGCGGCATGGACACCGCGTCTTCGGGGCAGGTTTTGGTGGATGGCAGCGATGTGGCAAAGTACAATTCCAGACAACTGACAGGATACCGGAGAGATGATATTGGATTTGTATTTCAGTTTTACAATCTGGTACAGAATCTGACAGCTCTTGAAAACGTAGAACTGGCGCTGCAGATATGCAAAGAGCCGCTGGATGCGGCACAGGTACTGCGGGAGGTAGGGCTGGGAGAACGATTGAACAATTTCCCGGCACAGCTTTCCGGTGGTGAGCAGCAAAGGGTTTCCATAGCAAGGGCTTTGGCAAAAAATCCCAAACTTCTTTTGTGTGATGAGCCTACCGGTGCGCTGGATTACAATACAGGAAAATCTATTCTGAAACTTTTACAGGACACCTGCCGGAAAATGGGGATGACTGTGATTGTCATTACCCATAACTCTGCAATAGCTCCTATGGCAGACCGCATCATTCATATCAAAAACGGAAAGGTTTCTTCCATGGAACAGAACGAGCATCCGGTTCCGGTAGAAACCATTGAATGGTAGGTGAAGAGTGATGAAGAAGCGGGCGATTAGAAAAGATTGCTATATGGAAATCCGAAAAAGTAAGGGAAGATTCCTGTCTATTTTCTTTATTGTGGCTATGGGCGTGGCATTTTTCTCCGGTATTCGGGCCTCTGAACCGGATATGCGGTATTCGGGAGATGCTTACTTTGACCGGAAACAGCTTATGGACATTCAGGTTATGGGAACCCTGGGACTCTCTGAGGAAAACATCGAGGCCATTCGTCAGGTGAAAGGTGTGGAAAAAGCAGAGCCGGGGTATTCGGCAGATGTGCTGGTGGAGTCAAAGGGAAATCAGAAAGTACTTCACGTTTCTTCTATCCTGGATTCTATGAATCAGTATACCCTGGATGAAGGAAGAATGCCGGAAAAAGCAGGGGAATGTTTCATAGACCAGGATTTTCTGGCAGCTTCGGATTTAAAGGTAGGGGATAAAATTCAGCTTATCAGCGGAACCAAAGACCCGGTGACAGATACTTTTAAAACAGATATGTTTGAAATTGTAGGAAGCGGCAGCAGCTCTTCTTATGTGTCTTTCAGCAGAGGCAGCAGTACTGTGGGAAACGGAGAGGTCAATGGATTTCTGGCTGTGCTGCCGGAGGATTTTGCCTTGGACGTTTATACGGAGTGTTATGTTTCCGTGGAAGGTGCAAAAGAACTGACCGCATTTACGAAAGAATATGACGATTGTGTGGCCCAGGTACAGAAGCGGATAGAAGCCATTGGAGATGAACAGGGGAAACTGCGGGCTGATGAAATCCGCGAGGATGCACAGGAAGAACTGGATAAGGCAAAGAAAGAGCTGGAAGATGGCAAAGCAGAGTCAGAGGAAAAACTGGCAGATGCCAAAAAGCAGATAGAGGACGGAGAAAAACAGCTGCAGGAAGGAAAAGATAAGTTAGCTTCTGCCAGAAAAGAGGTACAGGACGGCAGAAATCAGCTTTATTCCAGCCAGAAAGAAGTAGATGCAGCAAAAACACAGATTTCTCAGGGCTGGGCACAGCTGGAAGAGGGAAAAGCAGAATTTGCAGCCAAAGAAGAGGAATTTAATCAACAGTATGAAGCCGGAATGGCCCAAATAGAGGAAGGAGAAGCCCTTCTGGCAGCGGGCTGGGAGGAATTTAACGGAAAGAAAGCAGAGTATGAAGCTGGTGTGGCCCAGTTAGAGGAAGCAAAAAGGCAGCTTGCAGCTTTGCAGGCATCTCTGGATTCCGGTATGCTTTCCGAAGAAGAAATTGCTCAGGTGCAGGGGCAGATACAGGCGCTGCAGCAGGTGATTTCTACCCAGGAACCTATATTGAATGAGGCAGGAACACAGCTTGCAGCAGCAGAAGCGGAGTTAAATCAGAAGCAGCAGGAAGCAGAAGCGCAGTCTGCAGCAGCAAAGGCGCAGTTAGAACAGGCAAAGGCTGCCATAGAAAGCGCCCGAGCTCAGCTTGCGGCAAGTGAGCAGGAACTAATTGCCGGACAGAATCAGGCAGACGAGGGACAGCAGCAGATCGATGCAGGCTGGAGTGGCATTTACGCCGGAGAGGCAGAAATTGAAAAAGGCGAGAAAGAAATCGCAGAAAATGAGCAGAAACTGGCAGACGCCAGAAAAGAGTATGAGAATGGTCAAAAAGAGGCTGACGAAAAGATAAAAGACGGAGAAGACGAAATCAAAGATGCGGAAGACAAGATTGAAGATATAGAAGATGCAGAGTGGTATGTAGAAGACAGAAGTGTTCTGCCGGAATATACCGGGTACGGTGACAATGCAGACCGCCTGCGGGCCATTGGTGCAGTTTTCCCCATTTTGTTCTTTGTAGTGGCAGCGCTTATCAGTCTTACCACTATGACCCGTATGGTAGAAGAGCAGAGAACCCAGATAGGCACTTTAAAGGCTTTGGGATACGGCAAATTCAGTATAGCTGGAAAGTATTTAAACTATGCGCTTCTGGCGACTATGGGCGGCAGTGTTTTAGGTGTACTATTCGGAGAAAAAGTTTTTCCGTACATTATTGTTACTGCCTATAAAATTATGTATACCCACATGCCGGACGTGGAAGTTCCATATAACTGGGAGTTTGGCATTATGGCAACTGCGGCGGCTCTGGTCTGTACGGTGGCGGCAGCAGCACTGGCCTGCTATAAAGAACTGGCTTCCCAGCCAGCAGTGCTTATGCGTCCCCCGGCACCGAAGCAGGGAAAACGCGTTTTCCTGGAGAGAGTACCATTTATATGGAAAAGACTGGGCTTTATCTGGAAGTCCACCATTCGCAACCTGATTCGCTACAAAAAGCGTTTCTTTATGACGGTGTTTGGTATTGGCGGCTGTATGGCTTTGATGATTGTGGGCTTTGGGCTGAGAGATTCCATTTTTTCCATAGCTAAAATCCAATATGAAGAGCTGCAGCTTTATGACGGTATGGTAATTCTGGACACGGATGCGGATAAGGAAGATAAAGAAGAGTTAAAAGAATATCTGCGCACGGACAAAGAAGTGGAAGCAGTTTCGGAAGGATATCTGAAGAAAATAACAGCAGAAAAGGACGGAACAGAGAAAGAGATATATCTGTATGCGCCTCAGAGCCTGGAAGAAAATAAGAAGTTTCTTCATTATCGTGACAGGAGAACTCATAAGACGTATGAGTTGGGGAAAGATGATGTGTTTCTCACAGAAAAAGCAGCAAAACTTCTGCATGTGAAAAAGGGAGATACGATTTCCGTAGAATTGGAAAATGGCGTACAGAAAGAATTGAAAGTTACAGAAATCTGTGAAAACTATATGGAACATTATCTCTATGTTTCACCGGATACATACGAAGAACTCTATGGAAAACCCATGGATTCCAACAATATTTACTTCAAAATGAAGGACTCGGATAAGGAACAGCTGACAAAAACAGGAGAAAAAATCCTGGATAATCGTGCGGCTTTGAATGTTTCTTATACCTACAATTTCCAGAGCCGTCTGGATGATATGCTGGAAAGTCTGGACATTGTCATTGTGGTGTTGATTGTGTCTGCGGGATTACTGGCCTTTGTGGTGCTGTATAACTTGAACAATATCAATATTACAGAACGGCGGCGGGAACTGGCTACCATTAAAGTACTGGGTTTTTACGACAAGGAAGTGTCCGCTTATGTTTACCGGGAAAACGTGCTGCTGACGATTATCGGCGTGATTGTAGGCATGATACTGGGGGCTTTGCTGCATCGGTATGTGATTACCACAGTGGAAATTGATGACGTCATGTTTACCAGAATCATAGAACCCCTCAGCTTTGTGTACAGCGCAGCGCTGACCTGTGTGTTCTCCGTGTTTGTAAACTGCGTGATGTATTTTAAATTGAAGAAAATTGATATGGTGGAATCGTTGAAGAGTGTGGAATAAAAAATTATCTTGACATAAAGTAAAAAAATTAGTAAATTATTTATTAGAAAATTGTGTGGAGGTTACTTATGGCAACGATAAAAGATATTGCGCAGGAAGTTGGGGTTTCTACTGCTACGGTATCCAGAGTATTAAATTACGATGAGACAATTTCAGTAAATGATGAAACCAGAGAAGCTATTTTTGAGACAGCAGAGCGTTTAGAATATAAAAAGAAAGTGGTTTATCCTAAAATTGATAAGGTGGCATTTCTGTTTTGGGCATCGAATCAGGAGGAATTAGAAGATATCTATTACCGCTCTCTTTATAAAGAGATAAAGAAACAGGCTGAAATCAGAAATGTGCAGTTTACAATCGTTACAAAAAAGCAGGGGATTCAAGCTGTACCTAAAGATACCAGAGCTTTTATCGGAATTGGGTGGTTTTCTCAGAAGGAGATAGACGTTTTGAGAACTATTACAAGGCAGGGAATTTTTATGGACACATCTCCAGACGAGAGTTTGTATGATTCTATTCGGCCGAATCTTGATTCTATCGTGACGCAGATAGTAGATTTTTTCTATAAGAAGGGTCATAGAAATATAGGATTTGTAGGTCCGTTTGATTACGATATTAACTCCTTTGAACGGGTGATGGATGTGCGTGAATGGTCGTTTATTGAAAGCGTGAAATACTATAATATATACGAGGAAAAAAATATTTATATAGCGGATGCACTGACCGTAGACGAAGGATATCGGATAGGGAAAAAGATGCTGGAAGAATTGGGTGAGAAGTTTCCTACAGCTGTGTGTGTGGCAAGTGATACATTGGCAGTAGGACTGTTGCAGGCTTTTAACGAAAAGGGAATTCTGATTCCAAAACGTATAGAGTTTTTTAGTATTAATGATATTAACGTGGCTCAGTATGTATCCCCTCCATTAACGACTTTTCATATTGATGTTCCGGCTATGTGTGAAAGTGCACTTGACCTTCTTACGGAAAGAATCATTAAAAAAAGAGAAATTACAAAAACAGTATATATCAACGGGAAACCGGTATTTCGTCGCAGTTGTACGGAATAACAGCGGAATATCTGATAAATAATAAAAAGAAGCCGTTTCATTTGTGCTATTAGTAGGCAAATGAAATGGTTTCTTTTTTGTGCAAAGGAAAATTGGGTAAAATGCCTGAAAAGAGTAAAAAAAGAAAAAAGAATATATAAATTCTTGACAAAGCAGTAAAAAGTTGCTAATATACTAATAAATAATTTATCAATAAAAAGATAAAAAAATAACTAAAATAAAAGTAAAAGGAGTAAGGATGGAATTTTTAAAGGGAATGGACATTTCCATGCTTTCGGAATTGGAAAAAAAGGGAATTCGATATTATAACCATGGAAGAGAAGAAGAACTTTTGGGTATTTTAAAAGAAAACGGAGTCAATGCAATTCGTCTTCGCATCTGGAACAATCCTTATGATGAAAAGGGAAATCCTTACGGAGGCGGAACGAATGACCTGGCTTCTGTCTTGAAAATGGCAGAGAGAATTAAAGAGAAAGGAATGCAATTTTTCCTGGATTTTCATTACAGTGATTTTTGGACGGATCCCAAAAAACAGATAAAGCCTAAAGCATGGAAAGAGTTATCCGGAAAAAAACTGGGTACAGCTGTTTACGACTATACCAAAATGGTATTAGAGGAGTTGCAGAAGAGAGACATACTGCCGGATATGGTTCAGGTGGGAAATGAAATCACAAATGGTTTTTTATGGCCGGATGGTCAGCTGAAAGCCTATCGAAATTTGGAAGAACAGCAACCCCAAAGAGAATATGAGTCCATGTTTTTCTTGTTAGAGAGAGGTATACAGGCTGTAAGAGAAGTTGACAGTAACATAGAAATTGTTTTACATTTAGATTTTGGTGGTGATAATGGACTTTATCGTGAATGGTTTGATGAGGCGGAAAAACATCGGTTGGACTATGATATTATCGGGTTGTCCTATTATCCATACTGGCATGAAAATTTAACAAAACTGGAAGAAAATCTGCAGGATATCAGTCAGCGATACGAGAAAGCGGTTTTGGTGGCAGAAACGTCGTATGGGTTCACCCTTGAGGAGAAGGAAGGATGCAGTCTGGTATTTTCAAAAGAACTTGCAGAAAAGGGTGGATATGAACCTGCACCGGAAGGACAGGCACAGTTTTTAAAAGACTTAATTGCGTGCATTGAGCGTGTGAAAAAGAATAGGGGACGGGGATTTTTTTACTGGGAACCCGCATGGATTCCGGGAGGAAATTCAACATGGGCTTCTGTAGAGGGACAGAAATATATGAATGATATGGCGCCTGAGGGCAATACCTGGGCCAATCAGGCTCTGTTTGACTATGAGGGAAATGTGTTACCTGCTCTGGAAATGCTGAAAAATATTCATAAAAATAAATGACCGAGGTCAGAAAGTGAGGAATAAGTTATGAAAAGAAAGTGTGTAGTATGCCTGTTAATTGGAACTCTTGCAATGACAAATGTGTTAGCAGGATGTGGAAAGGACAGTGAAACTGCAGAAAGAAAGGAAACGGATAAGGGAGGAGATTCCGCTGTCATTTGGACAAATTTGGAAAATGAGGCTGAGACTTTGCAGGAATATGCAAAGAAATGGGAAGAAGAAACGGGAAATAAAGTAGAAGTTGTCCATGAAACCGCGGATATTCAGCAGTTTGCGCAGGCGATTAAAAGTGAAGACGGACCGGATGGCATTTATGGAATTGCAAACGACCAGCTTGCCCAATATATAGATGCGGGTATGGTACAGGAAGTTCCGGAAGAGATTTATCAGGATTCCGATTATACCCCAGCGGCTGTGCAGGCTTGCTATGCAGATGGAAAGCGCTATGGAGTTCCCATTGCAGTTGAAACGAATGCGCTTTTTTATAATACGGAGAAAATGAAAGAAGCACCAGCCACATGGGAAGAGCTTCTCGAGGTGGCAAAAGATAATGGAGGGATTCAGTTTGAAGCATCCAGTATCTATTATGATTTGGGATTTTTGAGGGCGTATGACAGTTATATTTTTAACTACAAAGATGGAAATTATGACGTGGCGGATATAGGATTGGGAAACGAAGGTGCGGTAGAAGCCTATACATTCCTGCAAAGACTCGCGACAGAATACAAGTTTGTCACTTCTGATATTACGAGTGACACTGCAAAAAGTAATTTTCAGAATGGAAATACCGCTTTCTACATTGGAGGTCCGTGGGATATTGAAGGATTAAACAGTGCAGGGACTCCTTTTGCGGTTGCGCCTATGCCGAAGTTAAACGGAAAGGATTTTGTGACTCCGGTAGGAACACAGGTAGGTTTTGTAAGTGCAAAGTCAGACAGCCAGGATATTGTATGGGAATTCTACCAGTATTTGTTGGAAAATTCAGAAGAGGATATGTATAAAGCAGGCGGAAGGATTCCGGCGCAGCTTGCAGCGCAGGAATCAATAGAGAAAGATGCTGCAACGGAGAGTTTTATTACACAAATTTCTTATGGAGAGCCAATGCCTACTGCCTCTGAAATGGGACAGGTGTGGACACCGTTTTCGGATAACATGAAATTAATGTTTAATGGAGAAGTTACGCCAAAAGAGGCAGGAAATTATATTGAAACCCAGGTTGCAGAAGGGATTGAAATGATGAATTCCGGAAAATAAGGAGATGAATCAAAATGCGCAAAAACAGCAAGAAAAAGAAAATTGCATATGCATTTATTGCCCCGGCTATCATTTCTATACTGGTTTTTACTGTAGTGCCGATTATATATACCGTTTTTATATCCTTTACGAACTATAATATGTATCATCTGGAAGATTTTAATATGGTTGGGATAGCCAATTACCTGGAAGTAATTCGGGGAAGCATCAGTAAGGTGTTTTTCCCGGTGCTGGGATGGACTCTGGTATTTGCGGCAATCAGTACGATGGGGGCTTATCTGATAGGTATGGGGATGGCAGTGCTTTTGAATAATCCCCGTATGCGTGAGGCAAAGATTTATAAATCTCTGCTGATTGTGCCGTGGGCGCTTCCTGCAACCATTGCGATTCTGGCGTGGCAGGGACTTTTGAATGAACAATATGGAGGCATCAACAATTTGCTGCATATATTTGGTATCCCGGGGATTCCCTGGATGACAAATGTATTCTGGGCGCGAGTGGGAATTATTATGGTAAATCTCTGGCTGGGATTTCCGTATATGCTGAATGTGTGTCTGGGAGGTCTGCAGTCCATAGATTCAACTTTTTATGAAGCTGCTAAAATGGACGGGGCTTCCAAGTGGCAATGTTTTTGCCGGATTACCTTCCCGGTTCTTACAAAGCTGTCTATTCCGCTCATTGTCTCAACCTTTGCTTCGAATTTTAATAATTTTGGAAATATCTATATGATTACGCAAGGTGGTCCTGCAAGAACGGGTTCTCAGTTTGCAGGAAGTACAGATATTTTGGCCAGTACAATTTATAAGATGACTACATGGTCGAACCGCTATGAATTGTCGGCAACATTGAGTGTAATTTCATTTTTAATTGTTGGAACCTTGACTTTAGTCAATCTACATATGTCCGGTGCGTTTAAGGAGGTGGACTAAATGCAGAGCAAACGTAAAAGCACACAGAAAGAAAACATTTCTTTATGGCTTAGCCGTATTGTAATTTGGATAGTGCTGATTATGGTATTGTTTCCGGCTTTATGGATTGTCATGGCATCTTTTTCAAAGGGGGACAGCTTTTTTATGACTTCACTCGTCCCCAAACAGCTGAGTGTAGAGAACTATGTGAGTTTATTCAGAGAGACAGATTTTGCCTTGTGGGTGTTTAATTCCCTGAAACTCTGCCTTATTGTGGCCGTGATTCAGTTGGTTTTGACAAGCTTATCTGCATACGCATTTTCCAGACTGCGGTTTCCGGGAAGAACGAAGGGGCTTATGGCTTTGTTGGTACTGCAGGTATTTCCAAACAGTATGGCTTTGGCCGGATACTATGTACTGATTTACAAATTTGGACTTGCAGATAATTTTTTAGCGATTATTTTGGTTTTAGCAGCCGGCAGCGCGTTTAATATATGGCTTTTGAAGTCTTATATGGATGGGATACCAAAAGAACTGGATGAGGCGGCTTTTGTAGACGGTGCAGGACACTTTACCACCTTTTTCAGAATTGTGCTGCCTCTGGCTACTCCGGAATTGGTTGTTATTTTTCTGTTTTCCTTCATTGGAACATACAGTGAATATGTGATTAGTTCCGTATTTTTGCAGTCGCCTGGCAATTTTACTTTGGCCATAGGACTGCAATCGTTTATTACAAATCAGTTTGCGGCTCACTGGACCTTGTTTGCGGCGGCGGCTGTGCTGGCATCGCTTCCAATTATGTTGATATTTATGATGCTGCAGAAGTATATCCAGAATGGCTTAACAGCAGGCGGGGTGAAAGGATAAGGGGCGGAAAAGGAGAGTGTTTATGAGAAGAAAGAAAATGAATAAAATATTGTTGGGATGTGTATTGGGAATGTTTCTTTTATCCGGAACAGGTAAGGAAGTAAAAGCAGAACGGATCAATGAAGATTATTCGGATTTTATTCGAGGAGCAGATGTTTCGATGTTGAAAGAAATAGAAGACCTTGGAGGAAAATTCTACGATAATGGAGTTGAAAATGATGCACTGGAGATTATGAAAAATCATGGTGCCAATTATGTAAGGCTAAGATTATGGGTGAATCCTTATGATAGCGAAGGTAACAGCTATGGTGGAGGAAGTAATGATTTTAATACAACTTTAACATTGGCAAAGCGTGCAAAAGAAAAAGGAATGAAGGTTCTGATTGATTTTCATTTGAGCGATTATTGGGCAGATCCGGGAACGCAGTCAAAGCCAAAAGAATGGGCTGATTTATCTTATGAAGAATTGAAGACAACTTTATATAGTTATATGAAAACAACAATGGATAATTTTAAGAGTCAGGGAGTCATTCCGGATATAATACAGGTTGGGAATGAAACCTCGTCGGGAATTCTATGGGATGAAGGGAAAATCGGAGGGAATTATACAGACTTTACTCAGCTCGCAGAATTATTGAATCAGGCCATAACAGGAGTTAGAGATTCTGTAGGGGAGCAAACGCAGATTATTCTGCATTTGGATAACGGAGGAAACAATTCGCTATATCGTTGGTGGTTTGACGGAGTAACGAGTTGCGGATTTGATTTGGATTTTGACATTATCGGTTTGACCTATTATCCGATGTGGCATGGAACTATGGAGGATTTGCAGTATAATTTAAATGATATTAGCATTCGTTATGATAAGGATGTAATGATTGTTGAGACAGCATATGCTTTTACGTTGGAAGATGGTGATGGATTAGGAAGCTCTTTTAGTCCGGATGATGAGGTAATCGGTGGTTATCCGGCGTCTGTGCAGGGACAAAAAGATTTTATCCATGATTTGGAATCTGTTATTTTGAATGTTCCGGGAAACCGTGGGCTTGGATTTTTTTATTGGGAACCGGAATGGATACCAGTGGAAGGAGCCTACTGGGGAAGTGAGGCAGGAAAAGAATATATAGAAGATGACGGTATTTTATCTAATCCATGGGATAATCTGGCACTGTTTGATTTTGAAGGAAATGCGTTGGAATCTATAGATGTTTTTCAGGCACCGGAAAAGAATCAAGTGGTAAATCCGGGATTTGAAACTGACGGATATACAAACACTCCAACTGGTTGGAAGGTTTGGCTGGAAGACGGAACCAGTACAGAAACTGTTAAGACAGAAGCAAAAGGAATGGATGGAGAGTATAAATTAACCTTCTGGAATGAGGAAGATTACGGGTGCTCTGTATATCAGACAGTAACAGGTCTTGAAGATGGAACTTATACCTTGTCTGCCTGGGTAATGACGAATGCTGCGCAAAAGGTAAATCAGCTTTATGCTAAAAAGTATGGTGGCGATGAGCTGACTCAGACTTTGCCAGTGAGTGATTTAGGTTGGAATAAAGTTGTAATCGACAATATTCAAGTTACAAACGGACAATGCGAAATTGGAGTGTATAGTATAGCTAATGGAGGCGATTGGTGCAACATTGACAATATAATGCTTAGAAAGAAATAAGTTGTTTGAAAGCGGCGAGAAGTTAAAGGGGACTTTTTGCCGCTTTTTCATTTGCACCGCAGAAAAAAGCTTTTCTTGCTATCATTATACATAAAAGTGTGATTATAAAACACAATTATTTTGATAAAAGTGTGAGGGGTGAACCTATGGAACGATTTATTTTGAAAAAGCTACTGGACACAGAGCAATCCTCCGTATGAGGTGGATTTTCTAATCCAGCGAGAAAATGATATTTTCCCTGTTGAAGTTCAATCCGAAGCCAATACATCCAGCAAGAGCCTCAAAAAGTTTAAGGAATTGTTCCCGGAAAAGGTGAAACTCCGTGTTCGATTCTCCCTGGATAATTTGAAGCTGGATGATGATGTACTGAACATTCCTCTGTTCATGGCTGATAAGGCAGATTGGCTGATTGGATTGGCCTTGGAACAGAAAAAGAAATAAAGTTTAGCTCATAAATGTCAATAGATAAAAGATTGGTTTGCCGGGATTTTACTTACAGTCAGAACCACCTGTCAGAGGGGGGCTGGGAAGTGAAAACACCTTTGAACAGTGTGTCAGCGAAATGGCTCTTGCAGGATTTACAGGGTCTGAAGTGGGAAACAAATACCCGAAAAATCCAGAGGTTTTGAAAAAGGCTTTAAGCCTGAGAGGAATAGAGATTTGCAATCAGTGGTTTTCTTCTCTCCTTTTGACAAAACCTTTTGCAGAAGTGGAACGCATGATGGAACATACAGACCCGGAATATGTAAACCTTCTGTTTGACACAGGACACTTTGCCTATTGCGGAGAAGACCCTCTGGAGATGGTCGGAAAATATGTGGGAAGAATCAAACATGTACATTTAAAAGATATACGTCCGGAAGTCGTGGAAAAAGTAAAAAAAGGAAATTTCGTAAATCCATCTCAGAAAATGTTTGCTTCATGGGTACAGGCTGTTTCTGTACTGAGAAATATGTGTGCTCATAATTCCAGAATATATAATCGGACAATACATACTACGCCAGAAATCCTGGATACTGATAAAGTGATACCTTCACCGGCACATAATGGTTTATACCAGATTTTACTGGCAATGAAATATCTGAAATCGTCTGCTGGGGAGTGGTCATTATTTGTAGAGGAACTAGATACGTTGATTCAGAATCATGACAGTGTGCTTAGTCTTACAGCAATGAATATGCCGGGAGACTGGAAGGCACATTTGAGTATATAAGAGCAGTTAGACTGCATATAATATTAGAACAGACCTAATCAAGCATATCATGCTCAAACCGATTAGGCTTTCGGCGAAGTGTTACGATAAGCACTTCGCCATTTTCATATTCGGTAAAGTGAATATTATGTGATTATGAAGCAGAAAAACTTTCAGTTGTTCCCCTCCCGAAAATATTATATAATAATTCCAGCACGAAAATTACGAACCTTAGAAACACCCATAGATAAAAATTCAGAATAGGAAGTGGAATTTATGAAGAGAATCGGTTTACTGACAAGCGGCGGCGACTGCCAGGCTTTAAATGCCACCATGCGCGGCGTGGTAAAAGGGCTCAGCACTAATCTGGAAGAACTGGAAGTTTACGGATTTGATGACGGCTACAAAGGACTGATTTACGGCAATTACAGAATGCTGTCCTCCGGAGATTTCTCCGGTATCCTCACCAGAGGCGGCACCATTTTGGGAACTTCCCGCCAGCCTTTCAAATTAATGCGTGTGCCGGACGAAAAAGGTCTGGACAAGGTAGAGGCCATGAAACAGACATATCACAAGCTGCGTCTGGACTGCCTGGTTATTCTGGGCGGAAACGGCACACAGAAAACAGCGAACCTGTTGAGAGAAGAAGGACTGAATATCATTCATCTCCCCAAAACCATCGACAACGATATTTGGGGCACAGACATGACCTTTGGCTTCCAGAGCGCTGTGGATATTGCCACAGATGCCATTGACTGTATTCACACCACAGCAGCGTCCCACAGCCGTGTGTTTATCGTAGAAGTTATGGGACACAAAGTGGGCTGGCTTACCCTTCATGCAGGAATTGCAGGCGGTGCAGATATCATTCTGATTCCTGAAATTCCGTACGACATTGACAGAGTTGTGGAAGCCATTAACAAGAGAAACCGGGCTGGAAAAGGATTTACCATTCTGGCAGTCGCGGAAGGCGCTGTTTCCAAAGAAGACGCCAAGCTGACAAAGAAAGAATTAAAGAAAAAACAGGAAGAATACAGAAAGAAATATCCATCCATTGCTTACCGGTTAGAAGATGAACTGCAGAAAAAGCTGAATCTGGATGTCCGCATTACGATTCCGGGACATATGCAGAGAGGCGGAAGTCCCTGTCCTTATGATCGTGTGCTTTCCACCAGACTGGGCTCTGAGGCTGCCAAGCTGATTCTGGAAGAGGACTATGGCTACATGGTAGGCATGATTAACGGCAAGGTGAAAAAAGTGCCTCTGGGAGAGTGTGCAGGCAAGTTGAAAATGGTATCTCCCACCGACCAGCTGGTAGCAGATGCAAAGCGTATCGGTATCAGTTTTGGAGATTAATGCAAAAAGGAGATTTTATAAATGGGCTATACAGCTCTTTACCGTAAATTCCGCCCTCAGAACTTTGAAGACGTAAAAGGGCAGGAACATATTGTAACAACGTTGAAAAATCAGATAAAAGCTGATAGAATCGGACATGCGTATCTTTTCTGCGGAACCAGAGGTACCGGTAAAACCACGATTGCCAAAATTCTGGCAAAAGCGGTAAACTGTGAGCATCCGGTAGACGGGAGTCCCTGCAACGAGTGTGCCACATGCCGGGCCATTAACGAAGGTACGTCCATGAATGTTATCGAGATTGACGCGGCGTCCAACAACGGTGTGGACAACATCCGGGAAATCCGGGAAGAGGTGGCCTACCGTCCCACACAGGGAAATTATAAAGTGTACATCATCGACGAGGTGCATATGCTGTCTACAGGTGCGTTTAACGCCCTGTTAAAAACGCTGGAAGAGCCGCCCTCTTATGTGATGTTCATTTTGGCAACCACAGAAGCCCACAAGATTCCCATTACGATTCTGTCCCGGTGCCAGCGATATGATTTCCGTAGGATTACTGCGGATACCATTTCCGCCCGTCTGATGGAACTCATGGACAAAGAAGGCAATGATGTGGAGGAAAAGGCCATCCGCTATATTGCAAAAGCAGCGGACGGTTCCATGCGAGACGCTCTGTCCCTTTTGGACCAGTGTATTGCCTTTTATCTGGGAGAAACGCTTACCTATGAAAAGGTACTGGAAAACCTGGGCGCTGTGGACACAGAGGTGTTCAGCGGGCTTTTGCGCAAAATTCTTGCCCAGGATACCGCAGGGGCCATTAAGACCCTGGAAGACATTATCATTCAGGGCAGGGAAATGGGGCAGTTTGTCACAGATTTTATTTGGTATCTGCGCAACCTTCTTCTGATTGCCACTTCGGACAATGCAGAAGAAGCTGTGGACGCTTCGGCAGAAACCCTGGCCCGCATGAAGGAAGAAAGCCAGATGGCAGATGCGGAGACGCTGATGCGCTATATCCGGATTTTTTCTGAGCTTTCCAATCAGATAAAATACGCGTCCCAGAAGCGGGTACTGGTGGAGATTGCGCTGATTAAGCTGTGCCAGCCGGTTATGGAGACGAATCTGGATTCTCTTTATGACCGGGTGCGGGTACTGGAAGAAAAACTGCAAAGCGGAGCTTTTGTGCAGGGAAATCCAGGTGCGCCGGGCAATTTTAATCCTGGGAACATTCCGGCAGATTTTGGGGCAGGAATGCAGGCGGAGGGATTTTCTCAAACTGCGCAGCCGGAGAAAAAGCCGGAAAAGGCAGCCCCGGAAGATTTGCAGTATGTACGGAAAAACTGGAATTCCATTATCCGGGAAACCAGGGGACTTCTGCAGCAAATGCTTTTGGAGTCCACCCCCAAATACGACGGCAATACAGGAGAACCTGTGCTGTATGTGGAATTTCGGAATTTTCTGGCACAGACCTGCATAGATAATCCTGAGAACCTGGAAATGCTGAAAAACGCAGTCAGGAAAAAAATAGGAAAAGATGTAGAAATTAAAATGATATTAAAAGACAGCGAGTCCGGCAAGAGCCAGGGCGGCCTGTCCGAGATTTCCGTAGACGATTTGCTGGAGCAGAACGTGCATATGGAAATTACAGTAGAAAATATGGAAGAGGATGAATAGGAGGATTTATCATGGCAAAAAGAGGAGGATTCCCAGGCGGTATGATGCCGGGAAACATGAATAATTTAATGAAACAGGCGCAGAAGATGCAGCGTCAGATGGAAGAAAACCAGAAAGCCCTGGAAGAGAAGGAATTTACAGCAGCAGCAGGCGGCGGGGCGGTAGAAGTGACCGTTTCCGGTAAAAAGGAAGTGTTGAAAGTAAGGCTGGCTGAGGAAGTGGTAGACCCGGACGACATTGAAATGCTGGAAGACTTAATTGTGGCAGCCACCAACGAAGCTCTTCGCAAAATGGAAGAAGAATCCGCAGCAGCGATGTCCAAACTGACAGGCGGTCTGGGCGGCTTAGGCGGCGGTTTCCCGTTCTAAGGGAAGCCACAGACCAAAGGAGAAAAAGAGTTGGAATATTACAGCAGTCATATTAACAAATTAATAGAAGAATTTTCAAGATTGCCGGGCATTGGTGCGAAATCCGCACAGCGCCTGGCGTTCCACGTTTTAAACATGCCGAAGGACCAGGTAGAGCAGTTGGCCGGCGCCATTGTCAATGCCAAGGCCAATGTACAGTACTGCAAGTGCTGTTATACCCTTACAGACCAGGAAATCTGTCCTATCTGCAAGAATCCCCGAAGAAACCAGAAAGTTATTATGGTGGTGGAGAATACCAGAGATTTGGCGGCTTATGAAAAAACCGGGAAATTTGACGGGGTTTACCATGTGCTGCACGGCGCCATTTCCCCTATGCTGGGCATCGGGCCTGACGATATCAAGTTAAAGGAGCTTATGCAGAGAATCACCAAAGACGATATTGAAGAGGTCATCATTGCCACCAATTCCAGCCTGGAAGGGGAAACCACAGCCATGTATATCAGCAAACTGATTAAACCCACGGGAATTAAAGTGAGCAGAATTGCCAGCGGCGTGCCGGTAGGCGGAGATTTGGAATATATTGATGAAGTCACACTTTTGAGAGCCCTGGAAGGCAGAGTGGAACTATGAGAAAAAAAGTAACCTCTACGGATATTGCCAAAGCGGCCGGGGTATCCCAGGCCACGGTATCCATGGTACTGAATAAGAAATACAACGTGTCCTTTTCCAAGGAAACCATACAGAAAGTAGAGCAGGCGGCACAGGAGCTGGGGTATACCCTTCCGGGAAGAAAAAACCGGAAAAACAGCAAAAATAGCCGTCTGATTGTAGTGTTCTGTCCCACGCTTACCAACCCTTATTACGTTATGCTTCTGCAGGGAATCGAAACCGTGGCAAAGGAAAAGGGATACGGCGTCTTTGTATGCAACACGCAGCGGGAACTGAAAATCGAAGAGCAGTATCTTCGGATGATGTACAGCGTTTCGCCTGCAGGAATTATTTATACCTGCAATCCCAGCAACGCCTTTATGGAAGAGGTCGAGGAGTTGGCAGAAAAAATTCCTCTGGTGGTTATCAGCAACCGGGATAAAGTGAAAGTCGATGCCATTAATCAGGACAATACCAAGGTGGGACGGCTTATGGCCAGGCATTTGCTGGAGTTGGGCCACCGCAAAGTAGCATTTATCGCCCCGCCTCTGACCAAGCGGCAGGAACAGCGTTCCCGGCGTGTGGAGGGCTTTGTGCGGGAATTTGAACGGGCAGGTCTTGGGGAGTCTGTGACAATTAAAGCCGCGGACGACCACTGGGACGAGGTGCTTCCCAGCATTGATTCCGAATACCGTATCGGATACAATCTGACAAAAGAACTGCTGGCAGAGGGCATAGAGGTCACAGCCATTGCAGGCTTAAACGATATGATAGCCTTTGGTATTATTGACGCTCTGCAGGAAGAAAAATATAAGGTGCCGGGAGATGTGTCTGTGCTTGGATGTGACAATATTATTTTTGCGGGTATGTCCCACATGGCTCTTACCACCATTGAACATTTTGTCCCGTTTAAGGGGAGAGACGCCTGCGATATTATTATGCGGAAAATCGAGTCCGCAGGCAGCGCGTATTCCGAAACAGAACCTATCAGCACGTATCATATCGAGTACGAGCCAAAACTCATTGTCCGCAAGACCACAGCCTATGCAAAGCAGAGCGCCAAAAAGAATTTTAATTAAATAAAAAATGAAAAAATATTAATAATAATAGTAGTGTGTGAACCATATGATTCAGCAGAAAAGATGGAAAATAAAAGAAAATACCCGACTATTTGTTTATAAAAACTGCAATTATTAATAAATAAAATGATTAATAAAAACTGCGGCACTTGCAGAGTAAATAATTAAGGGGTACACTGTAAATATCACAAAGAAAAGCGCGCAAAAAGGCGGCAAATGGAGGTATTTATTATGAAATTCTTTATTGACACTGCGAAAGTAGAAGACATTAAAAAAGCAAACGATATGGGCATTATCTGTGGAGTTACTACAAACCCGTCTCTCATTGCGAAGGAAGGCAGAGATTTTAACGAAGTTATCAAAGAAATCGCTTCTATCGTGGACGGACCAATCAGCGGAGAAGTAAAGGCTACTACAACAGACGCAGAAGGCATGATTAAAGAAGGACGTGAAATTGCAGCCATTCACCCGAACATGGTGGTAAAAATTCCGATGACAGTAGAAGGCTTAAAAGCTGTGAAAGTGCTGTCTGCAGAAGGCATCAAGACCAATGTAACCCTGATTTTCTCAGCGAACCAGGCACTTTTAGCGGCAAGAGCAGGAGCAACTTATGTATCTCCTTTCCTGGGCAGACTGGATGATATTTCCACAGACGGAGTAGAACTTATCGAAACCATTGCCGAAATGTTTGCAGTTGCTGACATTCCAACCGAAATCATTGCAGCAAGTGTACGTCATCCAATGCATGTAACACAGTGTGCGCTGGCAGGCGCTGATATTGCGACCGTGCCGTACGCAGTTCTGGAAAAAATGACACAGCACCCTCTGACAGACGCCGGAATCGAAAAATTCCAGAAAGACTACATCGCTGTATTTGGAGAATAATTCAAGGTTGGCATACCTGGTCTCATCTGTTATAATAACATCGAACCGAAAACATTCAGGAGGAAAATAATGAACAAGTTAGAACTTCAGAAGACGGCAAATGAAATCCGTAAAGGGATTGTCACTGCTGTTCATTCTGCAAAAGCCGGACATCCGGGCGGCTCACTTTCTGCAGCCGAGTTATTTACTTATCTGTATTTTGAAGAAATGAATATTGACCCTGAACAGCCAAAGAAAGCTGATCGTGACCGCTTTGTACTGTCTAAGGGCCACACAGCGCCGGGCTTGTATTCCACTCTGGCAAACAGAGGCTATTTCCCGGTAGAAGATTTGAAGACCCTGCGTCATCTTGGCTCTTATCTGCAGGGACACCCGGATATGAAGCACATTCCAGGTGTGGATATGTCCAGCGGTTCTTTAGGCCAGGGAATTTCTGCTGCAGTGGGAATGGCCCTGTCAGCTAAGATGGACGGAGATTCCTATCGCGTATATACACTGTTGGGAGACGGAGAAATTCAGGAAGGACAGGTGTGGGAAGCAGCTATGTTTGCAGGCCACAGAAAACTGGACAACCTGGTTGCCATTGTGGACAACAATGGTCTGCAGATTGACGGAAACATCGCAGATGTATGTTCTCCATACCCAATTGACAAGAAATTTGAAGCATTTAATTTCCATGTTATCAACGTGGAAGACGGAAATGATTTTGACCAGTTAAAAGCAGCTTTTGACGAAGCAAAGACCGTAAAAGGCAAACCGACTGCAATTATTATGAAGACTGTAAAAGGAAAAGATGTTTCCTTTATGGAAAATGAAGCAGGATGGCACGGAAAAGCGCCAAACGATGAAGAATATGCAATTGCAATGGCAGATTTGGAAAAGGTAGGTGAAGCATTATGTCAGAAGTAAAGAAAATCGCGACCAGAGACAGTTACGGAAACGCATTAGTAGAATTAGGTAAAAAATATGACAATCTGGTAGTTCTGGACGCTGACCTGGCAGGTGCAACCAAGACTGGTACTTTCCAGAAAGCTTTCCCGGAACGCCACATTGACTGCGGTATTGCAGAGGCTAACATGATGGGCATTGCAGCAGGCCTTTCCACTACAGGAAAAGTTCCTTTTGCAAGTACCTTTGCCATGTTTGCAGCAGGACGTGCTTTCGAGCAGGTTCGCAACTCTATCGGTTATCCTCATTTAAACGTAAAAATCGGCGCTACCCATGCAGGTATCTCTGTAGGGGAAGACGGCGCTACGCACCAGTGCAACGAAGATATGGCTCTGATGAGAACCATTCCGGGAATGGTGATTTTAAATCCTTCTGATGATGTGGAAGCCAAAGCTGCTGTAGAAGCTGCTTACCTTCACGATGGCCCGGTATATCTGCGTTTCGGCAGGCTGGCTGTGCCGGTTATCAATGACAGACCGGACTACAAGTTTGAAATCGGAAAGGGTATCGTGTTAAGAGAAGGCAAGGACGTAACCGTGTTTGCCACAGGTCTCTGTGTAAATGAAGCGCTTTTGGCAGCAGAAAAGCTGGCAGCAGACGGCATTGACGCAAAAGTTATCAACATTCATACGATTAAGCCTCTGGACGAAGAACTGGTTGTAAAAGCAGCCAAAGAGACTGGCAAAGTGGTAACCGTAGAAGAACATTCCGTAATCGGCGGACTTGGCGGTGCAGTGGCAGAAGTACTTTCTGAAAAAGCGCCTACCAAAATGCTTCGTATCGGTGTCAACGATGTCTTCGGTGAATCTGGTCCTGCAGTAAAACTGCTGGAAAAATACGGACTGGATGCAGAAGGTATTTATAAGAAAATTAAAGAATTTGTATAAGTTCCTGCGGGGAGACTGCGCCATGCGTATTGTGTGGTGCAGTCTCCCCTTTACAAATGAGGAAAAATAGGGTAGAATCGAACTCAACAAAAAAGGTCAACAAAAGGGGAGATTCTGTATGACAAGACGAAAAAATAAGGGGAGAATGAAGAGGGCACATACGGTGAAAGACCCTGGAAATGAAGAATTTTACGAATACATTAAAGATTTGGTACATCACCCCTATGTGCTGAAAATGAAGGAATTTCCACATCACTGTGAGACAAGCTGCTATCAGCATTGTCTGAATGTGGCATATTATAATTACCGAATCTGCAAATTTTTTAACTTAGATGCCAGAAGCGCGGCACGGGCGGGAATGCTGCACGATTTGTTCCTGTATGACTGGCGGGGACACCGGAAGAAGACGGGAGACCCGGTTCATGCCATGACTCATCCCCACCGGGCGCTGCACAATGCAAAGAAATACTTTAAGCTGAACCCTCTTGAGGAGGAGATGATTGTAAAGCACATGTTTCCGGTGACACCCATACCGCCCACCCACTGGGAGACCTGGATTATTACACTGACAGACAAATACTGCGGGACCTGCGAAATCGGGCGGTATTATTACAAAGCCTGGTTTCCGAGAGGCGCGTATCTGTTTATGAAGCGGCTGGTGCGCCGTGTCTTTGGTGCGGATTACCAATATACGGATTACATTCTTCCTTTTGGCAAGGAGGTGGCAGCGGCTGACAGAGGCGCAAATTTTGCAAAGCTGAGAGTCCGTTCCACAGGCCGCTGGACAAAGGGTTCTTCGGGAAAACGGCGGGGCGTAAAATACTGATGATGGGCCAGCAGAATTCCGGAAACAATGGAATCTGCCAGTTGTACCACTGTGGCAAGCCGGGTAGTCTGCAGAAGAAAATTGTCAAAAGTTCCCGATACATTTACAATGCCTGTGATGGAAATATCTCCCACAGGCATTAATTTTTTCCGCACGCCCAGTCCCGGTTCTAAAGCACCCGGGGATATAGTGAGAAACCCCAGATGTTTTCTGGTGCCCAAAGAGGCATCAATAGCCAGGATGAGGCCGTGAGGATGCTGCTGCTGCAGCATTTCCACGGTCTCGTTTAAATTCAGGGCATGTACCGGACGGTCCAGTGTGCCGTATACCCGGGCATGGGGTAAAGAAAATCTGGACAGGCTGTGTCCCACCAGAGGTCCCAGGCTGTCTCCGGTAATGCGGTCGCTTCCAATACAGAGAATCACCAGTTCGCTGAAATTTTTTTCACAGGAGGTGAGCAGGTCAAAGAGAATCGCGCCAAGCCGGGTATCGGCTCCGGTGCTTTTATTTTCTATATAGTAAGTATGATTTTTAGTCTGCAGCATACAATTTCTATCCTTTCCTGACGTTCATGGTCTTAGTCTGTCCGTTTTTTCTGCCTTTATCCTGTGGATTTTTAAGAAAATTTGTCGGTAAAAAAATAGAATCGAGCCCGGAATATGATAAATTTCGCAGGACAAGTGTGTTATTCTCTTTCCAAAAGGGGTGACTGATTCTATGATAGAAATTGTTTATGAAAAGGAAAAACAAAAGCCCGAAGGGAATGAAGGATTTTTCCGTATTCCCAATAATATACGCCAGATAGGAGAAATCAGAGGAACACAGAAAATCTATATAGAAGATTATGCGTATACTTACCTTTGTAGAATCTCTTCTGAAAATTCGCACAGAGGAATTGCGGCGATTCTGCTGGGACAGGCCAATTGGAAAGAAGGAATCTCCTATTTGTTCATTAAAAGTGCGGTAGCGCTGCCGGATATGGAGGTGACAGAGGAGCATCTGACCTTTACCCAGGAAATCTGGAATCATGTGTATGAGAAAAACAAGGAATATTTTCCGGAACAGGAAGTGGTAGGCTGGTTTTTGTCCATTCCCGGCTGCGCCATGGAACTGCATGAGGTCATTTGCCAGACCCATCTCAATCATTTCGGCGGCAATGACAAAGTGCTCTTTGTGCAGGAACCGCTGGAAAAAGAAGAGGCCTTCTACCGCTATGAAGAAGGCCGGATGTCCCGTCAGCCCGGCTTTTACGTGTATTATGAGAAAAATGAGCCTATGCGGAATTTCCTCATTGCGCAGAATGAAAGGGCAGAACGGAAAACAGAGGAAGTGGATGATTCTGCAGTGTCCACATTCCGCAAAAAGGTGGAAAAAAAGACGGCAGAGGAAGAACAAAAACAGAAATTTCCGCTTTTCAGAACCGCCAGTGTCTGTGCGGCAGCAGCGGTATTGGCTGTTGGGGTGCTGTATCTGAATGACTATCAGAAACTGAGAAGCACCGAGAAGGTTATGGCGAGCCTGGAAGAACCTCGGGAGAAGGAAGAGCAGCAGAAAGTTACACCGGTGAATGGCACAGCGGACAGTACCGGGAAAAGCGATGACGCGAAGGAAAATGTTGCGGAGACAGAGAAAAAGACAGAAACTGAAACTTCTGCAGAGACATCCGGGGAAACATCTGCAGCTGATACAGATTCCGGTCAGAAGGAAAAAGGGGCAGAGAGTTCTGACAGCAGTCATCAGGAAAATACTCCCGATGATGCAGAGGACACAGATACGCCGTCAGATACGGCTGTATCGGATACCGAAACAATTGCGGTGGGAACCCACCGTTCCTATACCATTCAGCCCGGAGATACCATTACGAAAATCAGTATCCGCAACTATGGCAATACAAAAAAAATAGGAGAAATCTGTGAACTGAACAGTCTGTCGGAAACAGATTTGATTTATCCGGGACAAAAAATTTTACTCCCTTAAAGATTTGTGTTATACTTAGCCTAAAAATACATTGAGGAAGAGATTTATGAATCTAAAACAAAATGATAAAGTGGTAAAGCTGAATACAGGCAAATGGAAACGCTTCACACAAATCAGGGTGAAAAAATCTCTGCTGATTTTCGGGGCAGTGATTTTACTGGCTGTAGCTGTAATTTTAGGAATCAAATATCATGTGTATCATAAATACCAGGTGGTGTCCTCAGCGGAAAATGAAGATACGCAGTCTGCCAGCTATATTCAGCTGGGAGACGGTCTTCTGAAATATGGAGATGACGGCGCTTCCCTGTTGTCACAATCGGAGAAGGTGGTGTGGAATCAGACATTTGAAATGAGCAATCCAGCCGCTGCAGTCCGGGGCGAGAAAGCTGTTATCTATGATAAAAAGGGAACAGACATGTACATTCTGGGAAAGGACGGCCCCATAGGTCCGGTAGAGACAAAATTTCCGGTGCTCCAGGCAGAAATTACAGAGAAAGGGGCTGTGGCAGCAGTCCTGGAGGACGGTGAAAAAACCTGGATTAACTATTATGCAGCAGACGGAAGTACCATTGCCGAAAATCAGACCAGAGTAGACAATCCCGGCTATCCGCTGGACATGGCGGTTTCTCCGGATGGAGAAATTATTGCTGTCAGTTATCTTTTTGTAGATAATGGTGATATATCCAGCAGGATTATTTTCTACAATTTCGGAGATGAAGGACAGAACAAAACGGATAATATTGTGGCTGAGTTTACATATAAAAATACAGTGGTACCTCAGCTGATTTATTTGACGAACCAGTCCGCAGTGGCGATTCGCGATGATGGATATTCGGTTTTCAGAGGAGCCGGAACGCCGAAGGAAGAGGTAAATGAAAAGACGGACAGTGAGATTGTCAGTACGTTTTATAATGATAAATACTTTGGACTGGTGTTAAAAGGCGATGACAAGAAGGACAAATACCAAATGGAACTTTATGACCCATCGGGAAGAAAGCGGTTCTCAAAAGGATTTGACCAGGAATATGAGAGTATCAGTATCAGCAGAGAAATGATCATTATGCACCATGATGACCAGGTGCAGATGTACAACTTAAGCGGCATTAAAAAGTTTGACGGAACCATGGAGGAAGGCGCGGTGAAAAATCTTTTCCAGGTATCCTCCAAACGTTATATGATGATTTCGGAAAATGGAATTAATACGATTACACTAAAATAGCAGAGAAAGAGTACGAAAGAAAGGTGATGATTATGAACTGGCTGTGTGTTGTGATACTGGCAGTTCCTGTACTGTATATTTTTAAAGGGATTCAACGTGGAATGGTCCGCACGGCATTTTCTGTTTTTTCCGTTGTTCTGGCACTGGCTCTGGGATTTATACTAAACCCGTACATTACCCAGTTTCTGAGAGAAAAAACACCGGTTTATAAGGTGGTACAGGAACAGTGTGAGGAGAGCATTTCTGCTGCGTTGAAAGAGCAGCTGGATCAGAAAATAAATACGGAAGAGCAGAACCAGTATATTCAGAGTCTTCCTTTGCCGGAAAGTCTTACAAAAATTCTGGTGGGGCATAATAATACAGAAGGTTATAATCAGCTGCTGGCGGACAGCTTTTGGGAATATCTTTCCCGCAGCATTGCGCAGATGGCCATAGGGGCTGTCAGTTTGATTTTTACGGCCGTTATTATCAGTATTGTCATGAATCTTCTGGGCGGTCTGCTGGATGGTATTTTTTCTCTGCCTGTTTTAAGTTTGATTAACAGAACAGGCGGTGCGGTGCTGGGAGCAGTGCAGGGGATTTTTGTGGTATGGATTATTTTTTTGATTATTACGCTGTTCTGGGATTCGGCTTGGGCGAAAGAAGCGGCTATGATGCTGCAGGCAAATCCATTGACAGAAATGCTGTATGACAACAATATATTAGTGCATTTTCTTTCTGGAATTTGGTAAAGGAAAAAGCAGGTTAAAAATAAGCGGAGAAATTGTAAAATTTTTCCGCTATTATTATTGACAGAGAAGAAAGAAAATGATATATTAATACCCAGCCGATGCTTAGAAAAAAGCGTTGGAAAAGAAAATGAAAAAAGTTGTTGACAATAGTCGACAGATATGATATTCTAACATAGCTTTCGCAAAGAACAGAGGTTATCGCTCAGGCGAGCAGATGCGGGTTCTTTAAAGCAACAGAAAGGCGACTTAGGTCGATGGAAAAAAGTTTTAAAAAGTTCTTGACAAAGCGATACAGATGTGATAATCTAGTATGGCTGTCGAAAAAAGAAT